>JBIIYH010000064.1:0-12888 GCA_044346905.1 Pirellulales bacterium
CTCACCCTATGACTGCCCGCCCGGCAGCGACGAGAAGTACCTCGGGCCACTCGAGCGGGCGGGCATCGAGGATCCCAAGCAGCGGGCCACGATCGCGCGGTTTTACGGGATGATCGAGAACATCGACACGAACATGGGCCGGCTGCTCGCGAAGCTCGATGAGTGGGGGCTCACCGAGGAGACACTCCTGGTGTTCTCGACCGACAACGGCACGGCGGCCGGGGCCGCCGTCGCCAACGACGGGATGCGGGGCCACAAGGGCTCGCCCCATCGGGGTGGCACGCGGGTGCCAGCCTTCTGGCGGTGGCCTGGCACGTTGCCGGCGGGGGTGGACGTGCCGGCGGTCACCGCGCACATCGACGTCCTGCCCACGCTCTGCGAGCTGGCCGGGGCGACGATTCCGCCGACGATCGCGGCGAAGGTCGAGGGACGGAGCCTCCTGCCGCTCTTGGAGGACACCGAGGCCGCGTGGCCCGACCGGCTGCTCGTCACGCACGTCGGCCGCTGGGAGCGGGGTAAGGCCGCCGAGAGTGCCCTCCGCAACTGCCGCATCCGGGAGGGCCGCTGGCAGATGGTGAACACGAAGAACCGGCCCGAAGCCTGGGAACTCTACGACCTCGCGGCCGATCCGGGCGAAAAGCAAAACGTCGCGGCCGATCATCCCGAGGTGGTCGCGCGGCTGGGCAAGGCCTACGCCGCCTGGTGGGCGAGCGTGCAGGGGGATCTCGTGAACGAGAACCTCGACGGCCCGAAGGAAAATCCCTTCAAGGTCGCCTTCCGGGCCCAGTTCGGCCCCGCCGCCACTGCCGCGCCCTGAACGACCTTTTATTCCCGGTTTCTGAGGAATACAGCAATGAAGGCCTGGCCGCTGTTCGCCGCGATCCTGGCGGCCGTCTGCCTCGAGGGAGCAAGGCTCCCGGTTGCCCGCGCAGCCGCCCCGGACCCGCGGCCCCCCAACATCGTGTTCTTCCTCTGCGACGATCTCGGCACGGGGGATGTCGGGGCGCTGGGCGGCAAGGACATCCAGACGCCCAACATCGACGCCCTCTTCGCCCGTGGCACGCGGCTCGGTTGGCATTGGGCGGGCAACGCCGTCTGCGCGCCGAGCCGCTGCGTCTTGTTCACGGGTAAGCACCCGGGGCATGCGGTGGTGCGGAGCAACCGCGGGATGCAGCCCGAAGGACAGTCGCCGATGCCGCCCGGCACCGTCACGCTCGCGAAAGTCCTCCACGAAGCAGGTTACGTCACCGGCGGATTCGGCAAGTGGGGACTGGGTGGCCCCGGGAGCCATTCCGACCCGGTGGCCGCCGGATTCGATACGTTCTACGGCTACAACTGCCAGTCACAGGCCCATAGCTTCTATCCTGGCCACCTCTGGAACAACCGCGCGCGGGTGCCGCTCGACAACGCCGCCCTCTCGGGCGACCCGCAGGTGGCCCGCGGCGGTACGGTGGCGGCGGAGTCAGCCGGTGACGAGGCGGCCTTCAAGAAGTTCAGCGGAAAGCAGTATTCGGCCGACCTGATCGCCAAGAAGCAACTGGCGTTCATCCGCGAGCATGCCGCGCGGCCGTTCTTCCTCTATGTGCCCACGACCGTGCCGCACCTGGCGCTCCAGGTGCCGGCCGACGAGCCGTCGCTGGCAGACTATGAAAAACACTTCGCCCCCGAGGAGCCCTACCTCGGTGGCCGCGGCTACGTGCCCTGCCGCCGACCGCTCTCCACCTACGCCGCGATGATCACGCGCATGGACCGGGAGGTGGGCCGGATCGTGGGCTTGCTCGAAGAGCTCGGCCTGACCGACGACACGATCTTCGTGTTCACGAGCGACAACGGTGCCACCAGGCCGGGCACTGGTGGAATCGACACTGCACGCTTGAAGAGCAACGGCACCTCGAGAGACTGGAAAGGCTCGCCCTACGAGGGTGGCCTCCGGGTGCCGACGGCGATCGCATGGCCCGGAAAGATCCCCGCGGGCAAAACACTCGCCACCCCGACCGGCTTCGAGGACTGGATGCCCACGCTCCTCGATCTGGCCGGCCTGCACGACCGGATTCCGGTTGGCGGCGATGGCGTGAGCCTCGCGGCGGCGCTCGAGGGGAAAGCGGCGGTAGCGGCCGACCGGTTCCTCTATCGCGAGCTGACCGAAGGGAAATGGCAGGCCGTCACCGACGGCCGCTGGAAGGCGGTGCGGCGGGCGGCCGGGCCGCACAAGCCGGAGCGGGCCCGGCCGACCGAGCTCTTCGACCTGGCTGCCGATCCATCCGAGACCACCGACGTCGCCGCGGAGCATCCCGAGATCGTGCAGCGGCTCGCGGACCTGATGGACCGCGAGCACGTGCCGCACCCCGACTGGCCGCTGCCCTTCGCCGACGCGGCCTCGCGGCGGGCCGGGGAAAAGCCGGCGGCGGCCGAGCGGCCCGCGGCGGCCACGCCCGGGAAGCGGCCCAACATCCTGTTCATCCTGGCCGACGACCAGAGCCCGTTCGATCTCAAGGCCTACGAACCGACTTCCCGGCTCGAGACCCCGGTTCTCGACTCGCTCGCGGCCCGCGGCTGCGTGCTCGACGCCGCCTACCACATGGGCTCGTTCTCAGGCGCCGTCTGCACGCCCTCGCGGCACATGATCATGACCGGCCGCTCCCTCTGGCATCTGCCGATCGGCCCCGGCGAACGCCGCTGCCCGGCCGACATCGAGGACCACGTGCTCGCCGCCGTGTTCAACGCGGCTGGCTACGACACGATGCGAACCTGCAAGGAGGGCAACAGCTACGAGGGGGCCAACAAACGGTTCACCGTCCGCCACGACGCCACCAAGCGGGAGGGCACGGCCGAAGGGGGCAGCGGCTGGCACGCTGACCGCGTGCTCGACTTCCTCGCCGCCCGCGAGGCGGGCGGCGACGGCGATCCCTTCCTCATCTACTACGGCTTCTCCCACCCGCACGACACCCGCGACGGCACGCCCGAGCTACTTGCGAAGTACGGGGCCACGAACCACGCCGACCAGTCCCGGCCTCCGCGGCTCGACGAGAAGCAGCCGCCGCTGCCGACCAACTGGCTCCCGAAGCATCCCTTCGACAACACCGACATGAACGTCCGCGACGAGGTGGCCGTGAGCGGGGTTTGGCAGCGGCGGGACGAGGCCACGATCAGGAACGAGATCGGCCGCGAGTACGCCTGCAGCGAGAACATCGACATCCAAATCGGCCGGGTGCTCGACAAGCTCCGGGCCATGGGCGAACTCGACAACACCTGGATCGTCTACACGGCCGACCATGGGATGGCGATCGGCCGCCACGGCCTGCAGGGCAAGCAGAACCTCTACGAGCCCACCTGGAGGGTGCCCGTGATCGTGGCCGGCCCCGGCGTGAAGCCGGGCAGCCGGGCGCCCGGCAACGTGTATCTGGCCGACGTGCTCGCCACGCTCTGCGACATCGCGGGCATCGCGCCGCCGGCCACCAACGAGGGCAGGAGTTTTCTCCCGGTGCTCAGCGGTGAGAAGTCCACGGTTCGTGACGTGCTCTATGGCGCCTACTCTGGCGGGGCGAAGCCCGGTATTCGCTGCGTCCGCCAGGGAGACTGGAAGCTGATCAAGTACGAGTCGCAGGCCGGCGGCCTGGTGACGCAGCTCTTCAACCTGCGGGAGAATCCCGAGGAGTTTCTGGCCGAGCACCATGATCCGGCCGTGACGGCCGTGTCCCGCGGCTCGCCCGCCCCCCACCAGACGAATCTGGCCGACGATCCGGCCCACGCAGAACATCGCCGCGCGCTCGAAGCCCTGCTGCTGGCCGAAATGGAGCGGCACGACGACCCGTATCGATTCTCCGACCAGCCCGCGATGGAGACCGCCCGATGAAGGTGCAACGCGTCCAGACCCTGGCCCGGCTCCTGCTGCTTGCCTTGGCGACCGGCCCCTTGGCCGCCGCCGAGCGGCCGAACATCGTGCTCTTCCTCACCGACGACCTCGGCTACGGCGAACTCGGCTGCTACGGCAACGCGGCCGCCATCACGCCCAACCTCGACCGGTTCGCCGCCGAGGGCCTGAGATTCACCGACTGCCATTCGGCCTCGAGTGTCTGCTCGCCATCCCGGTCGAGCTTGCTCACCGGCCGCACGCCCTACCGCAACGGCGTGGTCACTTGGATTCCGGAAGGTAGTCCGATCCACCTCCGCACGAGCGAGGTCGCCCTCCCGAAGCTCTTGCGGGCGGCGGGGTATGACACCTGCCATGTCGGCAAGTGGCACCTGAACGGCAAGTTCAACTCTCCCGAGCAGCCGCAGCCCGACGCCCACGGCTACGGCTGGTGGCTCGCCACCCAGAACAACGCGGCCCCCAGCCACGCTTTCCCGGCCAACTTTGTCCGCAACGGCACGGCGATCGGCAAGGTGGACGACTACTCCGCGCCGTTCATCGCCAGGGAGGCGGTGACCTGGCTTCGGGAGAAGCGGGCCGCGGACAAGCCGTTCTTCCTCGCCGTCTGGACCCACGAGCCGCACTACCCGATCGCGTCAGCCGAGCGGTACGAGAAGCTGCATGCAGGGATCGCAGACCCCGAGGAGCGAACGTACCGGGCCAACATCACCCAACTCGACGATGCCTTTGGCACGGTCATGAAGGCCCTCGACGAGCTGGGAGTGGCCGACGACACGCTCGTCTTTTTCACGAGTGACAACGGGCCCGAGGGGGAGGGCGACAAGGGGCCGGGCCGGGGACTCGCCGGGCCGCTGCGGGGCCGCAAGCGGTCGATGTACGAAGGGGGCCACCGCGTGCCGGGGATCGTTCGCTGGCCCGGGAAGGTCGAGCCGGGAGCCACGAGCGACCTGCCGGTGATCGGGAGCGACTTCTTTCCCACGGTGCTCGCAGCGGCGGGACTCGAGCCGCCGGCGGGAGTGACGCTCGACGGCGCGAACCTCTTGCCGGCGCTCGCCGGCGGGCCCGTCGAGCGAACGGTGCCGATGTATTGGCGGTGGGACGGCAAGCTGGCCTGGCGGGAGGGGGACTGGAAGATCGTGGCGGACGAGACGCTCGAGAACCCGGAACTCTACGACCTGGCGACCGACCTGGCGGAGCGGACCGACCTGGCCGCCCGCGAGCCCGAGCGGCTCTCCGAGATGATGGCGCGGCTGCGGGCCTACCAGGCCGAGGTGGAGGCCGAGGGGCCGACCTGGCCGCCCGCCGCCAAGCGGCAGGGTCGGCAGCGGAAGCAGGTCCCGGCGCCTGTGAACTGACGCGGTCCGGCGGGTGGCCTGCCCGCTGCCGCCGGGGTGTGTATCCTGTGCCTCTTCCGGCAGCCGCCGGGTTCTCGCGGAGGGTGACGGATGCAGGAGGGCGAGTCGCACGAGCCGCGGACTGCTGCGCCGGCCAGTCGGCTGGGACTGGCCCTGTTTGGCCTCTACGTGCTGCTCTATGGCGGGTTCATCACGCTCGTGCTCCTCAGGCCGGACCTCGTGGCCGAGCGACCCTTCGGCGGCGTCAACCTGGCGATCGCCTGCGGGCTGGGGCTGATCCTGGCGGCGGTGCTGCTCTCCGTCGTGTACATGGTCGCCCGGGCGGGCCGCTAGGAGTCACTTCGACCATGCTCCATGAGACCTCCCCGCTGGCGATCGGAATCTTCACGGCCTTCGTGGCCGGCGTGCTCTGGCTCTCCTTCCGGCTGGGCCGCAAGGGGCAGACGGCCCAGGGCTACTACGCCGCCCACGGGCAGGTGCACTGGGCCGTCAATGGCATCGCCTTCGCCGGCGACTACCTCTCGGCGGCGTCATTTCTGGGCATCTGCGGGATGATCGCCTTCCACGGCTACGACGGCTTTCTGTACTCGATCGGCTTCCTGGCCGGCTGGGTGGTGGCGCTGTTCGTGATCGCCGAACCGATCAAGGCGCTGGGCAGGTTCACCTTCGCCGACGCCCTCGACGCCCGGTTCGACAGCAAAGGCATCAAGCTGGCCGTGGCGATCTCGACGCTCGTGGTGAGCGTCTTTTACCTGATCCCGCAGATGGTCGGGGCCGGGACGCTCGTGAAGCCGCTGTTGGGCCTGCCGCACTGGGCCGGGGTGATCCTCGTGGGCGTGGCCGTGACCATGATCGTGGTCACGGCGGGGATGGTGAGCACCACCTGGGTGCAGTTCATCAAGGGCTCGCTGCTCGTGCTCTTCTGCGGAGTGCTCACGGTGCTGATCCTCGAGCGAGGCCTGGCCGTGAACGCCGGCCGCTTTGGCGCGGTGGACCTCTCGCCGCAGGTCCGCACCGTGCGGCCCGACGGCACGGTGCTCGTGGACGGCCGATTACAGGCCCCCGACCACGACCTGCGGCCGGTCGGCACGCTCACCCGGCTGCCCGAGCGATTCGGCGCCGCCCGCTCAACCGGCCCGCTCGGCCCGCTCGCCTACCTGGCCGCGCTCGAAGACTCCACGGTCGTCACCTGGGAGCAGGCCACGCGAACCGACGCCGAGGGCACCCACACGACCTTCACGCCCAAGGAGCGGCCGGCCGCGGAGTTGCTCCGGCCGGGGGGCTACTTCAAGGGGCTCGCCGGCAAAACCCTCGCGGGCCGGCTCGACTTCGCGAGCCTGATGCTCGCGCTCTTTTGTGGCACCGCCTCCCTGCCGCATATTTTGATCCGCTACTACACGGTCAAGGACGCCGCCGCGGCCCGCAAGAGCACGGTCGTGGGGATCGCGGCGATCGGCGGCTTCTACGTGCTCACGCTCTACCTGGGGCTGGGGGCGATGACCTCGGGCGGCCTCGATCCCACCGACACCAACATGGCCGCCCCGCTCCTGGCCAAGTCGTTCAGCGAGACCCTGTTCGCGGTGATCTCGGCGATCGCCTTCACGACCGTGCTGGGGACGGTGAGCGGCCTGATCATGGCCGGCAGCGGCGCCGTGGCCCACGACCTCGTGGAGAACGTCTGCGGGGTGCGGATGACCGACCACGAGAAGGTCCGCGTCGGGAAGCTGGCGGCGGTGGCCCTGGGGATCGTGGCGATGGCCCTGGGGATCCTGTTCAAGGGGTTCAACGTCGGCTTCCTGGTGGGCTGGGCCTTCAACATCGCGGCCAGCGCCAACCTGCCGGCGCTGGTGATGCTGCTCTTCTGGCCGCGGACCACCAAGCAGGGGATCATCGCGGCCGTCACCGTGGGTATGGTCGCGTCGCTGGGCTGGATCCTGCTCTCGGCCGACACCTTCGAGAAGGTCTACGGCCTGCCCGGCAGCCTCGCGCCCATGCCCTTCAGCCAGCCGGGCCTGGTCACGATCCCGCTCGGATTCCTCGTGCTCGTCGTGGTCTCGCTCCTCACGCCGCCTCCCGCCCCCGCCCGTCGCTAGACGGCTCCCGCCATGCCCCGCAAGAAGCCCGTCCCCCAGAAATGCCCCCAGCAGCGCGGCGTGATCCGCTGCACGCCGGAGCACCTGCCGGTAATCCGCGAGATCCTGAACGACGCGATCCTCAACACGACCGCGCTCTACGAGTATGCGCCCCGCACCGACGAGAGCATGCGGGAGTGGTTCACCGTCCGTGAGCAAGGCGGGATCCCGGTGATCGGGATCGAGTGGGAGCCGGGGGTGCTCGCCGGCTTCGCCACCTGGGGGCCATTCCGGCCGCGGGCCGCCTACAAGTATTCCGCGGAGCATTCGGTCTACGTGGCCGAGCAGTTTCGGGGCGAAGGAGTGGGCCGGCAGTTGATGCAGGCGATCATCGGGGAGGCGAAGAACAAGGATCTTCACATGCTGATCGCCGGCATCGACGCGACCAACGTGGCGAGCATCGCCCTGCACAGCTCGCTCGGGTTCCGCTGCTGCGGCACCGTCCGCGAGGCCGGCTTCAAGTTCGGCCGCTGGCTGGACCTGGAGTTTTGGCAGCTGCTCCTGCCGACGCCGGAGCATCCGGTGGACGGGTGAGCCGTCACACCCGCGGCAGTTCGTAGCCCTTGCGATACTCGCGGGTGAAGAGCCGGTTGGCCTCGGCGTCGTCCGCAGTCTCGGTCACGGGGTCGATGGCGAGCGTGCGGCCGAGCCTGAGCGTGGTCTCGGTGAAGTTCACGCCGTTGGCGGCCAGATGTGCCTCGAAGCTTTCGAGCGAGTGCTCCACCCGCTCGTCGTCGGCCGCCAGGCTCGGGCGGGTACCGGGCTCGACGACCTCGCCGAGGGTCCAGGAGACGTTGCCCAGGTGGGCCAGCGCGCTCGAGAGGTGGCCCTCCTCGATCTCGAGGTTGAGATCCTCCCGCCGCCGGCTCTTCACCGCCTTGACGAAGTTGTCGTAGTGGTGCTGGTCGCTGCCCCCGGACCATTTGCCGAGCTCGTGCCCGTCGTAGTCGAAGGCCACGCCGGAGGCGTAGTTGGGGGCCACCACGTAGCCCTCGGTGCCCCACCAGATGTTGGCCACGCCGAGGCGGCCGGCCGCCAGGCCGAAGGTCTCCGGGGTCTTGATCTCGAGGCCCCGCACGTCCGAGACGAGGAGGCAGTCGTCCCATTGGTAGATCGTCACCTGGCTGTTGGCCACGTCGCCGTTGTCGATGTAGCCCAGCCGGCCCCCGAGGCTCACGACCCGGCGCGGCAGATTATGCTTGCCCAGGCCCCAGCGGGCCTTGTCGAGCTCGTGGGGATTCTGGTTGCCCAGGTCGCCGTTGCCGGTGCGGTGATCCCAGTGCCAGTCGTAGTGAAGCTTCTTGCGGATCGGCACCTCGGCCGGAGCGGGGCCGGCCCAGAGGTCGAAGTCGAGGCCCGGGGGAATCGGCGCCGGCGTGTCGACCAGGCCGATGCTCGGCCGCCGCTTGTAGCAGAGCGCGTGGGCCAGCTTGACCGGCCCGAGCTTGCCGCTGGTCACGAACTCCACCGCCTGCCGCATCCCCGGGTTGCTCCGGCTCTGAGCCCCCATCTGGCAGATCCGGCCGAGCTTCCGCGCCCAATCCACCATCACCCGCCCCTCGAGCACGTTGTGGCTGCAGGGCTTCTCCACGTAGACATCCTTGCCGGCCTGCATCGCCCAGATCGTCATCAGGGCGTGCCAGTGGTTGGGCGTGGCGATCGAGATGACGTCGATGTCGTCCCGCTCGAGGAGACGGCGGAAGTCCTGCTCGAACTCGGGCTTCCGCGGCAGGTCGGCGAACCGCTTCTCGTACTTGCCGAAAGCGGCTGGGTCGCAGTCGCAGATCGCCGCGAGTTCGGTCTCGGGATTGGCGAGCCAGCCGCCGATGTGGCTGCCGCCCCGGTTGGTGGTGCCCACGACGGCGACCCGCAGGCGGTCGTTCGGCCCGGCGGCGGCGGGTCGCTCGGCTCGGACCCGGGCCGGCGGCAGGCAGGCGAGGCTCGCGGCCGCGGCCGTCAGGGCGTGTTCGAGCAGATCACGGCGGGAGAGGTGTGGGAGCATCGACGCCTCGCTGGGAATGGCAACGCCGCTGGGGCCACTCGCCCCACCGAGTCCCTCGAGTGTAGCCCGCCGCGGCCCCCGGGAGCATCAGCCCCGCCGGGGACGGGGGTGAGGCGTTGCGCGGGCGTTCGTGCCGCCGCCCGAGGCCGCGGCGGGGCGGTTACCGTTGCGGGCCGGCTCGAAGGACACGCTCAGGACACGGGCCGCCGCTCCATCGGCCGGGATCAGCGTGTGCGGCAGCGAGGCATCGAGATAGGCGCTGTCTCCGGTTTCGAGCACGATCAGCTCCTCGCCGTAGCCGATCTTCACCGCCCCGGCGAGCACGTGCAGGAACCGCTCGCCGTCGTGGTGGGCGGGATTCTTGCGATTGCCCGTCGCGGACAGGTGCAGGATCGCCGGCTCCATGGCCCGCTCCCGCCACTGTTCGGCCAGCCGCTCCACCACCAAGCCGCCCCTGCCGGCGGCCGAGCGGCCATCCCCCCGGCGATCGATCACCACCCGCGGGGGAACCGACAAACCGACGACGAACTGCTCGACGCCGCACTCGAGCACCTCGGCCAGTCGCACGAGCCCCTCCAGCGACGGGGCGAGCAGGCCGTTTTCGACCTTTGACAGCCAGCTCACCGTGAACTCGGTGCGGGAGACGACCTGCTCGAGCGTGAGCCGGCGGGCCACTCGGGCGGCCCGGACCCGGCGGCCGAGATCGGCGAGATTGAGCTGGAGCGACATGACGGCGAAGTATGCTTCGCCGCAGATCCTCCATCAAGGGGGATCATTCATCCCAGGATCGGGATCTCTTCGAGGGGGGGTGACGTCGGGTCGCTCCCGGGATTGATTCCCGGAATCGAAAGGCCGCACCGACCACCCCGCGGAAACCCCCGGGATGCCGAAATGTGGAGGCCCGCTCAGGCGCCGGGTCGGCGGAAGTGCCGGTAGGCCTGGAGGACGTCGTAGAGGTCGGACGAGACGGCGATCTCCTCGTCGGCGAAGTCCTTGAGCCAGGTCCGGTCGCTGGCGACCGCGTCGGCCAGGAGGGGCAGAACCTCTCCGAGCGGCACGCGGACGCCCGTCGGGGCCAGAGGGAGCGTGGCACAGGCCACCGACTCACCCTCCGGTTCGGTGTAGAGACGCAAGCGTCGCATCGCCATGGCATTCACTCCCTTGCCGTGGGACTCTCAGGGAAGCCGGCGGGCTCGAAACCCATCCTGGGTCGGCCGTCATCCTGACGATCGCCGACTTCCAAGATGTTCCATCGGCAGGCGGGGCCGCCAAGGTTTGGCCAAATTCCCCCGGTTGTGACGAATGGGGGTCGTCGCGGTGGGCCGGGAGCGCCGCTTTGGAAGGGCTGGGCAAGCCAGGAGGCCGGCGGCTCAGGCCGGTCCGGTGGCCCCGCCGGCCCGTTCGAGTCGGCCGGCCCGATAGGCCTCGCCGATGCTCTTGGGAACGAGTGACTCCGCCTCGAGGAGCCGGGCGCGGTTCTCCGAGACCGAGGCCTTCATCTCCTGCTCGCGGGCGATCGCCACGCTCCGCCGCTCCTCGGCCTTGGCTCGGGCCACGCGGGTGTCGGCCTCGGCCTGGTCGGCCTGGAGCCGGGCCCCGATGTTTTCTCCCACCTCGATGTCGGCGATGTCGATCGAGACGATCTGGAACGCGGTCTGGGCGTCGAGCCCCCGCTGGAGCACGGCCTTGGAGATCGTGTCGGGATGCTCCATCACCTTGAAGTGGCTCTCGGCCGAGCCGATCGAGGTGATGATCCCCTCGCCGACGCGGGCGATGATCGTCTCCTCGGTGGCGCCGCCGATCAGCTGCTGGAGGTTGGTCCGCACCGTCACCCGGGCCCGGATCTTGAGCTCGACGCCGTTCTTCGCGACGGCCGAGAGCGTCGTTTTGCCGCTGGCCGTATCGGGGCAGTCGATGACCTTGGGGTTGACGCTCGTCTGCACCGCGTCGAGCACGTCGCGGCCGGCCAGGTCGATGGCGCAGGCCCGGTCGAAGTCGAGGTCGAGGTCGGCCCGCTGGGCGGCGATCAGGGCCCGGATCACACGGGGCACGTCGCCGCCGGCCAAGGAGTGGGCCTCGAGCTTGCGGGAGGTGATGTCGCCCAGGCCGGCCTGGGCGGCCATGATCCTGGCCTGCACGATCGTGCGGGCGTTGACCTTGCGGAGGCTCATGCCCAACAGCTCGAAGAACGTCACCCGCGCCTTCGACCAGTAGGCCTGGAACCAGAGCTGGCCGTAGCTGACGATCAAGAGCAGCATCGTCAGCGCGACGATGCCCAACAGGACGGCGGCGGCGAACACGAGGGCGGGCTGGTCGGGCATGGGGCGAAGCTCCGGGAGGGACTCTCCGAAAAGCGTAGTTCGCGGAACGGCGCCGGGGAAATTACGCCGTTTCCCGCGAGGATGCGGTCCGTCAGGCCTCGATCCAGCCGCCGCCGAGCAGCCGGTCGCCCAGGTAGACCACGGCCGGCTGGCCCGGCGAGATCGGCCCCGGACTCGCCTCGGGGCCTCCGGTGAACCGGGCCTGGAAGCGGCCGCCGGGAAGTGGCGTGACCACCGCCGGGGCGGCCGACCGCTGGGCCCGGCACTGCACCTCGCAGGCGATTGGCCCGGCCGGCGGCTCCACGAGCCAGCGGACCTCCGCCGCGACGAGTTCCGTTTCCGGCACCGCCGCCCGCGACCCGACCACGACCCGGTTGGTGTCGGCCTCGAGCCGGATCACGTGCAGGGCTTCGCCGGTCGCGATACCCAGGCCCCGCCGCTGGCCGACGGTGAAGTGCTCGATGCCGTCGTGCCGCCCCAGCACCCGCCCGGCGACATCGACGATCTCGCCGGCCCGCGAGCCGCCGAGCCGTGCCGCCACGAGTTCGGCGTGCCGACCCGGCGGCACGAAGCAGATCTCCTGGCTGTCGGGCTTGTCGGCCGTCACGAGGCCCAGGGCGGCGGCCCGCTCCCGCACCGCGGCCTTGGAGAGCCCGCCGACCGGCAGGAGCATTCTCCCGAGCCGCTCCCGCTCGATGTCGAAGAGCACGTACGACTGGTCGCGATCGGCGTCGAGACCGCGGCGGAGGATCGGTTCACCATCGGGGCCGTGGTCCAGCCGGGCGTAGTGCCCCGTGGCCACGTGGCTCGCGCCGATCGCGGCGGCATGCTCGAACAGCCGACCGAACTTGAGCCAGGCGTTGCACCGCACGCAGGGGTTGGGGGTTCGTCCGCGACCATACTCGGCGGTGAAGTCGGCGATGATCCGGTCGAAGTCGGCTGTCAGGTCGAGCGGGTAGAGGGGGATGCCCAGCCGGTCGGCCACGCGGCGGGCGTCGAGCGCGTCGGCGGCGCTGCAGCAGCCCTGGTGCCCCGGCCGGGAGTCCACGACCGGAAGCGGCCCAGAACCGCCACCGGTCGCCGGCAGGGCCGGGGCAGCGTGTCGCATGAACACGCCGACGCAGTCGTAGCCCTGCTCGACGAGCAGGGCCGCGGCCACGCTCGAATCGACGCCTCCACTCATGGCGACGACGACGCGGGAACGGGG
>JBIIYH010000110.1:0-8537 GCA_044346905.1 Pirellulales bacterium
CCGGCAGGGCCGGGGCAGCGTGTCGCATGAACACGCCGACGCAGTCGTAGCCCTGCTCGACGAGCAGGGCCGCGGCCACGCTCGAATCGACGCCTCCACTCATGGCGACGACGACGCGGGAACGGGGCTCGGGCATGGCCCTAATAGTGTAGGACCGCTTCCACGCGGTGGGGGGCGAGCCGTTCCCGGCCACCGAGGGGCTCGATCTCCACCAGGAAGGCGGCCCCCGCCACCACCCCGCCGGCGGCCTCGACGAGCCGCATGCAGGCCGCGGCCGTGCCGCCGGTGGCGAGCACGTCGTCCACCACGAGCACCCGGGCAGCCTGGGCGAGCATGCCCGAGTGCATCTCGAGCGTGTCGCGGCCGTACTCGAGGTCGTAGGCGTGAGAGATCGTGTCGGCCGGCAGCTTGCCCGGCTTGCGGACCGGGATCACGCCCAGGTCCAGCTCCAGGGCCAGGGGGCCGGCGAACAGGAAGCCGCGGGCCTCGACCGCGGCGATCGCGTCGAGCGGCTCTCCGCGCCACGGCTCGGCCAGCCGGCGGATCGCCTCGGCGAAGCCGGCGGCGTCGGCCAACAGGGGCGTGATGTCGCGAAACAGGATTCCCGGCTTCGGGAAGTCCGGCACTGGGCGGATCAGGTGGGCGAGGTCCATGGCGGGCGGCTCCGGGGCGGCTGACGGTGGCTGACGCGGCCAGCGGCTCAGGCGCCGCGGCGGAGGCGGACGCTGGCCCGCGGAGCGGCGTCGAGTTCGAGGGCCAGGCTGGCGAGCGTCTCGCTCTCGATCTGCCGCACCCGCTCGCGGGTCAGGCCCAAGACGGCGCCGATCTCCTTGAGCGTCATCGGCTCGCCCCCCCCGATTCCGAACCGGAGTTTGATGATCTTGCCGGCCCGCTCGTCGAGCTCGTCGATCCGCCGGAGCACGTGCCGGAGCGTGTCCTCGTCGAGCATCACCTCGGCGGGGCAGCGGGTGTTCTCGTCCATCACGAGTTCCCCGAGCGACCAGCCCCCCTCGGTGGGCTCGCTGTGGGGCGCCGCCTGGTGGACGTGGATCGCCTTCTTGATGATCGGCAGCTTCTTGCGGGCCAGGCCCAGCATCCGGGCCACCTCTTCCGGCGTGGGCGTGCGGCCGAGGGCCTCGGAGAGCCGGAGCGTGGCCCGCCGCCACTTGGAGAGCAGCTCGACCATGTAGGCCGGGATCCGGATCGTCTTGCCGGAGTTGATCAGCGCCCGCTTGATCGACTGCTTGATCCAGTAACTGGCGTAGGTGCTGAACCGGGTGCCCATCGTGGGGTCGAAGCCCTCGACGGCCCGCAACAGGCCGAGGTTGCCCTCCTCGATCAGGTCAGGCAGCGGCAGGCCGCGGTTGGCGTAGCCGCGGGCGATGTTAACCACGAGCCGGAGGTTGGCTCGCACCATGTGGTCCCGGGCCAGCGGATCGCCGCCGCGGATCGCGCCGGCCAGCCGCTTCTCGTCGTCGGCCGTGAGCAGGGCCGTCTCGTTGATGTCCCGCAGATAGGTCTCGAGCGGGTTTTGGACGGCGGTGGCTTTTTTGCGACGCGGGGGCGTGGGCATGGACGGGCTCTCGGGGGCAGACCGGGAAACGAGGGCGGGGCGACGCGGGCACGCTGGGGCGGCGAATGGCCACCGGCAAAAACCGCGGAGCCGGTGACGACCGGCCCGAGAGTGCATATCGACGACCGCCCGCGGCGGCTGCACAAACCCGGCGGGAAAGTCATGCCGTGCCGGCTGTGCGGGACGTGCGGCGCGACGATGAGAAAAGGGGGCTGTCCCCCGGTCGGAGACAGCCCCCTCGATGCGGCGCGCTCGTGCAGCGTGCTTGCTTCAGCGCCTGGGCAGCTGACCGGCCGGCGTCAGCTCGTCGATGATCCGAGGAATGTACTTGGCGAGTACCTCGGCGAGCTGGTCGCGATCGACGCCGCGGCGGCGGGCGAGTTCCTCGAGCTCACGGGTGCCGAAGGCGTCCTCGATCTGCCGCCGCTCGACCGGCTTGTTGGGGCCGGTGCGGACCCACGAATCGACCTGATCCCGCATCCCTTTCTCCTCGAACTGCTTGACGACGTCGGGGAGCCGCTGGGCCGTGCCGCCGCCGAAGATCTGGCCGAGGATGTCGTTCAGGTCGTCGGCCGAGGGCATGCCGGGGGGCGGCTGGGCGGGCCGGCTCTGGGGCTGCTGCCGCTGCGGGGCCTGGGGCTGGGGCTGGGAGGCGCCTGCGATCACCTGCTTGAGAATCTCACCGAGGATGTCCATCACATGTCTCCGAGAACAGAGGGGTGTCTGGCCGGGCGTTCGCTCGTGGCACTCACGAGCCTCCGGACCGGTCAACGACACGCTACCAGATCGGCCCCGGCCGGGCGCGGCCCCGGTCGGCGGCCGAGCGGGTCATGGCACCGCGACCGCCTCGCCGCCGGCCCGAGTCGCCAAGGCCCGAAAAATCGTCAGGTCCACGTCGTCGGAGATCAGGCGGACCGATGTGTCGACGTTGAGGAAATTGCAGCCGCCGGTGTGCGGGGAAAAGAACCCGCTCGGGCTGTTGGTCGGCAGGTTTGGCCCGCTCGAGCGGATGTGGCAGGTGATTTGGCAGTTCGCCGGACGGTAGTTGTGGGACCGGGTGGGATAGCCCAGTCGCTGCCACCAGCCGTCCGCGTGGACGACCTCGCTGCCGGTGATGCTGCCGAGCCAGGTGGCCTCGGCCATGCGGCTCATCCGTTCCCCGATGCAGATCGTCTTCGATGTGCCGTCGCTGATCTGGCCGAGCTTGAGCCGGCCATTGCGGAAGAAGACGCCGTCGAAGGCCCCGTTGTGTTCATGATCATTGGTTCCGATCAGGCCGGCGTAGGAGGAGACCGGGGCTTGGGTGATCACGGTCCCGTCGCCCGACAGGGCGACCGCGGAACTCGACGGACCGAAGTCCCGGACATCGACCAGCCGGGGGCCGGTGTCGCTGGGGCAGACGTAGAGCGACACGAGCGCGGCTTGGCTGCGGGCCGCGACGTTGGCCGGGTCCATGATCGGCAGCGAGAGATTCAACTGTTTGAAGAGGGCGTCCTCCTCGATGAATGGCAGGATCGAGACGAAAAAACTCCAGCCTGGCTCGAAGAAGCCGGGCGTCTGCGGCAGCGAACGCCAGTTGACGTTCCCAGGGGTCTCCTTGGTGGCGAAGGCCGGCGGTAGTCGTCGGTTGGTCTCGTGAAAAAGGTGGAGAGCCAAGCCCATCTGCTTGAGGTTGTTCAAGCACTGGGTGCGCCGTGCCGCCTCGCGGGCACCCTGCACGGCCGGCAGGAGCAGGCCGACGAGCGTGGCGATGATCGCGATCACCACGAGCAGTTCGACCAGGGTGAACCCATGAGCCGGCACAGAACGGCGAAATCGAAGCATGGCCTGGCACCCCGAGGGTATTCGCGAGGATAGCCCCTGCGATCACCACGCCCGCCGGCGAATCTTCCCGCGACTGCCGGCGAACTTTTCGCCACCTGGTGCGCGTGGCTCGGGGTTGCCTGACCCCGTCGTCAGTCGTCGATCCCGAGCGACTTGAGCTTGGTGCGAAGCGTGGCCCGGTCGAGCCCGAGGAGTTTGGCGGCCGCCGTGCGGTTGCCGCCGGTGTGGGCGAGCGCCTCCCGCAGGAGCGTGCCCTCGATGAGCTGGACGGCACGGTGATGGAGGTCGGGTTCGGGGAGCCCGGCGAGCTCGCGGCGGGCCGCCGCCGACCACTCCTTGACGGTGGCGCTCACCCGCGCGGCGGCCGCGGCCAGGTCCGACCGCGCCGCTCCGGCGGTGATCGGCTCCTGCTTGGGCAGATGCTCCGCGCGCAGCGTGCCGCCGCGGGCCACGACGGCCGCATACTCGATCGCATGCTTGAGCTCGCGGACGTTGCCCGGCCAGTCTCGGCCGCGGAGGGCGGCGAGAAACTCTGGCGCCATGCCCGGGAGCGGCCGACCGACGGCATGGCGGGCGAGGAAGTGGCGGGCCAAGGCCTCGATGTCGGCGGGCCGTTCGGCGAGCGAGGGCATCGTGATCGGGAAGACGTTGAGCCGATGAAAGAGATCTGCCCGGAACGACCCGGCTGCAAGCATTCCGCCCAAGTCACGGTTGGTCGCGGCGATCACGCGGACGTTCACCGGCCGGGCGGCGGCCTCGCCGACGCGGGCGACCTCGCCCCCCTCCAGCACCCGCAGAAGTTTTACCTGCACCTCCAGCGGCGCCTCGCCGATCTCATCCAAGAAAATCGTGCCGCCGTCGGCCAGCTCGAAGAGGCCGGGCCGGGCGGCCGCGGCGCCGGTGAACGAGCCGGCCGCATGGCCGAACAGTTCGCTCTCGATCACGCCCGGCGCCAAGGCCGCGAGATTCGTGGTCACCAGCGGCTTGTCGCGGCGGGCCGAGTGGGCGTGGATCGCCCGGGCCACGACCTCCTTGCCGCTGCCGGTCAGGCCGGTCACGAGCACCGGCAGGTCGCTCGCCGCCACCAGCGCCACCTGCTTGAACACCTCCTGCATCGGCGGCGACGAGCCGATCAGTTCGGAGGCTGGCGGCGGCTCGACGGGTGGGCTTGATTGCGGCTCGCGGTCGGCGAGCGCCCGGGCCACCACGTCCGAGACCCGCTCGAGGTCGAACGGCTTGACGAGATAGTCGAACGCCCCGGCATGCACGGCCCGCACGGCGGTGTCGAGATCGCCGAAGGCCGTCATCACGACCACCGGCACGGCGCCGGCAGCCGCGCGAATCTCCGGCAGCGAGCGGATGCCATCCTGGTCGCCGAGCCGAACGTCCAGCAGGATCGCGTCGGGGGCGGCCGCTTCGGCCGCCGCCACCGCCCGCGGAATGTCGGCCGCGACGGCCACCTCGTGGCCCTCGTCCGAGAGGAGCTCCTTCAGGCTCCAGCCGATGGCCGGCTCGTCGTCGACAACAAGGATCCGGCTCACGGCTCGCGGTCCTGGTGGGAGTGATGGCCGGTCGGCAGCGGCAGGGCGATCACGAACCGCGTCCGACCGGGCTGGCGGCTCCACGACAGTTTACCGCCGTGCTCCTCGGCCACCGCCTTGGCGACGGCCAGCCCCAGGCCGATGCCCTCCTGCTTGCCGGTCACGAACGGCTCGGTCAGCGACTCGGCCAGTTCCGCCGGGGGGCCGGGCCCATCGTCCTCGACCGCCAACTCGAGGAATCCATCGGCGAGACGGGTTTCAATCCTCACACGGCCGTCGCGGCCGACGGCGTCGATCGCATTCAAGGCGAGGTTCACGAGCGCCGCCCGGAGCGCTTCGCGGCGGCCCGTGAGCGGCGGCGGGCTGGCCGGCGGCACGGCTTCGAGCCTCACGCCGGCGTGCTCAGAACGCGGCCCGGTGAGATCCTTCACCTCGGCCACGAGCGCCGCCACGTCCACCGGGCCGGTGACCGACTCGCCGGGCCGGCCCAGGGCCAACAGCCCCCGAACTTCCTCCTCGAGAATGTCGAGCTGCCGCGTGGCCACCGTGAGGCTCTCGTCGGGGTTGTCGGCCGCGGCCGGGCAGCGGCGCCGATGGAGGTCGATGGCGAGCCGGGCGCCGGTGACGGCGTTTCGCAGCTCATGGGCGAAGCCGGCGGCGAGCTGACCCAAGAGCCGCTGCCGCTCGCCGGCCACGAGGTTCGTGCGGAGCTGGGCGAGCGTGCCGCTCAGGTGGTTGACGCCGGCGACGAGCCGGCCGATGTCGTCGTGGGCCGCCTCGCCGACGGCGGCCACGTCAACGAGCTTCTCCCCGAAGCGACCGGCCGCGATCGTGGCCACGTGTCGCTCCACGGCCACGATCCGGCGGGCCAGCCGGGCCGTGGCCACGAGGCCCAGGGGCACGAGCACCGCGAGGGTCGCCGCCGCCACCGCCAGCACCGGCCAGATCGCCTCGACCGTGGTGCGCACCAGGCTCGAGACGGGCGTGAGCACCAGCACTGTCTCGGGGCGGACGCCGCGGGACCTTGCTGTGCCCACGTGGTAGCGGCGGCCGTCGAGCAGGATGTTGCCGCCGCCGGCCGCGGCGATTCCGGCCGGATCGTGCCGGGCGAGCACGTCGGCCGGGAGCGTCGTCAGGCCGGCCGTGCCCGTGGCGGCGTTCCAGACCAGGAACTCGGAGCCCGTGAGCTGTTTCAGTGTTTCGAGCACCTGCGGCGAGAAGGCCACCCGTGACGACTCGAGCGCAGCCGCGACCCGCCGCTGCTGGGCCTCTGCGGCCTCGAACGCCCGCCGGGCGGCGAGGAACGCGGCGAAGGCCACGTTGGCCACTACCGCCGCCAGCACGAGCCCCACCAGCGGCAGCACGAGCAGGCGGAACAGCGAGCGGCCGGGGCGGGAGGGCTTCATGGGTGGTTCGTCAGGCCGCGGACGTGTCGAGCCCAAGGGCCGCCCGGGCGTTGCCCGAGCAGACAGCCGTCACGAGCTCATCGAGCCAGTCGCGGCGGTCGGGCAGCCGGCCCGTGGCCACGTCGCTCCCCACGAGGTCGCAGAGGATTCGGCGGAAGTATTCGTGCCGCGGATAGGAGAGGAACGACCGCGAGTCGGTCACCATGCCCACGAACCGGGCCAACAGCCCCATGTCGGAGAGCATGTTCATCTGCTCCCGCATGCCCCGCTCCTGGTCGAGGAACCACCAGCCGCTGCCCCACTGGATCTTGCCGGGCGTGACGCCGTCTTGGAACGATCCCGGCAGTGCGGCGAAGAGCGCGTTGTCGGCGGGATTGATGTTGTAGAGGATCGTGCGACCAAGCTCATTTTCGGCGGCGAGTGTGCCCAAAAACCGCACGAGCCCGGGCCCCTGGCGGGCGTCGCCGATCGTGTCGCAGCCGGCGTCGGCGCCGAGCTTCCGGGCGAGCAGCGGGTTGGGGTCGCGAAAGGGCCCGAGGTGCAGCTGGGTCACCCAGCCGCCCGTGTGGTTGAGCCGGGCGACGTGGAGCATGATCCGGATGGCGAAGCGGTCGGCCTCCGCGCGAGTGGCGGCCGTGCCCGCCATGGCCCGCTGCCAGATCGTCGCCGCCTCGGCGTCGGTGCAGTCGGTGTCGGCGAGGGATTCGAGGCCGTGGTCGGTGGCCCGGCAGCCGGCCCGGCCAAAGTCGGCGTGCCGCTTTTCCAGCGCCGCGAGCAGGCCGGGGAAGGTGTCGGTGGCACCGCCCGAGATGTCGGCGAGCCGGCGGGCCCAGGCCTGCACGCGGTCGGGCTGGCTGACCTTGAGCGCCGCGTCGGGCCGGAAGGTGGGCACGACCCGGGTTGGGCAGCCCGAGGCCGCGATCTTCGCATGCCAGTCGAGCGGGTCGGCCGGGTCGTCGGTAGTCCCGACGAAGTCCACCTTGAACCGCCGGAGGATCCCCCGGGCCGAGAGGTCGGCGGTGGCGAGCTGTCGATTGGCCTCAGCCCAGATCGAATCGGCCGATGACTCCTCGAGCAGCGCCTCGACCCCGAAGTGCCGGGCGAGCTCGAGGTGGGTCCAGTGAAAGAGCGGATTGCGGAGCGTGTGGGGCACCGTCCGAGCCCAGGCCCGAAACTTTTCGAGCGGCGGAGCGGCCCCCGTGATCAGGTCTTCGGCGACGCCGTCGGCCCGCATGGCCCGCCACTTGTAGTGGTCGCCCTCGAGCCAGGCCTCGTGGAGGTTGGCGAACTGGCGGTCCTCGGCGATGTCCTTGGGCGAGAGATGGCAGTGATAGTCGATGATCGGCTGGGCAGCCGCCACGCGGTGGTAGAGGTCGCGGGCAGGGTCGCTCGAGAGCAGGAAGTCGGCGGCGAGGAACGGCATCGGCGGGCGGAGGCTCCAAAAAGGGGGCGGGAACCGGATAGCGAGTCTACCGACCGGCCGCGGCCGGCATGGCCCGTGGCGGCAGGGTATGGTTGGGTGAATGCCCCGTCCGCCAGTCTCCAGGTGGGTTTGCCGATGCCTCGTCGCGCCGTGATGACCCTGGCTGTCCTGATCGCCGCCGGCCTGCCGGCGCCGGGAGCCGCCGAGCAGGGTTTCGGGACCGGTAACTGGGGAGGCAATAGCGTCTCGGTGGGTCGCAACACGTTCTACGCCAACGGTCTCGTGGCCCAGCGGGTGGGGCGAACCGAGTATTTCAACAATGGCTTGGTGGGGCAGCGGGTCGGCAATCTGACGCTCTACAACAACGGCCTCGTGGCCGGGCAGGGCCGCCGCACCACCTACTTCAGCAACCTCGCGGTGGGCGTGCCGGTCAGGCCCGAGGTGCCCGGCCGGCCGGGCATCACGGTCTACGGCGGCGGCTATCCCTATCCACTCGGGCCGGGGCCAAACCCCTTCGGGGCATCAGTGCCGCGAAGCGTCGCCCCATCGGCCGGTCCGGCCACGCCCTGGGCCACGACGCCCTGGGCCCGCACCCCCTGGGGCCGGTGAGCAGCCATCCGGGCGATGCACGCTTCCGGAGCCCCCTACCCGCCTCACCCCACGGTCCGCCGGACCTGCTTCTGATACCTGGCAGGCGTCATCCCCGTCAGCCCGCTGAAGATCCGGGTGAAATGGCTCTGGGAGGAGAACCCGAGATCGAGGGCGATGCC
>JBIIYH010000030.1:0-17465 GCA_044346905.1 Pirellulales bacterium
CCTCGACCTCGTAAGCCGCCCGCTCGTGCTCGTTGGAGTTGAGCCAGACGCTCTCGCTCTCGCACATGAGCGCGTGCAGGGCACCGGGCAGCTCGTGGAGCCAGCGGACCTTGGCGACCCCGGAGATCACCCGCGCCTTGTCCTTCGTGAGCTTCTCCCCCTCCCAGGTCGCGAGCTGCTCGCTCGGCTGCCGCACGAACAGCATCTCGCGGGCCGCCGGATCGCTGGCCTGCGGGCAGAGCACGAGCACGCTCTCCTCCTGCTCGATCCCCGACAGCCAAAAGAGGTCGCTCGCCGGGTGGATCTTGAGCGTGCCGTCGCCTGACGTCGGGAGGATGTCGGCCGCGTGCACGATCGCCACGGCCTTGGGGGGCAACACCGCCACCAGCCGGCGGCGATTGGCCGCGAAGAGTTCGGAATCGATCGGGGCGTGCCGCATGCGGAACTCATGACGGGGAAGAGAGGCGATGGCGTCATTCTGGGGCATTTCCCCGGGGCGGCAACCCACGCTCGGTGGAGGGCGGCGGGATTGGCCGCGGCCTGTCGGGTTGGCCCGGCAGGTCGTATCATGGGCCGCTTTCCCGGGTGCGACGCACTCAGCCGCCCCCATTCCGCCCACTCGAGGTTCCGCATGAAGGCCGCCCCAGAGACCGCCTCAGAGACCGCCCCCACCGCCCCGCTGACCAGGCTCGGGGTGATGATGTTCCTCGAGTTCTTCGTGTGGGGCGCCTGGGCGGTGCCGATGGGCAAGTATCTGGCGACGGTCTTTTCCGAGGGCCGCACCAAGCCCGCCGTGGACATGATCATCGGCCAGGCCTACGGCACGAGCTCGATCGCGGCGATCATCGCACCCTTGTTCGTGGGCCTCGTCGCCGACCGCTTCCTGCCGGGGCAGATCGTGCTCGGCGTCTTGCATCTGGTCGGAGCCGGGCTCCTTTATGGCGTGGCCCGGGCCACCGATCCGACGAGCTTCTACTGGCTCTTGTTGGCGAGCGGGCTCTGCTACATGCCCACCTTGGCGCTCGTGAACTCCGTCAGCTTCGACCAGCTCTCCGAGCCGCGGAGGCAGTTTCCGCTGGTGCGTGTCTGGGGCACGATCGGCTGGATCGCGGCCGGGATCACGGTCGGCTCGCTGCTGCCGCGGCTCTTGTCCGGCGGCCTGCCGGAGGGCATCGCGTCGCTCCTGCTCGGTGACGCGGCCGGCAATGACGCCGGCAAGACGAATCTGCCCTTCCTCGTGGCCGCCGTGACCTCGGCCGTGCTCGGCCTCTACTGCTTCACGCTCCCCAACAGCCCTCCCAAGGGCAAGGGGGAGCCGGTCAGCGTGGCCAAGCTGCTCGGCCTCGACGCGGTGGCCCTGATGAAGAGCCCCGCCTTCGCCACCTTCGCGATCGCGAGCTTCCTGATCTGCATCCCGCTGGCCGTCTACTACTCCAAGGCCAACGAGTACATCAGCGCGATGAACATCCAGGAGATGCTGGGCCTGGGCAGTGAGACGGTGATGACCTTCGGGCAGATGAGCGAGATCGGCTTCATGCTGCTGATGCCGCTGTTTCTCTCTCGCTACGGCGTCAAAACGATGCTCTTGGGCGGGATGCTCGCCTGGGTGGCCCGCTACGTGCTTTTCGCCTACGGGGGCCAGTCGGCCTGGATGCTCGTGCTCGCGGTCGTGCTCCACGGCATCTGCTACGACTTCTTCTTCGTGACCGGCCAGCTCTACACCGACCACGTGGCCCCGAAGAGCCTGCGGGCCAGCGCTCAGGGGTTGATCGCGCTTTTGACCTACGGGGCCGGGATGTACGTCGGCAACCTCGTGTTTCCGCAGGTGGCCGGCCGGCTGGCGACCACCGACGCCTATCCGTGGCAGCCGTTCTGGCTGACCTTCGCGATCGCGGCGGCCGTGGTGATGGTGGGCTTCGCGATCGCCTTCCGCGACCCGGTCAAGCTCGGCGCGGAAGAGAACGCCTAGGCCGCGCATGCCCGTTCCCGAACCGGTTCTCGTCGCCGGCCGGTGGCGGCCCGCCCGGGCCGAGTCCAGCTTTTCGGCCTTTGACCCCGCCACCGCGACCGCGCGGGAGGCCGTCTGGCCGGTGAGCACGTGGGCCGACTGCGACGAGGCCTTGGACGCGGCGGTGGCCGCCGCCGCCGAACTCGCGCGGCTCCCGGCCGACCAGATCGCCGCCTTTCTCGAACGCTTCGCCGCCCGGCTCGAGGCCCGCGGCGCGGAACTCGTGGCGGCGGCCCATGCCGAGACGGGGCTGGCCGTGAAGCCCAGGCTCACCGACGTGGAACTGCCGCGAACCCTCGACCAGCTGCGGCAGGCGGCGGCGAGCGCCCGCGAGCAGACCTGGCGGATGGCGATGCTCGACACCGAGAAAAACATCCGCGCCGCCTGCTTCGGCATCGGCCCGGTCGTGGTCTTCCCCCCGGCCAACTTCCCCCTTGCCTACGGCTGCGTGACCGGCGGCGACATGGCCGCGGCGATCGCCGCCGGCAACCCCGTGATCGCCAAGGCCCACCCCGGCCACCCGAGCGTCGCGAAACTCGCCGCCGAGGAGGCTCTTCAAGCGGCCCGCGAGACCGGCCTGCCGGCCGCCACGGTGCAGCTGCTCCACGGGCTTGAGAACGCCGACGGCGAAAAGCTCGTGGCCGACCCGCGGGTGGGCGCGACCGGGTTCACCGGCAGCGAAGTGGCGGGCAAGAAGCTGTTCGCAGCCGCGAGTGCCGCCGGGAAGGTGATCTGGGTCGAGATGGGGAGCATCAATCCCGTGGTGCTCTTGCCGGGCGCGCTCGCCGAACGCGGCGGCGAGATAGCCGCCGAGCTCACGCTGAGCGTGACCGGCTCGGCCGGGCAGTTCTGCACGAAGCCGGGCCTCGTGTTCTTTGTGGGCGACGCGGCCGGCGCCGAGTTCGCGGCGGCCGTGACGGAAAAGTTCGCCGCGCGCGGGCCCCAGGTGCTCTTGAGTGAGCCGGGCTGTCGGCGGCTGTGCGGCGGGATCGAGGGGCTCGTCCAGGCTGGCGCGAAGCTGCTGGCAGGGCAGGCCGCCGCGGCCGGGCCTACGAGCCATGTGCCGACGCTCCTCGAGGTGGCCGGCCGCGAGCTCGTGGCCCGCCCCGATTCGTTCGTGGTCGAGGCGTTCGGCAACGCGACGTTGCTCGTGCGGTGCGGGTCGCTCGCCGAACTCGTCCAGGCGGTCACGTGTGCCCACGGCTCTCTCGGGGCGAGCCTCTACGCCGCGCGAGACGGCCGCGACGACGCGGCCTTCGCCGAGATCGTTCCCCTGCTCGTGGCCCGCTCGGGCCGCGTGATCGAGAACCGGATGCCGACGGGCCTGGCCGTCACGCCGCCGATGCAGCACGGCGGCCCCTGGCCGTCGGCCGCGCCGCCGTTTTTCTCAGCCGTCGGCTTCCCTTGGTCGATCCTGCGGTTCGCCCGCCGGATCTGCTTCGACGGCTGGACCGAGAGCCGGCTGCCGGAGATCGTGCGGGACGCTGCGCCGGCGGGGAATCCGTGGCGGTATGTGGATCGGGCCTGGATCAGGCGATAGCTGCCATGCGGATCATCATGGTCCGCGTGGGGTCGCCCCTGCCATCTCGCCGGACGCTCCCTTCGGGCATCCTGCCCTCCGGTCGCTCGGAGGAAACCTCACTTCGCCATCCGGGCTGCGCTCGGTTTCCTACGCCGCTCGATTGGCAGGGGCGACCCCACGCTCGCCTCCGGGCGGATCGGCGCTACGTTGAAAATGCCTGCTTGAGTCGGCGGAGGATTTCCTGGAGCCGGTCGGTGGGGCAGGCGGTGTTCAAGCGGATGAAGCCCGGAAACCCGAAATCCTTGCCGTCGGAAGGGCCGAGGCCCGCGGCCTCGCAGGCGGCCTGCGGGTCGGCGACGCCCGAGTCTCGGCAGTCGATCCAGACGAGGTAGGTCGCCTCGGGAGTTGCACACGATAGCCCGGGGATTGTGGCGACAGAGTCGAGCACGAGGTCGCGGTGGTGCCGGAGCACCGCGATCAGCCGCCGCCGCCACTCGTCGCCATGCCGCCAGGCCGCCTCGGCTGCGGCGTAGCCGAGCGGGTTGATCATGGGGACGAGCCCCCCGCCCGTCGGCCGCCACTTCTTCAAGAGCGTGCGGTCGCGGCAAATGGCGGCGGCGCAGCCGAGCCCCGCCAGGTTCCAGGTCTTGGAGGGCGCCACGAGCGTGATCGCGTCGCGGGCCTTGTCGTGGTCGAGGCTCCCGAAGGGCACGTGCCGCGGACCGCCGTGGTCCTCGTCCAGGAGCAGGTCCGCCCAGATCTCGTCGCTGATCACGGTGAGGGAGTGCCGGGCGGCGAACTCGGCGATCCGCACAAGCTCCGGCTCGCGAAACACCGTGCCGGTGGGGTTGTGGGGATGGCAGAGCCAGAAGAGTTTTGTTGAGTGGGTGACGGCCGCCTCGAGCCGGTCCCAGTCGATCGTCCATTGGGTCGCCGCTTGCGCCAGCGGCACGCGGACGCACTCGCGGCCGGCGAGCCCCGGGAGCGAGAGGAACGGCGGATAGACCGGCGTGAAGGTGATGATCCCGTCGCCGGGCTTCGCCAAGAGCCGCGCGGTGATCGCCAGGCCGTTGACGACGCCCGGCGTGCTCGTCACCCACTCTGGCTCGATCCTCCAGCCGTGCCGCCGCTCGAGGTGCTCGGCGAGCGCCGGGGCGAAGCCCGGCGGCATGTCGGTGTAGCCGAACACGCCGTGATCGACCCGGGCGCGGATCGCGTCGAGCACCAGCTCGGGCGCAGAAAAGTCCATGTCGGCCACCCAGGTGGGGATCACGTCGCGGCCGGCCCAGCGGTCCCACTTCTCGCTGCCGGTGCCGCGGCGGTCGGGGGCAGTAGCGAAGAGCGGGTCTGGCGGGAGAACGGGCATCGGCGGCACCGGGGCGGGAAAAGCCCCGATTGTGCCCGGGCCGCGGCGGGCGGGCAAAAGCAGGCTGCGCGAACGCTTTGGAGCCCGGTCGCTCCATGACCTCCGCGGCCGGCCGGCTTCAGTACCGAAGTATCGCCGCGGCCGGGCTCGGCACCGGCATCGCCGTGGCCGCCAGCGACACGATCGTGCCGCCGTGCAGGAGCACGGCCTCGGCCAGGAGCCCGAGCACGTCCTGGGTGGTCGCGGCGGGGCGGTCTCCCGACCGCGACAGGTCGCCCGGCGGCTCGCCGCGGAACTCGATCCGGCCGGTGGCGGCATCCAACGTGCCCGGCACGAAGCGGTCGCTCTCGACCAGGAGCGTGGCGATCCGGCCGGCCACGGCGGCGGTGCCGATCGTGGTGAGATCCGCGGCCACGAGCCCGTGGTCGCGGGCCCGCTGATAGGCGGCCAGCTCCCCGGCGATCCGCCGGGCATGGGCGGCGGCGAACACCGGCGCGACGACCGCGGCGAGCTCCTCGGCCGCCATCAGATGCGGATCGAGCGGCACGTGCTCCTCGAGCAAGAGCGGATTGCTCGACAGCCCGCGAAAGGTCGCGGCCAAGGGGGCCGCGGCCACGAGCACCAGCGGCAGTCCGGTGGGCCGCGACACTCTCGCCTCGACCACGGCGTCGACCTGCCGCAGGAAGCTCTCGGTGTCGTCGTCGATATCGTCCTGCTTGGCTCCCGCCCCGCCGTGGATCACGCGGACGGCGGCCCGCCCGCGCGGGCCGGTGCCGACGTGCACCCGGTGCGGCTCGTGGATCTCCTCGTCGATCACGAGCTCGCGAGTGAGCGGCGCCGCAGCTTCGGCCGGATCCCCCTCACGCAAGGGTAGCGAGTCGAGCGGGCCGACGGTCACGTTACGGGCCGCCCGGCTCGCGGCCACGTCGGGCCAGGCCGTGGCCTCATAGGCGGCCGCCTCGCGGCTGGTGAGGGTGAGGATCGTGAACCGCTCGAGTGACGCGACGAGCCGCACGAGCGGCAGGACGTGGAACCGCGGCGTCACGATCGCCAGCGGCTCGACGGGCCGCTGGAGAAGGAAGCCGCGGGCCGCCCCGGCGGCGGCGAACACGGCCAGTCCGTCGCGGGTGTGTTCCCAGAAGCGGCGGTCGGCCTCGAGCACCCGGAAGGGATGCAGGAGCCGTTCGATCGTGGCGCGGGCGTGTGAGAGGCCGAGCGCGAGCTCGAAGGCCTCGAGCAGGTGACGGTAGGCCGGCCGATCGGCCGTGTTGCCGGGGAGGTTGCGATGGGTGGGAAGGTAGAGCGAGAGGCAGGGGGGCTCGTGGGCCCCGAGCAGCGGCCGCAGGCTCTCCGGGGAGAGCGGCTCGAACTCGATCGCGGTGGCAAGGGCGGCAGGCACGGGCGGAGGCTCCGGGAGGTGCATCCGCTGCAGGGGTTTTGCCGCCGGGTTGCGGCACGTCCGCAGACACTCTTCGCGCCGGAAGGGCGCCGAGGCAAGTGCCGCCGGCCCATCGGCTACAACAGCCGGGCCGCGGAACCCGACCCCGCTATCCGCCCAGGAGTGGACATGCCCGCCGACGTGATCGCGATCGTGCCGGCCGGCGGTCGGTCACGGCGGCTCGCCGGGGCCACGCCACCCGGGGGCAAGGCGGCCCTGGAGCTCGACGGCGAGAGCCTGCTCGGCAGGGTCTGCCGGACGCTCGCGGCCGAGACCGCCCGGGTGATCGTGGTGGCGGCCGCGGGGCAGCCGTTGCCACCGCTGGCCGCCGGCGTGGAGGTGATCCGCGACACGCGGCCCGGCGCCGGTCCGCTGGCGGCGATTGACGACGGGCTCAGGCATGCGCGGGCGGTGCATCAGGCCGCCCTCATTGCGGTGATCGCCTCCTGCGACCTGCCCGCGGTGCATCCGGCCGTCGTCCGGCTCCTGATCGCGCGGGCCCGGCAGCCGGGCGTCTCCTGGGCCGTGCCGTACGTCGCCGGCCACCCCCAGGTGCTCCTGTCGGCCATGGATATGAGCCTGCATGCACGCCTGAGCGACGCGGTCGCGGCCGGCCTCGCGAGTCCGCGGGTGGTGCTGGCAGCCATCGCCGCCTCGGATCCGGCCGCCGTGCACCAGGTCTCCGAGGCCGAGCTCAGCGCCATCGAACCGAGCCTGGCCTCGTTCGCCGATGTAGACACGCCCGCCGACCTCGCGCGGCTGCAAGCGACATGGACACGCTCGGATTCGCTGCCAGAGCCGCCTCCGCTGCCAGACTCGCCTTCTTAGGATCGCCCGGCCCCACCTATACTCCCCCCTCATGGCGAGGCGACGAACCCGCGAGCAGACGGTGCGGCCGCGGCGGCGGCTGGGGGTGTTCGCGCTGGCGGTGCTGGCGGTGCTCGCCGCCCTCGTCTGGCTCGCGCCGACGGTGTTGGTGCACACGAGCCTGCGTGACCGGCCGCTGGAGGCGGCGCTGGCCGGCATCGACGGCCGGGTCACCAGCCGCGCCGCCCACTGGCGGTGGCTCGGCGGCATCGAATATCGCGACGTCGTGATGGCCGATGCGGCCGGCCGGCCGGCGGTGATCGTGCCGTCGCTGGTGATCGAAAAGGGGCTCTTGGGGCTGGCCCTCGATCCGCGGAACCTGGGCACCGTGCGGCTCTCCGGCGCGGAGGCGGTCGTCGCCGTCCGGCCCGGGGGCAGTTCGCTCGAGGACATCCTCGCCCCCTGGCTGGCGACGACTGCAGGCGGCTCTGGCGTGGCCTGCGAACTCGAGCTCGTCGGCGGCACGATCGAGTTTGCCGACACGACCCGGTCCGATGCCTGGCGGATCACCGATCTGTTCGCGGCCGGCGAGGTCGCGGCAAACGGGTCACTCGCCGGCTGGACGGCGGCCGGACGGGTGCGGCATGCCGGCCGGCCGGATGAGGGACGATCCGCCGGGTCGCCCCTCGAGCCGCAAGCGGCCGGACCCCCGCCGGATGCGGTGGTTCCGCGGGATGCCGAGCCTCCACCCCGGCTCGATCGCACGACCATCCCCGCCGCTGCGGCCGCCGCCCTGGCCCGCGACGGCGGCTGGTCGGTGTCGGCGCCCCTGCCGGCGGCCGGCGGGAGCCGCGTGCTCGCGGTCACGACCCATCGGCTGCCCCTCGGGATCTCGAGCGTGGCAGCGACTCGGTTTGGGCTGCCGCGGGTCGCCGACGGTCTGGCCGAGGTCCGGCTCGATGTGACGGTCGCCGACGCCGCCACGCAGGTGCAAGGACGGGCGGTGATTGAAAAGCTCGCGATCTGCGATGCCGCCACGCTCGGCGAGGAGTTCGCGCTCGAGCGGGTCGAGCTGCCGCTCGACGTCGTGGTCGACGACCGCGGGATCGCGATCCGGGAGCTGAGGGCCGTGTCGCCGGTGGCCGAGGCCGAGTTGTCGGGCCGGCTGCCACTGCCGGGCGACGATCCCTGGGCCTGGCTCGAGGCGGCGGTGCTCACCGACTGTGCGGCCGCCGCGCGGATCGACCTGGCGGCTGCGGCCCGGTCGCTTCCCGGAGGGCTGACCGTGCGGGACAACGTCAAGCTGACCGGCGGTAGCCTGCAGCTCTCGGCGGTCACCCGCGCCGACGGGGCCGAACGGGTGCTCGAAGTGCGGCTCGATGCCCGCAACCTGGCCGCGGTGCGGGCGGCCGCCGGCGCCGACGGTGAGCGGCTGTTCCGCTGGAGCGAGCCGTTGACCGCGTGGCTTCGCGGCCGACGCGGCCCGGGCCGGGGGGCAGGTCTGCGGATCGAGGAGGCCCGCCTCGCCTCCCAGGCGGCCGAGCTCTCGGCCACCGGCACGCCCGCCGCCCTGCGGATGCAATGGACGATCGACCTCGGGGGAATCGTCGGCGAACTGGCCGAGGTGCTCGACTTCGGAGGGCTGACCATGGCCGGCAAGGCCCGAGGCCGGCTCGAGGCCGAGCGGGCCGGCGGGGGCGTGACCGCGGTCAAGCTGGCGGCTGCCATCACGGACTTCGAGCTCGCGCCGCCGGGCCGGCCTGCGTGGCGGGACGAGTCGCTCGCGCTCGATGCGGAACTGGTCGGCTCGTTCTCAGGTCAGCTTGCCGCCATCGAGCGGGCCCGGGGCGTGCTGGCTTCCGCGGGCGATTCCCTCGAGGTCACGCTCGCCGGTGGCGTGCTGGTCGACACGTCGATCGTGACCGGCCTGGGCCGCCGCGGGACGGCGCCGGCCCAGATCCGCGGAGCGCCCCCCTGGATCCGGGCGGCCGCGGTCGGCGGCGAAGTGACGGCCGACTGCGGGCTCGTCGGCGACCTCGGCCGCTGGTATCGCCGGCTGGCTGCGGCCGTGCCCGAGGTGGCAGTCGCCGGCCTCGAGCTCGGCGGCACCGTGCAGGCGACCGCCGCAGTGACGCCGGCGCCCGATGCGGGGGGCGATGCCTGGCGGATCACGAAGGCGACGGGCGAGATCGAACGGTTCGCGCTCGCGCTGGCCGACCGGCGGGTCGCCGAGCCCAGGATCGTGGCCACCGCCGCCGGGCTCGTCCGGCCAGCGACCGGGGCGATCGAGATCTCCTCGGCCGAGCTGCTGTCGAGCTCGCTCTCGCTGCGCAGTGGCGGGGCGACCTGGCTGCCCGGCGGCACGACGGCGGGGCTCCTCGACTCGCTGCTCACGAGCGTTCGTGGCCGCGTGCAGTGGCAGGCCGACCTCGCGCGGCTGGCCGACTGGATCGTGCCGCACGAGATCGCGGAGGGCTGGCCGCTCTCCGGCCGCGCCTGGGGGACGCTCGACGTGGCCGAGACGCAACTCGGCCTGAATCTGCTCGCCGAGGCCACCGGCAGCGAGCTGGTGATCGCCCGCCGCCGGGCAGGACAGGCCGAGCCGAGCCGGGTCTGGGTCGAGCCGCAGGTGCAGATCGCGGTCGAAGTGACCCGCCCCTATGCCCGCACCGCCACCGGCGGACTCTCCGTCGGCGACCGGCTGGTGATCGATCGGGCCAGTCTCGAGTCGTCCACCGTGGCCCTCGCCGGCCGGGGCGGGATCGAGGAGTGGTCGTCGCGGCGGCGGGCGGAACTCAGCGGGTCGATCGCCTACGACTGGGCCCAGGTGTCGCGGCTGGCCACGCCCTGGACCGGCGGCCGGATCCGGCTGGCCGGGGCGGTCAACCGGCCGTTCACGGTGCGGGCGGTGTTGCGGGAGCCAGCCACCGAAGCGAGCCCCGAATCACTCGTCGCGGCTGGCCAGACCCCGACTCCAGGCAGCCTGCCGCTCCCGGAGGCCTGGCTGGCGGCAACCCGCGGGGGTGGCGACGGGTCGGACGCGAGCCGGACCACCGTCACGCTGCCGGTGAAGTCGCCGGTCGTGAACCGCCGGCTCGAGGAGCAACTCAAGACCTTGTCGCTCGACACCTCGGCCGCCTGGTCGGCGGCTGAGATCGAGGGGTTTTCGCTCGCCGCCGGCGAGCTTGCCGTCCGACTCGTCGAGGGCCAGTTGGCGTTCGGGCCCTTCGACCTCGCGGCCGGGGGCGGACGACTCCGGGGCGCGCCCTGGATCGCCTTCGCGCCGGCCCCGGGCGAGCTGGTCGTGCCGCCTGGCCGGATCGTCGAGCGGGTGCAACTCTCCGGTGACCTCGGCAATCGCCTGGCCAGCTGGATCTCACCGCTGTTGGCCCGGTCCACCGAGACCACGGGCTTGGTCAGCATCGACACGGCCGGGGCGCGGCTGCCGCTGGCCGACCCGCTCGCCGGCCAGGCGGCGGCCCAGGTGGTCTTCGAGCAGTTCGAGGTGACGCCCAGCGGGCCGATGCAGCCCTTGGTGAACCTGCTCGGGAAACTTCAGGCCGCCGTCGATCCGCGGTTCGCCGTCTCCGACAAGCCGGTGCTGTTGCGGGTGCGGCCGGAGCCGGTCCGCGTCCGGTTGGCCGAGCGGCGGATCTGGCACGACGGACTCGTGATGGACTCGGGCGCACTGGTCGTGACCTCGAAGGGGAGCGTGGCGGCCGACGGGTCGCTGGCGATGCTCGTGGAGGTGGCCTTCCGCGGCGATCTGGTCGGACAGACGCCGGTGGTGGCCATGCTCGCGCGGACGCCGATCGCGATTCCGCTCAAGGGCACGCTGGCCCGGCCGCAGTTCGACGCGGCCGCCATCGACATCCTGCTCAAGCGGGTGCTCGAAAACACCGCCCGGGCGGTGATCGACGACGGGATCGGCCGGGGACTCGAGGCGCTCTTCGGCCGGCCGCCCGCCCCGCCGCCACCGGCTGGCCAGCCGGCCCCACTCACGCTTCCGCGGTGAGGCCGGTCGTACGGCGGAGCCGCCGTTCGACGGCGGCCGCGAGCCGTTCGAGCTCGCGGCGATAGGAAAAGTGCTCGACCTCGAGGGCGTGCCGCGGCGAGGCGAGATAGCGGATCGGGCTTGGTCGGGCCGGCCGTTGGCGGCGGGCGTAGAGCCAGGCGGCGGCTTGCGGGGACTCGCGGGCGGCTGCCGCCATGCCCGCCACGAGCCGGGCCTGCACGTCGGTGATTCCCCACTGGCCGCTGTCGGGCTGGATCAGGCCCACCACCGCGATGTCGTCGCGGGCGGGATGCAAGAGGTTCATGAACAGCCGGGGCATTCCGGCGGCCGAGTCGGCGCCCAGCAGCCGGCAGTCGATGAAGGGAAGCGTGGTCTGGTAGCCGGTGGCACAGATCACGACGTCGAACTCGTTGCGACTGCCATCACGGAACACGACGCTTTTGTCCTCGAAGGCCGCCACGTCGCCGGCCGGCCGGATCGCCCCGGCGTCGATCCGCCCGAGCAACTCCGAGTTGATGATCGGATGGGTCTCGAACAGCCGGTGGTCGGGCCGCGGCAGGCCGTGCTTCCAGGGCAGGCCGATCGTGCGGGCGATGCCTCGCAGGGCGACCAGCCGCCGCAGCCACAGGGGGGCCTTCATTTTCAGCAGCCGCTCGCCCCGGAGATCGGCCGGGCGGCCGAAGACGAACCGGGGCACGACAAAGTAGCCGCGGCGGGTCGAGTGGACCGTGACCGCGGCGTGCTTCGAGCACTCGACGGCGATGTCACAGCCGGAGTTGCCCGCGCCGATCACGAGCACCCGCTGGCCGGCGATCGCGACCGGCCCGGTCGGGCTCTTGTAGTCGGCCGAGTGCACGAGGTGGCCCGCGAAGCTGCCGGGGATCTCGGGCCAGCGGGGCACGTGGTTATGGCCGCTGGCGATCACGACGCCGGCGTAGCGACGCGGCTCGCCGCCGGCGTGCACGACCCAGCCCGTGCCCGGCGGGCCGGCCGGTTCGATTCGCTCGACCGAGACGCCGGTGCGGATGTGGGGCGTGAGGGCGAAGTGCCGGGCATAGGCCTCGAAGTACTCGAGGCACTGCCGGTGGTCGGGATAGGCCGGAAAATGCCTGGGCATCGGGAAGTCGGCGAACTCGGTCAGCCGCTTCGAACTGATCAGCCGCGTCGAGGCGAAGACCCGGCTGGTGCCCGAGCCAAACCGCCAGTTGCCGCCGAGGGCGCCCTCCCGCTCGAGGCACTCGGTCTCCAAGCCCGCGGCCAGCAGGTGCCGCAGGGCCGCCAGGCCCGAGGGCCCGGCACCGATCACGCACCAAGAATCGTTAGCCTGCGAGCGCATCGGCGAGCCTCGCGAGGTCGGATTCGGAGTGCAGCCACGAAAGACTCGCCCGCACCAGGCTTTTGCCTGGCGGCACGCTCGGCGGCCGGATCGCCGGCACGAAAAAGCCCACCCCGGCCAGCCGCTCGGCAAGGGCTACGGCCGCCGCCGCCTCGCCAGCGATCACCGGCACGATCTGGGCTTCCGCCCCGCCGATCTCGACGCCCCGGGAGACGAGCAGCCCGCGGAAGGCCGCGGCCCGCTCCGAGAGTTCCCGCCGCCGCTCGGGCTCCTGCCCAACGAGTTCGATCGCCCGCAGGGCCGCCCCGGCCACGGCCGGCGGATGGGCCGTCGAAAAAATCCAGGCCCGGGCCTTGTGGCGGAGCCATTCGACGAGCCGGCCGTGGCCGGCCACGAAGCCGCCGGCAGCGCCCAGGGCCTTGGAGAGCGTGCCCACGCGGATGTGGACTCCGTCGTCGCAGCCGGCTTCCTCGACCAGACCGCTGCCCCGCTCACCGAACACACCCGTCGCGTGGGCCTCGTCCGCCAAGAGAATCGCGGCCTGCCGTCGGGCGAGGTCGCAGAGGTCGGCCAGGGGCGCGATCGTGCCGTCCATCGAGAAGAGCGTGTCGGTGACGATGAGTTTGCGGCGGGCGGTGGTGGTCGCCAGCAGCTGCTCGAGCGCCGCCAGGTCGCGATGCGGGTAGACGTGCACGCTCGCCCGCGCGAGCCGGCAGCCGTCGATCAGGCTGGCGTGGTTTCGCTCGTCGGAATAGATCGCGTCGCTCGGGCTGGCCACGGCGGCGATCGTGGCCGAGTTGGCCGCGAAGCCGCTCGGGAACACGAGCGCCGCTTCCACGCCCAGAAGCCCGGCGATCGCCCGCTCGAGATTGTCGTGGGCCTGGGAGTGGCCGCTGACGAGCGGACTCGCCCCGGCCCCAAAACCCTCGGCGCAGGCGGCCTTGGAGGCGGCCTTCGTGAGCCGCACGTCGCCCGCGTAGCCCAGGTAGTCGTTGGAGCCAAAGTTCACGAGCTCCCGGCCGTCGAGGACGACCCTCGCACCCTGCCGGCCGGAGCGGACGCGGCGCGGGCGGATCAGATCGCCGGCGGCGAGGTCGGCCAGGTCGCCGTCGATCCAGCCGAGCGGCTCGGGGAGCGGGGCGGCGGCGGGAGGCCGTGGGGTGGCTGGTTCGATCCGGCAGGGCATGGGCCCATTATGCCGTCAGCGGGCCCGCTTTTTTGCCGGCTTCGCCGGGGCGGACTTGGCGGCCGGGGCTGCCGGCTTGGCCTGGCCGAGTTTCTCGATCGTGCGGAACTCGGCTGCCGTGACCGGCGTGACCGAGAGCCGGCTGCCGCGACGCAAGAGCTCCATCCCGGCGAGCGGCTTCACGCCCCGGAGCTCCTCGAGGGGGATCGCGCGGGGAAAGATCTCGACCAACTGCACGTCCACCATCGACCAGAGGGGATTGGCGGGCGAGGCCTTGGGGTCGTGGTACGCGCTCTCGGGATCCCAGGCGGTGGGATCGGGATAGGCCTCGCGGACAATCCTTGCGATGCCGACGGCCGCTGGCGGCTCGGCATTGGAGTGGTAATAGATCGCGAGATCCCCTCGCTTCATCGACCGGAGGAAGTTGCGGGCCTGATAGTTCCGCACGCCCTCCCAGGAGGTCGTCTTTTTCGGCGCCCGGGCCAAGTCCTGGATCGAAAAGGTCTCGGGCTCGCTCTTGATCAGCCAGCAGGCCATGGCGGTTGACTCTGGGAACGGCGGAGCGACCGGGGCACCTTCAAAAAGACTTCAGAACGGCACGTCGTCGTCGCCGGCCTCGGCGAAGGCGTCGTTGGGGTCGAGCGTGTCGCTCGGGCCGGCGTCGTCCCGCCCGCTCTCCGCGAGCCGGCGGAAGGAGAGCCCTTCGGCGCTCAGGAAAAACTTGACCTCGCTCGCTTCGTCCCGCTGCCAGCGGCGGCCGCTCAGGCGGTAGGTCACTTCGATCTCGTCCCCCACGCCGAGCTCGTCCACGGCGTCGCAGCCGTCCTTCACGAACTCGACGGGCACGAAGTTGGTGAACGTGCCCTTGGACTGCTCGAGCACCACCAGCCGCTTGCGAAAGCCCTTCTGGCCGAAGCTCTTGGTCTCCTCGATCAGGTGGACGACGCCGCGGACGGTTGGGTCTTTCATGAGGCTGGCCGATGGTTCCTGGATGTTCGTCTGCCCGCTTCCCAGCCGGGCCGCGTGGGCGGGAGCGTACCACACCGAGCTCGGGCCGGGAAAAAGCAAGCGGGCCGGGTGGTTGCCCACCCGGCCCGCCGCATTCACAACACAGGGGTCGGTTTTCGCCCGGAGGCGAAGACGGCTCAGCAGCCCTTGCGGCAGAGGCCCTTCTTGCCGTGGCCACGGCCGTTGCCGTTGCCGCAGGCACCGGCGTCACCGGCCGGAACCTCTTCCTCGACGCACTTCTTGACCTGGACGCACACCTTCTTCGTGACCGTCTTCGGCACGCGAACCGTGTACGACTCCGTCTTCTGCTCCTCGACGATGTCGCAGGCGCAGACGGAGTAGGTCTTCGTCTTCTGGACCGGGACCATCACCGTGTAGCAGACCTCACGGGTGCGGGTCTCGGGCACGCACTTGTTGACCGTGATCTCGCGGGTGCGAGTCTCACAGCGGACCTTGTTGACACAGACCGTCTTGGTCCGGCACTCGGGCACCATCTTCGTGACACAGTAGTTCCGGGTCCGCTCCTCGCAGCGATGGAGCTTGACGCAGTAGGTCCGGGTCCGCTCCTCGCAACGGCTCTTCCGCACGCACACCGTACGGGTCCGCTCCTCGCAACGGAACTTCTTCACGCAGTAGGTGAAGGGAACCTGCTCGCACTCCGTCTTCCACGTGGTGGTCTCGATCTCCTTGGTCTCGCAGGTGGGAACCCACTTGCGGCAGCAGACCACCTTCGGGCAGCACGGGTTGCCCTCGGCGTCATACTTGCCATTGGCCGAGATCTCCTTGGCCTCGGTCACCCAGTGGCCGCCCCGGCAGGTGACGGTCTTGGTGCCCTTGACGGCAACCCGCTTCGCCACGGTCCGGTAACCGGTCATTTCCTCGGTGTAGGGGACCTTCACCGTGTAGGTCTGCTGGACCTCTTCGGTGTAGGGCACGTTCACCTTGTAGGTGGCCGTCCGCTGCTCGGTATAGGGCACCATCACCTTGTAGGTGGCCGTCTTCTCTTCCTTGACGGGCACCATCACCGTGTAGCTCTGCTCGAGCTGCTCGGTGTAGGGGACCTTGACGCTGTACTCAACCGTCTTGGTCTCGGGCACGTTGACGTTGACGGTGTACTCGACCGTCTTCGAACGCTGCTCCGGCACCATCACGGTGTAGTTGCTGGTCTTCTCCTCGATCCGCGGCACCCGGTTCTTGACCGTGAAGGTCCGCTCGCGGACTTCGGTCGTCCACTCGGTCGCCTCGACCTCGCGGATCTCGGGCACCATCTTCCAAACCTTCACCGTCCGCATGCACGGATCGGCGGCGGCCTCACCGGCCACCTCGACGGCCGGGGCGTCAGCCACCTCGCCGGCGAGCACGGAATCAGCAGCCGGAGCGGCCGCATCCTCGCCGCGAACGATCGTGCCGCCGACGCACACGCCGGCAGCCGCGACCCACGGCAGGAACTTGAACGAGAAACGCTTCTTCACGGAAACCTCCAGAGGGGAAAGGGAATGCATCGACCGTTTCGCGAAACCAGATGCCGGGGTCCGGGGGCGGGATCGGCCTCAGCCACTTGTCCGCCGGGCCAGGAACGCAGCAGGAGCACCGCCGGCATTCCGCTCGCAGTCAGGGGGCGTCCGCAAGGAGCAGACTCACCGTGACCGGAAGGGCTTGCGCTGCCGGCAAACTCCCCTCACCAGATCGTGCTTTCCCGACCCGGAAACTCAGCCGCGGGAAAAATCGTCCGAAGATTCCGGTCGCACTGGTGGCGCGGCCTCGGGGTCGGCGCCGCGCGGCTCACGGTCGCAGCCGCCCATCGGGCCCCCTTCGCAGCAGGTCTCGAGGATCATCCCGCACTGCCGGCACACCAGTTTGGCGCGGATCTCGTGGGTCGATCCAGCGCAGATAGGGCAGATCGGGTTTGTCATGACGAGTTTGAATCAGCCCTCGTGGGTCGATCCAGCGCAGATAGGGCAGATCGGGTTTGTCATGACGGACGGCTCACTCCTCGACCTGGACCCGGCCGGGAGCCACGGGCGTGCCGTCGATCTCGCGGGCCACCTTGTAGATCCCGAGGTTGTCGAGCCAGCGGTTGAACTGCTCGTTGGAGAAGAGCTTGGGCACCGACTCGCCCGGCGGAATGTGGCCGAAGAAGAGCTCTGCCTCGCCGTGGGGCCGGCCGGCCACGCTGCTTTTCGCGGCGACCACCGAGCCCTCCTCCGAAAGTTCCACGATCTCGACTTCGAACCGAAGCACGTCGCCGGGCACGGCGTCGAACTGGAACTCGCTTTTGCCCACCTTCGCCAGCACCACCCGCCGGCGATAGTCGATCGCATCGACCACCAGGATGCCGGCCGTCTGGGCCAGCCCCTCGAGCACCAGGCTGTTGGGGACGATCGCGGCCCCGGGAAAGTGGTCGTGGAGGTGCTCCTCGGCGAGCGTCACCGCCTTGATGGCGACCGCCCGCCGGCAGCGCACGAACTCCTCGAACCGATCGACCCAGAACCAGCGCATGACGGCTACCCCACGAGGATCACGATCAGTTCCTTGGGCCCGTGGGCCCCGAGCACGAGGATCCGCTCGATGTCGCCGGTGCGGCTCGGGCCGGTGATGAAGGAGAGCATGCTCGGCAGCCCGCCCGCATGCCGCTCGCGGACGACCGCCAGTGCGTCGGCGAGCACGGGCACCACCTGGTCCACCGTGGCGATCACGACGTGGCAGTGGGGCAGGATCGAGAGGGCCCGGCCGCCGCCGGAGTCGCTCGCCACCAGGATCGATCCAGTCTGGGCCACGA
>JBIIYH010000275.1:0-3862 GCA_044346905.1 Pirellulales bacterium
GCGTCGGCGAGCACGGGCACCACCTGGTCCACCGTGGCGATCACGACGTGGCAGTGGGGCAGGATCGAGAGGGCCCGGCCGCCGCCGGAGTCGCTCGCCACCAGGATCGATCCAGTCTGGGCCACGAGGCACTCGCAGGCGGTGATCCCGGCGTCGCAGGCTTCGAGGGCGTCCTTGTCGAACGCTGTGCCCGAGACGTCCACTTGATGCGTGCTGCAGTGGATTCCGGAGAGCACGTCGCGAACCAGCGGATGATCGTGCCAGGCCACCCGCTGCCAGTCTCGCTCGCGGGCTTGGGCGAAGAGGCAGTCGGCCGCCGCTCCCAGATCCGGCACCCGGAACAAGACGGCCCGGAGCTTCGCCAGATTCTCGGCCAGGATCCGCAGGCTCTCCTCGGGCGAGTCGCCGCCGTCGGGCAGCCAGGGGCGGCCCGCCTCGGCCGGCAGGATCGTGAGGCCCGGCCGACCGCCCGGGCCGGTGGCAGTCGCGGCGGCATGCCCCGCCAGATGCGGCATGGCCGCGGGCACCGAGAGCGCTTCGCGGACCCGGGCCAGGATCGCCTCGCGGGCCGCGGTGTTGTCGGCCGGCGTGCGGTCGCTCATCGCTGCCTCCGCTGCCAGGCAGCCCGAAAACTCTCCCGCGGCGCCGGCGGCAGGTCGCGGGTGGCCAGCCAAGCGGAGAGCAGCGGGGGCTTGACCGCCTTGGCCAACGGCAGCGACTTGCGAAATGCCCAGCCGCCGGCGGCAAACAGCCAGGGCCGACGCGCCACGAACACGAACGCCCGGTGGCCGAGCTTTTCGAGCCAGGAAGGCGAGGTGCGGGCGGCGTTGCGGCGGTTGTGCAGCAGGTGGTGGTGGATGTCGATCCGCACCGGACAGGCGTCGGTGCAGGCGCCGCACAGGGAACTCGCCCCCGAGAGATGGTTCCAGTCGGCCAGGCCCCGGAGGTGGGGCGTGATCACGCTGCCGATCGGCCCCTGGTAGGTCGTGCCGTAGGTGAAGCCCCCCACGTTCTTGAAGATCGGGCAGACGTTCAGGCAGGCGCCGCAGCGGATGCAGTGCAGGGCGTCCCGCTGCTCGGCGTCGGCCAGGAGCGCCGTACGGGAGTTGTCGAGGAGCACGAGGTGCATCTCCTCGGGGCCGTCGGGTTCGCCGTCTCGCCTGGGACCTGAGTAGAGCGTGTTGTAGCAGGTCATCGGTTGGCCGGCCCCGGCCGTGGCGAGCATCGGCAGCAGCACGGCGAGGTCGTCGAGCCGCTCCACCACCTTTTCAATCCCCGAGATCGCGATGTGGATCCGCGGCAGGGCCACCGTGAGCCGGGCGTTGCCCTCGTTCTCCGTGATCGAGATCTGGCCCGTCTCGGCCACCAGGAAGTTCGCGCCCGTGATCCCCACGTCGGCCTCGACGTACAGCCGCCGCATGTGCCGGCGGGCGATCATCGTCAGCTCCTCGGGGCTGTCGGTCGGTGGCGTGCCGAGATGCTTCCCGAACAGGTCGCTGATCTCGTCACGGCGGACGTGCATGCAGGGGAAGACGAAGTGGTAGGGGGGCTCGCCGCGCAACTGCTGGATGAACTCGCCGAGATCGCTCTCCACCACGCCGTAGCCGGCGGCCTCGAGGGCGGCGTTGAGGTGGATCTCCTCGCTGGTCATGCACTTGCTCTTGATGACCGCCTTGGCATTGGCCCGCTCGAGCAGGCCCAGGATAATCCCGCGGGCCTCGGCGGCGTCGCGGGCCCAGTGCACCTGCCCGCCATTGGCCTCGAAGTTGGCGACGAACCGGGGCAGGAGCTCATCGAGCCGGTTGACGGCGGACCACTTGGCCAGGCTGGCCGCGTCGCGGGCCTGCTCCCAGTCGCGGTAGCGGGCCTTCTGGGTGTCGCGGCTCGTGTAATAGCCGCCGAGCGCCTTGCGGACGAAGGCCCGGTGGCCGGAGTCGCGGACGTGCTCGGCGGCGTCGTGGAGAAACTGCTTCTTGGCCGTGGCGGGCTCGTGGCTGCCGGGCGCGGGCGGATGGGCAGGGTTGGGGGCGATCATGAGGCCACTCCCGCCGAAACCTCGACCGTTCCCGCCAGGATCTCGGCCAGATGGACGGTTCGCGGCCGCCGGCCGCTCGCGGGGAGGTTCTTGGTCAGCCAGCCGTCGAGCTGGAGCTGGCAGGAGGGGTCGCTTGACACGATGTAGTCGCACCCGGTGCGGGCCAGGCTGCCCCCCTTCACCTCGGCCATCGCCGTCGAGACCATCGGAAACTTGACACTGAACAGGCCGCCAAAGCCACAGCAGCTCTCCGGCTCGTCGCACTCCACGAGTTCGAGGTCGCGGACGGCCGCCAGCAGCTGTCGCGGCTCGTCCTTGAGCCTGAGTTCGCGCAGCCCGTGGCAGCCGTCGTGATAGGTGACGCGGTGGGGAAAGCGGGCCCCCACGTCGGTGACCCCGAGCTTCTTGACCAGGAACTCGCCGAACTCGAACGTGCGGGCGGCGAGATCGAGGGCCGCCGGCTCATGCGGCGTGTCGGCGAGCAGCTGGGGATAGAAGACCCGCATCATCGCCACGCACGAGCCGCTCGGGCCCACCACTGCCTCGGTCCCGGCGAAGACCTCGAGCGCCCGGATCGCCACCGCCTTGGCTTCGTCCCAGTAGCCGGCGTTGAAGCTCGGCTGGCCGCAGCAGGTCTGGGCGGAGCGAAACTCGACCGAGTGCCCGAGCCGCTCGAGCACGGTCGCCACCGCCAGGCCGACCCGTGGGGTCATCTGGTCCACGAAGCAGGGGATGAAGAGCGAGACGTTCATGCCCGGAAGATTGTAGGCCGATTCCCGCAGCGGCGGAGACGGCCGAGAAACGGTCAGCCCCATGGCGGCATCCGGCCAACGGCGTGTCACTGTTGACCCTGGCCGCCGCTTTTGCCCGTCAGCGAACGACGGCCCGCGTGGCGGCGATCCGCAGCGGGCCACCGAGCGGCGACAGGGCGGCGGCCGCTAAAGTCGCCCCAACCCGCCGGATGCCGACCCCGGGCCCGGCCCCTTGGCTGGCCGCGAGGGAGTCGATCCGGCCGTCACCGTCGGTATCGAGGCCGGTGGCGTAGGTCGGCAGGCTGGCGGTGGCCAGGGCCGCGAAGGCCGCCTGCCGCACGAGCACGCCGCCCGAGGCACGGCCCGAGTGCACCTCGATCTGCGAGCCACCGCGACGGCCTGCGGCCACGATGATGTCGGGGATGGAGTCGCCGTCATAGCGGCCGGCCGAGACCGACACGCCCCCACGGAACCGGGGCGAGAAGGGGGCGATTCGCCGGATGACCGTGGGCGAGCCCGACATGTCGTAGATCAGGACCTGCGGCGGGCCACCGGCGCCGCTGCCGACCACGACTTCGAAGCGGCCGTCGGGCGTGGCGGGGGCGATGGCCGCGCCACCGACGAAAGTGCCCACGTCGGCCGTGGCGACCGTCACCCCGCCGATGAAGCCGGCCGGCATGGCACGCACGCGACGATCCGGCACGTTCGCCACCGGGTCGGCAGCCGACGGGTTCACGAAGAACACGGTCACCAAGCCAGGGCCACGCGAGGCTCCGGCGACCATGTCATCCACGCCGTCGCCGTTGATGTCGCCGGCCGCCACCTCGACGCCGCCGCGGTAGCGGGCGCCGAACGGCAGCGTGCGATAGGCCACGAGTTCCGTGCCGTCCTGCCGGAAGACCCGGATCTCACCAATCCGGCCCGGGCCGGACCCGGCGAGGATCTCGGCGATGCCGTCGCCGGTCACGTCACCGAGCGCCACCCGCACGCCCCCCTTGAACCAGGGTTCATAGGCCAGGAACCGGTTGACGATCGCACCCGTCGCAGGATTGACGACGGTGACCCACGGCTGGCC
>JBIIYH010000382.1:0-2527 GCA_044346905.1 Pirellulales bacterium
CCGGATCGCGGACGAGCGTGTAGCCGCTCGAGATGGAATAGCCCCGCTCCAAGAACCGGTCGAAGGCCCAATCGACCCACCGCCGCTTGGTGGGCCAGTCGGCCACCGGCACGCTGCCGCCGCCGTCCTTGGCGTCGCGGACGAAGACCGTGTTGTAGGGCAGCTCCAGCTGGTAGATCGTGACACTGTCGGCCTCGAGCGCGAGCGTCTTCTCGACCGTGGCCTGCCAGGATTCGAAGGTCTCCCCCACCATGCCCGCGATCAGGTCGACGTTGGTGTTGGGGAACTCGGCCGCCTTGATCCAGTCCCAAGCCCGGAGGATCTCGGCCGAGAGATGGGCCCGGCCGTTGGTCTCCAGGATCGCATCGTCGAAGTTCTCGACGCCCAGCGAGATCCTGGTCATGCCGAGCGCCCGGAGCGCTTTCACCTTCGGCTCCGAAAGCGTGCCCGGCTCGCACTCGAAGGTGACCTCCTCGGCGTCGCTCCAGCCGAAGCTCCCGTGGATCCCCGCCACCAGCCGCTCCAGCTGCTTGACCGAGAGGAACGAGGGCGTGCCGCCGCCGAAGTAGACGTAGCGGAGGGGGCGACCCGCCACCGCCGGCCTCGCCGCCGCCAGGGCCGCCTCGGCGGCAAGGGCCTGCGAATACCGTTCGACGTCGGCCGCCGCCACGTCGGTGTAAACGCGGAAGTAGCAGAACTTGCACCGCTTGCGGCAGAAGGGCACATGCAGGTAGAGCCCGAGCGCCGCGGCCGTGGCCGGCCGGTCGAAGGCGGCGAGCACCTCCGGCACCGCCTCGGTCGTCCACCGCGAGAAGGGTGGATAGTTGGCGACGAAGTAACTGCCCGGCTCGGTGGTGTCGCTCATGGTGTGGCTTGGGGGCGGGCGTGCTTGCGAGTCAAACGGTGGGTCGGGGTTGCCCGTGCCAGGTCGCCGGACGCTCGCTGCGGGCATCCTGCCCTTCGCTCGCTCCATGCTGGCCACGCTCCGCCATCCTGGCTTCGCTCGCCAGCAAGGCCGGCTCCCTGGCACGGGCAACCCCTCGCTGCGTCAGCGTCCGCTCGCCGCGAGCAGGTCGTCGAAGTCCCGCAGGTGATAGCCTACCTTCGCCTTGTCGAGCACACGGCACAGGCCGCGGAGTGCGATTCCCATGCCGTCGGGGCCGCTCGTGCCGCCGAACTGGCCGCCGCCACGGACGTGGGGCTCCAGATCGACGAACACCCCCGGAATGCCGCGGCGGGTGAGTTTCTTCGTCAGGGCGGGCAGCATCGTGGCCAGGTCAGCCAGGATCTTCTCATGGCCGCCGGCGCCGAGGTCAGCCGGCACGAAGTTGGCGAGTTTGTCTTCCTCGACGTGCTTGCCGCGGGCCGCAGCCTTCATCGGGCGATAGTCCTTGACATGGAGCCAGCCGAGGCCGGGCTTCATCGCCTGCCACTGCTTCCAGACGTCGGCCGTCGAAAAGCCCTGCACGATCAGGTTGGCGGCGTCGAACACGAGCACCAGGCCCGGGTGGTTGACGCGGCGGTGGATCTCGGCGAGCAACTGCCCCGTGCGGCCCACGAGGTTGGCCTCCACCTCCAGGCCGAAGGTCAGGTCGGACCGGTGGCAGGCCTCGGCGATCCGGCCGATCTGATCGACGGCCTGCTCGAGGTGATCAGCCGGATCGGCGTCCTTCGGCGGATAAAACGAGAAGCCACGGATCAGCTTGGTCTCGAAGGCATGGGCCAGCTCGCAGGCCTTGGCCACGTCCTTGGCGAGATACTGCTTGAAGGGCACGTAGGCGTTCTTCGTGCCGTCGGGCTTGTCCACGAGCTTCACCTTGCCGATCGGCGAGGCGATCGAGGCGACGTTGAGCCCATACTCGTCCTCGAGGTGGCGGATTTTCTGGATCTCGCCGAGCGTGAGCTTCATCACGTTCTTCACGCCCTTGCCCACGTCGATGTTGCGAAGCGAGTAGTACTCCAGGCCGATCGCAGCCAGGGCCGAGAACTGCTCGACGGCCGTGAGGTGGAAGGACGCCTCGTCGGCGAGGGCGGAGAGCAGGACCTGGGGGGCGGGCATGGGAGGCTCCTCGGGACGGGCGGGCGCTAGGGCTGCAGGCGGCGGTGGAAGGTCAGGGCGCGGGGGCCAGGTGGTCGCCCGCCGGGTGGGAGACGACGATCCGCGAGCGGATGCCGCCCCGGGGCGTGAACTCCGCCACGAGCGTCATCCGCCGGGGCTGGAGCACCGCCACGAGGTCGTCGAGGATGCGGTTGGTGACGTTCTCGTAAAAGATGCCTTCGTTGCGGAAGGCCTGGAGGTACATTTTGAGGCTCTTGAGCTCGACGCAGATCCGGTCGGGCACATACCGGAAGATGAGCGTGCCGAAGTCGGGCTGGCCGGTCTTCGGGCACATGCTCGTGAACTCCGGGCAGATGTGCTCGATTAGATAGTCGCGGCCCGGGAACTGGTTGGCAAAGGACTCGAGCTGGTCGCGGGAAGGTGGTTGGTGATTCATGATGGTCGCAAGTGTGCCATGAAGAACGCTCC
>JBIIYH010000240.1:0-4429 GCA_044346905.1 Pirellulales bacterium
AACTCCGGGCAGATGTGCTCGATTAGATAGTCGCGGCCCGGGAACTGGTTGGCAAAGGACTCGAGCTGGTCGCGGGAAGGTGGTTGGTGATTCATGATGGTCGCAAGTGTGCCATGAAGAACGCTCCCACGATAGACACGGCCGTCGCGGCGGGGCAGGGTGGGGCTGCGGGGCCTGGCGGGGCGGCTGCGGGGCCGCGCCGGGCCGTCGTGCTCCTCTCCGGCGGCCTCGATTCGGCCACGGCCGCCGCCTGGGCCCGCGCCGAGGGGCTCGCGCTCACGGCACTCTCGGTCGCCTACGGCCAGCGGCACGCCGTCGAGTTGGACGCGGCCCGCGACGTGGCCCGGTCGCTCGGGATCGCCGACCACGTGGTGCTCACGGTTGACCTGGCGGCCTTCGGTGGCAGCACGCTCGTGGACCCAGCCGCCGCCGTTCCCAAGGGCCGCTCCGACACCGAGATCGCGCACGGCATCCCGAGCACCTACGTGCCCGCGCGAAACACCGTCTTCCTCTCGCTGGCGCTCGCGCTCGCCGAGGCCCGCGGGGCCGAGGGGATCGTGCTGGGCGTCAACGCGATCGACTACAGCGGCTATCCCGACTGCCGGCCCGAGTATCTGGCGGCCTTCGAGGCGCTCGCGGCGCTCGCCACGAAGGCGGGCGTCGAGGGGCACGCTCCGCGGATCCTGGCGCCGCTCGTCGATCGCTCCAAGGCCGAGATCATCCGGCTCGGTCACTCCCTGGGCGTCGACTACGGCCTGACGACGAGCTGCTACGACCCGCTCGCCGGCGGCCGCCCCTGCGGCGCCTGCGACTCCTGCCTGCTAAGGGCGGCGGGCTTCGCGGCGGCTGGGCTCGCCGATCCGCGGGTGGAGCGGTTTGTGGCATGACGATCGTTCAACGTCGGTGCGGCGTCTCATTGCGAGTCGTGGGTGACGCAGGCGAGGGGTTGCCCATGCCATCTCGCCGGACGCTTCCTACGGGCATCCTGCCCTCCGGTCGCTCGACGGAAACCTCGCTGCGCAATCCTTGCTACGCTCGGTTTCCCACGCCGCTCGATCGGCATGGGCAACCCCTCGCAGCCCATGGATGCGCCGTTGGAACGTCGGGCGCTAAGTGGCGCACGAACACGGACGCCCGGAGGTGCGGCCGGCGGCCGGAGGGCCGCCAAGCCCGCCGGGGCCAAGGATGGCCCGGAGGGCGTAAAGCTTGAAAGTCGCGGAGATTTTTGCGTCGCTGCAGGGGGAGGGGCTGCTGGCCGGCACGCCCAGCACGTTCGTGCGGGCCAGCGGCTGCAACCTGAGGTGCGTGTGGTGCGACACGCCCTACACGTCGTGGGAGCCGGAAGGGGAGTCGCTCACCGTGGGTGAGATCTTTGAACGGGTGCGGTCGCTGCCGGCGCGGCATGCGGTCGTGACCGGTGGTGAGCCGCTCTTGTTTCCCGAGGCCGTGGAACTCTGCCGGCTCTTGCGCGGCGAAGGCTGGCACGTGACGGTCGAGACCGCGGGCACGATACTGCCGGAGGGTGTCGGGCTGCCGGGTGCCGAACCGATCGCGGATTTGATGTCGATCAGCCCGAAGCTCGCCTCGTCGGGGCCGCCCGCCGACACGCCTGGCGGCTGGGCCGAGCGGCACGAGGCAACCCGCCGGCGGGACGACGTGCTTCGGGCCTTGATGGCCGCCGCGCCCTATCAACTCAAGTTCGTGATCGACTCGCCCGCCGACCTCGCCGAAGCACTCGCCTGGCTCACCGACCTGGGGCTTGGCACGGGCGGAGTCGCGGCGGATCGCGTCTGTCTCATGCCCCAGGGCCGCTCGAACGAGGAACTCGCCCGCACCACCGCCTGGCTGGAGTCGGAGTGCTTGCGGCTTGGCGTGCAGTTCGCACCGCGGCACCACGTGGCCTGGTTTGGCCACGTCCGCGGCACCTGAGGGATTGTCGAGCCACCGCGTCAGGCCGGTTTTGGCGGCGCGTGGCCGCGGGGACCGAAGGCGAGCACGGTCGCCGCGCCCACGCCCACGACCAGCATCCCAGCCAGGAAGAACGGGCTGAGATTGGCGAGCGACATGCCCTGAAGCAGGCTCGAGGTCAGCGTGTTGATCACCGGGGCGCAGCCAAACACCACCGGCATCACCGTGAACGGCTTGCCGCCGAGGTTGAAGGCCATGATCGTGCCCAAGGCCCCGAGGGCCCCCAGCGAGCCTCCCGCGATCCCCCAGAGCACGCCGCCGACGTTCCAGTTGCCAGTGTCACCGAGCGGCCCGAGCAGCCCGAGCGGCACGAGCACCGCGATCAGGAAGTAGGCCAGGCCGATGCACAACAGCGGCCGCAGCCGGCTCCCCTGCATCGCCATCTGCCCCTTGTGAAGGACTGGCCCGTAGGCGCCCCAGCAGAGGATGGTCATGGCGACGGCCAGCAGCACCTCGATGAAGCGTTCGGTCCGCTTCTCGATCACCTTGGCAGCCTTGCCGGCCGCGGTGTCGGTGGGCCGCGGCTCATCGGCGGCAGGCGTCGCCTCTGCGGCCTGGGCCGTCGCGGCCGGGGCCGCGTGGGCCGGCGGTTGAGGCTTGAAGATCAGCACCGTGACGGCGCCCGTGATCACCAAGAGCAGCCCGGCCAGGAAGGGTGCCTTGAGCTGGGCGAAGGAGCGGTTCAGAAACGCCGAGAGGAGCGTGTTGACGACCGGCGCGCCCCCGAAGACCAGCGGCATCACGTAGATCGGCTTGCCTCCGGCGGCGAGCGCCAGGATCACCCCGAGCGCCCCAAGCGCCCCGCAGGCGCCGGCGAGCAGGCTCCAGAGCACGCCCGTCATGGTCCACGATCCCTTCTCGCCGCCGCGGGCCAGCAGCAACGCCGGCACGATCACGGCGATCAGGAAGTAGGCGGCTCCCACGCACATGAAGGGTCGCAGCCGCGACTCCATCAGCGTCTGACCCTCGTGGAGCACGGGGCCGTACACGCCCCAGCAGAGGGCCGTCAGCGAGATCGCCGCCAGCATGCCGAGAAACTGCGTCATCGAATGGGCTCCGGCGAGGGTTTGGACGGGGAGCGAAGCATACCTCCGCTCAGCCGGCCCGGTATGCCGAATCGTTGAATCGTTCGAGCAGGTCGAGCGCGGCTCGGCCGACCTCGTCCACCGTGACGAGCCGGAGGCAGTCGTGATGGCCGAGCGGGCACTCCGTGCGGCCGCATGGGGAGCAGGCCAGGTCGCGGCGGATCTCGACGCACCTCGCGGGGTCGGAGCGGCCCAGCCGGGGATCGGTCGGACCCACGAGGGCCACCGTCGGCACGCCGAAGGCCGCGGCAATGTGTCTCGGCCCCGAGTCGCTCGAGACGGCCAGCGCCGCACGGGCGAAGATGCCCTTCGAGAGACCGATCGGCAACTCGGCGATGTCGTGGAGGCCGGCGACGGCGGGATGGGCCGCCAGCGCCACGACAGTGCGGGCTTGATCCCGGTCGGCCGGGCCGCAGTGGACGAGGATCCGGGCCTGCGGCAGCCGCTCGCCCAGCCAGCGGGCGAGGGCCGCGAGTTTTTCGGTGCCCCAGGCGCGGGCCGTGCCGCTGGCCGAGTTGTCGTTGAGGACGATGAGCGGGGCGGGGTGTCTGGGTTCCGACTGGCTGGGAAACAGCTCCGCGACCGCCGCGTCGGCGGCGGCGAGTTCGGCGGGCGTGGCCGCGAGTTCGACGGCGAGCGGTCCCGGCGGCACGCCGACCGCGGCCAACACATCCATGAAGGCCTGCGGCGGAGGCACGATCGTGACCCGGCCGCGGTCGTCGCGGCGCGGCGGCACGGCGTCAGTGAGCAGCCACCGCCTCCAGTGGCCCGCCGCACCGACCCGCCGCCGGGCGCCGCCCCGCCAGGCGAGCGTGGCCGAGGAAAGCGAGTTGGGCAGGATCACGGCCAGGTCGGGCCGCGCGGCCCGGAGCCCGCGCACGGCCGCGGCGAACGAGCCGGCGGAGTCCCGCCGATGCCGGTCGTAGGCGATCGCATCGTCGAGCCAGGCCGTGCCGGCGAGCAGGTCGCCGATCACCGGCCGCATCACGCCCGTGATCCGGGCCTGAGGAAACTGTCCGCGCAGGGCCCGCAGGGCGGGCGTGGCCATGACGGCGTCGCCCACCCAGCGGGGCATGATGACGGCGATGTGCATGGCCACACCGTAGCGGCGGGCCGACTGCCGCTGCAAAGCCGGTTTTTGCTTCGTCTCGCGTCATTCGGCTTGAGGCCGTGGCGGGATCACGGCTCGGGTCGTGGCGAACGCCGCGGCGGTGACGGCCGCCACGAGGGTCAGGCCGCCGGCGGCTGTGATCCAGGCGAGCGGGAGCCGCGCCTGGCCGCTTGCGAGGGCCGGCGCGACGGCGAGCAGGGCTGCGGCCACGCCGGCCCCGAGGCCGAGCAGCACCATCAGCACTGTTTCCAGCACCAGCACGAGC
>JBIIYH010000211.1:0-4945 GCA_044346905.1 Pirellulales bacterium
AGCCCTTTTTTCGCCATCTCGACGAGACGCTCGCGGCCCAGCGGGCGGCGGCGGCGGAGGCCGGGGTGCCGTTCGTGGACGTGCGGCCGGCGATCCTCGCCGCCACCGAGGGCGGGAAGCGGTGGGCGGAGTTTCACTTCAACCCCGGCAACTGCCATCCCACCGACAAGGGCCATGAGGTCTGGGCCGCGGCAGCCCTGGCCCTGATCCGCCAGGCGGTCCCGGACGCGGAGCAGCCGATGCCCGCCGGCGCGGCCGAAGCCGCCGCGGCGGCGGGGCGAACGCCCGATATCGGAGAGCTCAGTTGGGTCGGCGATCTCGATTTGGGCAGCCCGACGTTGGGCCTGCCAGGATTGGCAGGAGTGCAGACCGTGACGCTCTTCCAAGGGACGCCCGCGGCCGGCAGCTACTCGCATCACGGATACATTTTCGTGCACGAAGGCACCGTCTACGCGACGTGGTCGAATCATCTTCGCGACGAGGATGCACCCGGCCAGCGAGTCTTGGGCAGTCGATCCGCCGACGGCGGACAGACGTGGGAGCCCTGGGCGGAGATCTTTCCGCCGCAGGATCGAATGAAGCCCGCCTCGGAGCAGGACGAGAAACAGGATCGGGTGCTGATCGCGAACGGCTTTGCCGTTGTCGATGGCGATCTCTACGCGGTGGCGGAGGCTCACGTGCTGGACGGGCGCCGGGGCTTGGGTCGCCTGGCCAGGAAGCTCTCCCCCACGGGCCATCCGGGGCCGATCTTCTGGCTGACCCCGGCTCCACCGGATCCGCTGCCCGGCGTTGCGTCCTCTCCCGGCAGTGCGGATGCCGAGTACGCCGGGGTCGCCGAGAAGATCTCACAATTTCTTGCGCGGCCAGAGCACCTGCCAAGCTGGGAGTTCACCCATCAGACCTGCAGCCCCCGGGCGGCAGACGGACATCAGCTCTGCGAGCCCACGCAGGGCTGGCGGCTTCCCGAAGGCCCATGGGTCCGGCTCCTCCGTGACCTGGCCGAGCCACGCGCGAGAAAGAACTACGTCCAGTTCAGCCTTGACGACGGACAGACCTGGACGCCGGCACGACCGACAAATTTTCCCGATGCCTGCTCCCGGTCGGCCGCCGGCGTGCTTCCCGACGGAACCGTCTACGTGGTGAACAACCCCGGCAGCGGGCGGGATCCCTTGGTCATCTCCCTGGCCGACGACGGGCTCCGTTTCGACCGCCACGCCGTGATCCGCGCAGGCGCACCCCCGGTCAGGCACGAGGGCCGGTGGAAGGGGCCCGGCTTCCAATACCCCCGCGCCGCCGTCTGCGGACACGCCCTGCTTGTCATCTACTCGATCGGCAAGGAAGACATGGCCGTCAGCCGGATCCCGCTCGCCGCCCTGGAATCGATTCCCGCCCAGAGTTCGGGGCGGCGAGCGCCCTGAAAACGCAGTTGGCCCCCTGGGAGCCCCACCCCCTCGCCATCGCCCTCCCCGCACCGTGGCCGGTCGGGCCGTGAATGCGACTACGCCACCCAGAGCGACGTCTGCCGCGATCGGCGGATGCGAGCGTCATGCGTGGCCAACGGCAGCCGGCCGGCGCGGGCCGTGGCCACGATCAGTCGATCGGCCGGATCCTGGCGAAAGGTCGCGGCAGGCGATTCATCTTCGCGACAACGGCGGTCGTGATGGGGATCACCTCGACCGTGGCCGGTGCAGCGGCGATCCGCAACCAATCCTCGAGGGCATCGTCGAGCCGCAGCCGACCGAGTTGCACGAGCATTGCGACCTCCCAGAGGCTGATGCCGCAGAGGCGGGGTCGCTGACCGCTCGGAAGGTCGTCCAACACCGTGCGCTCGCGGTCAGAAAGGCGGGTGTCGCCCAGCATCCACCAGACCCAGACGTGGGTGTCGAGGAGCGGCGACTTCGTCATCGCAAGACTTCGATCCGGGATTCCTCGACGACGCTTGCGAACGGGTCTCCGGTGAACGCTCCTCGCCCCCGCAGGGCGAGCCATGCCTTGTCGTCGCGTGCCGGCACCACACGGGCCACCGGCCGCCCTCGCTTGAGGATGACGAGTTCCTCGCCCGTTCGGCTGACCTCGTCGAGGAGCCGAAGGCAGCGGGCCTTGAATGCCGAGGCATTGATCTTCATGCAGACTGCTGTACATGACCGGTGTACGGAGCGTCAAGGCTCTCACGCGGACGGCGCAAGCGATCGGGGCCGAAGCTTCGCTCGGCGGCGGGCTGGGTTGCTCACCGCTGCATCCCGCGGTTGGCGTCTGGCAGCAGGCGGATGCGTTGCGGGCCGGCACGCTATGCTCCGGTCCGTCGCGACCTTCACTCCCTGCGAGCCAGCCATGCTTCCGCACCCAGACCGACGACACCCGATGCTCCCCTCCCGCCGGGCCGCTGTCTGGCTGGCCGTCTGCGGAAAGCTGGCGGCCTGCCTGCTCGCGGGCTGTCTGGGCGACCTGGGCCTGAGGGCCGGCAGCCCGGCCGCGGCCGCCGAGCCGCTCGCGGCGGAGATCCGGCCGCACCTCGGCCGCCCGACCGTGTTCGTGGACGGCAACCCCGTGATGCTCGCCGCCTACAGCCCCGCGGGCCACTGGCGGCGGGAACTGTTTTTCGAGCAACTGGCCCACTTCGGCGACCGCGATCTCAACTGCTTCTTCATCTCGATCGGCCAGGCCGACCTGCCCGACAACAAGGACTTCAGCCTCACGCCGCTGTGGATCGGCGACGAGGTGACGGCCGCGCCGACCGTGGCCTTCAGGCTCTCGCCCGACGAGCAGGCCGAGGCCATCCTGCGGAATCGTCCCGAGGCCTTGCTGATCGTGCGGTTCGGCCTCCACGAACCGGCTTCGTGGCGGGAACTGCATCCCGAGGAGCTCTTCGTGGACGAGGACGGCAAGGGATTGCCCGTGCCCTCGCTCGCGAGCGCGGCCTACTGGGACGCCGCCGCCCGCTACGCCACCGCGGCGATCGAGTATTCCGAGGGCCGCCCCTGGGCCGGCCGGATCGTGGGCTACGCCGACTTCATGCGGATGGAGGGCACGCACGAGCCCCTGATCGCGCGGTCGCTGTTCGACCACGGGCCGGCGATGACCGCCCGCTGGCGAGAGTGGCTCCGGGAGAAGTACGGCACGGTCGAGAAGCTGCGGGCCGCCCACGGCGACCCGGCCCTCCGGTTCGAGACCGCGGCCGTGCCCCGCGACCGGCTCCGGGGCCCCGCCCCCGACGTGGCTGCGATCCCCTACTGGCAGACAGGTCTGGCCAACGCCCCGCTTCGCGACTATCTGCTCCTGCAGCGGGATCTCTACCACGCGGGCTTTCGCCAGGTGGCGGCCGCGAGCGCGGCGGCCCTGGAGAAGCTCGGCCGCAAGCGCTTCCTCGTCTACGACAGCCACAAGTCGGCCATGCTCGGCTGGGACAACGCCGGCTTCTTCGACAAGACCGTGTCCTGGCGACATGCCTATCCCGAGCTCATGGCCGGCTCGGGTAACCTCGGGATCGCGAGCCTCTTCGCCGGGCCCGGGATCGACGGCCTGATCACGCCCCACGACTACCAGGCCCGGGGCGCGGGCGGCGTGTTCGAGCCGGAGGGGATCGCCGACTCGGCCGTGCTCCGCGGCAAATACATGCTCTGTGAGATGGACACCCGCACCTGGGCCGGCACCGATCCGATCGCCCCGGCCCGCGACGCCGCCGAGTTTGCGGCGGTGACCTGGCGGAACGTGGCCACCGGCCTCACTCGCGGGTTCACGCCCTATTGGATGGACGTCTACCAAGACTGGTTCGCGCCGCCCGAGATCCAGGCCACCATTGACCGCCAGGCCGCCGTGCTCCGGGAGTCGGTCGGCTGGCCCCACGAGCCGGTGCCCGGGATCGCGATGATTCTCGACGACGAGGCGGTGCTCGAGACCAACGGCGACGGCCGGTTTCTCAACGAGGCCGTGCTCTGGGAATGGAAGACGGGCCTGGCCCGCTGCGGCGTGCCGGTACGGATCCATCTGTTCGACGACCTCGCCCTGCCAGACTTTCCGCCGCACCGGGTCTACTACTTCCCCAATCTCTTCAAGATCGACGCCGCCCGCCGCCGGCTGCTCGAGGAGAAGGTGCTGCGCAACGGCCACGTCGTGGTCTGGGGGCCGGGCACCGGGATCAGCGACGGCACGAAGATCGGCCCCGAGGCGGCCGCGGCCGTGACCGGCTTCGCCTTCGACATGCTGGCCGTCAACGACCACCGCCGTACGCTCCTGGCCGACATCGCTCATCCGCTCACCAAGGGCCTGAGCCCGGCGACCGTCCTCGGCGGCCCGCTCGCGTACGGGCCCGTGCTCCTGCCGACCGACGGCCACGTGCTCGGCCACGCCTGGACGAAACTCGGCCGCAACCTCGCCGGGCTGGCCGTCAAGGAGCGGCCGGCCGCCGACGGCTCGACCTGGACGAGCGTGTTCAGCTCGACGCCCGGCCTCCCGGCCGGCTTCTGGCGGAACGCCGCCCGCCGCGCCGGGGCCCATGTCTGGTGCGAGAGCGACGACATCCTGCTCGCCGACTCGCAGCTGGTGGCGATCCACGCCGCGGCCGCCGGCCCGCGGACGATCCTTCTGCCCCGCGCCAGCGACGTGGTGGACCTGATCAGCGGGGAGCCGGTCGGGCAGGGCCTGCGGGAGATCGAGGTCGAGCTCGCCGCCCCCGAGACCCGCCTCTTCCGGCTCCTCCCGCCCAAGGCCCGACCCTGACCGGCGGCCCCAGGGCGGCCCGTGGTCGCAGGGCCGGCTAGATGATGCCGTACCAGCGGGTGACGGCCGCCAGCAGCAGAAAGTAGACGACCGGGAACAGCCAGCGGCTGGTGCGGTCGATCCAGCGGGCCAGCTGCTGCTTGCCCTTCCGCACGAGCGAATGAATCAGCAGGCTCTGCGGCACGGTCGCGGCCATCATCACGAACGAGCAGATCAGCACCGAGTCGAG
>JBIIYH010000018.1:0-21137 GCA_044346905.1 Pirellulales bacterium
AGCCCCGCGATGCGCGGCCGGGGGCTGGCCTGGGCGGCGACCACCTTCGGCAACAGCCTGACCAACGGGTTTCTCACGCCCAACAGCGAGATCCCCGACTACGTCGTGCACTGGTCGGGGTTTTGCGGCCCCAAGAGCTGGCACCGGGGGGGCGCGAGCGTGCTGTTCGCCGACGCCCATGTCGAGCTGCTCGACGAATCGATCGATCCGGTGATCCACCGGGCGCTGCACTCCATCAACGGCGGTGAAGGAGGTGCCCGATGAGGGTCACACCAGGGCAGCGGATCGGGACGGTGCGGGGATGGCTGGTCGCTGCCGTCGCCCTGGCCCCGCTCGTGGCTTCCGGCCACGACACCTGGGTGCAGGCTTCGCAGCGGCTCGTGGGAGTCGGCGACGTGGTGCACGTGGAGCTCTTTCTGGGCAATCACGGCAACGACCATCGCGACTTCAAGGTGGCCGGCAAACTCGCGTCGCTCGAGGGTGCGACGCTCGACGTGATCGCCGCCGACGGCCGGCGGACCGATCTCGTGCCGGCTGCCGTCGATGTCGGTTACGCACCGAAGGAAGGCTTCTGGTCGGCCCGGTTCGTGCCCGCGAGCCCCGGGCTCCACGGCGTGGCCCACACCCGGACCGGCATCCACAACCGCAAGCGGGGCATCAAGAGCGGCAAGGCCTACTTCCTGGCCGCTGACCAGCTCGATGCCCCGCCGGCCGGTGGCTGGAAGCACGCCGAGCCGTTGGGGCATCCGCTCGAACTCGTGCCGGAGACGAATCCGGTGCGCGGGGTCGGGCCCGGCCGACCGATCGCAGTGCGGCTCCTGCATCGCGGGCAGCCGCTGGCCGACCACAGGGTGTCGTTCATTCCCCGCGGGGCCGAGCTGGCGGAGGGCTTCGATGACCGCTTCGAGCGACGGACCGATGACCTCGGCCGCTGCAGCTTCGAACCCCGGGAGGGGGATCTCGTCCTCGTCGTGGCCCATCTCGACGCGGCCGACGAACGGGGGCCCGACTTCGACCGCACCGTCTATTCGGCGACCCTCGTGCTCGACGTGCCCCAGCGGTGCGGCTGCTGTGAGGAGTGACCGCCGCGTGATCAGTCGCGTTCGTCATGATCGTCGCCGCGCGGTCGCCTGGGCGCTGCTCGGCCTCTACGGCCTGGTCGCCTCGGGCCTGCCGCTGCCGGTCATGAGTCCGCCCGCGGGCACCGCGGCCGCACGCAAACTCGCCGCCAAGGACCGCTCGCGGCCCTTTCCCTGCATGGACAAGGCCTGCGGCTGCGACTCCGCCGAGCGGTGTTTTTCCAGTTGCTGCTGCCACGCGCCCGCGGTGAACCCATCCGAGGCGGATCCCGACAACGCGATCTGCAGCGACTATCAGTCGTTGGCCGCCGAGCCGGGCGTGCCGCCCGCGTCACCGGCCGAAGAGCAGCCGGCGACGAAGGTCGTGATCCTCCGGGCGATGCTCGCCTGCGGCGGGATCGTGGCCCAATGGGCCGCGGCCTGCGTCTCGCTGCCGCCTCCCGAGACAGTGACCTGCGAGATTCCGTGGCCGCGTGTGGGCGCGGTCGAGATGGGTGATGACGAGCCGTGCGGCACGGGCGGCCCGCCCGACCTGCCGCCCCCCAGGGCCTAGCGACGCGCCAGCCGCCGGCATCCTGCGGGCGGCCTCTTGGTCGTCGTCTCGCCACCCGGCGCCGGACAGCGGGCGTGTGCCCGCGCGGTCGCGGTGTGGCTCTCCAGCCTCGTTCGTACCCGGGGCCAGGGCTTTCCCTGCGTCCCGCCAACCCCCAGAGGATCCCATGACAAGGACAGGAAAAACGATTGCTTCGTTGACGATCATCTCGGCTGCGCTCGCAGCCGGCCAGGCAGCCAGAGCCGGGCAGATCAGTGCCGTGCCCGGCCCGGACGATCAGGGCGGCATGCTCATGCCGATGGTGTCGATCACCGGCTTTGACAACCTGATCAATCCCACGACCGGGACGGTCTCGGTGATGTTCAGCCCCGAGCAGATTCCCGTGCTTCGATCGCTCCAGGCATGGAGTCCGGGCGACTGGTTCGCGGAGGGGGCCGCCTGGCGGCCCGACCTCGGATCGCCAGCCGGCGTGGGCGGCACCCCGGCTCTCAACGCGGGGAACGGCGACCTGTTCAACAATCAGTACGGGTTCATGTTCACCACGGCGGGTGGCACGCGGCCGAGCACCGCGAGCCTCACCGCCAACAACAAAGCGGTGGCGATCAAGCTCACGAGCCTCTCGTCGCCGAGCCTCGAGTCCTTCAACTACGTCAACAACCAGAACCGCTGGGATCAGGTGTTCCCCACCGTGGGCTCCCAGGTGCTCTGGAACGGCAACATGTGGCACAACTACTTCACGCTGCCGGCAGCGACGCCGGCCGGGACGTACACCGCCCAGTTCGAGATCTTCGTCGCCGACACGCCGTTCACGGGAACGACCGGTTGGGCCCAGTACGATGCCGCGGCGGCGAGCGCCGTGGCGAATCCCAACTTCACGCCCGCGAGCCTGACCTACACCTGGACCGTGTCGGCGGTGCCCGAGCCGGCGACCTTCGCGCTGGTGGCCGCGGCCGGGCTGGCGGCCGTGCCGCTCCTGCGGCGGCGGGCGGCCCACGCGTGACCGGCCTGTCGCCCGCCCGGGCTGCCTGTCGGCGGATCGTGACCCTTCGGGCCCGGCTCCGGCCGGGCCCGAAGGCCCCCCGGGGTATGACCCTCGTCGAACTGCTCGTCGTCGTGGCGATCATCGCCACGCTGGTCGGACTCCTTCTGCCCGCGGTGCAGGGCGTCCGCGAATCGGCCCGGCGACTCCAGTGCCTGAACACACTGCGGCAGATCGGGCTGGCCACCATGCTCTACGCCGACACGCATGGCGACCGGTTTCCGCGGAGCTCGCACAGCGCCGCGGCCCATCGCGAGCCGGGTTGGACGGTGTCACTCGCTCCCTACCTCGAACTTCCCCAGCCCAAGACCGAGGCGGATCTCGCCAGCCTCCACAACACGGCCTTCCGCTGCCCGAACGATCCGTCCCGCGACCCGTTTCTCTACAGCTATGGTCTCAACGTGCACATGGAACTCGACCCGCAGGGCGACGACTATGTCGGCAGCCCCGCGACCTGGCGGAAGCGTCGCCAGATCGCCCGGCCCAAGCGGACGATCCTCGTGGCCGAGTCCAAGCCGAACCCGTTCGCCGACCACTTCATGTGCCATCTCTGGGGGAAGCTCAAGGCCGCGGAGAACGCCGTGGCCTTCGACCGTCACGGTTCCGACGCGCATTACCTGTTCGTCGACGGCCACGTGGAGCCGCTGCGGCTCGAGGAGACCTTCGACCCCGCCGCCAAGCGGAACCTCTGGAACCCGTCTCTCGCCGAGTGAGCGGCACGCTCAGCCGAACACACGGTCGAGCGCGAGCGTGAAGCCGGGCACGACATCCCCGGCCGGCACGGCGGCCGGCGGTAGGAAGCGGGCCACCGTCCCGTCGGCGGCATGGGCCACGAGCACTCGAGCCACCGGATCGACGTTCCACACGAGCCGCGTCCCGGCCGCGAGCCAATCGGCCGTCTTGGCCGCAACGGCGGCGGGCCGGTCGTCCGGGGAGAGCACTTCGACCACCAGATCGGGCGGCCCGGGAAAATACCCCGCGGGCAAACCGTCGCGGAGACGCTCGCGACCCACGAAGGACACGTCGGGAGCCCGCACGGTGTCGGGGTCGCGGGCCAGGATGAATCCGGTTTCCGCCGCGAACACCTGCCCGAGTCCGTGGGCATCGACGTGGTTGGCCACGAGCGTGGCGATGCGAACCGCGACGGCCCCATGACGCGATCCTGCCGGCGACATCATCCGGAGTTCTCCGCGGACCAGTTCGCAGCGGCCCAGGCCGGTGGCCTCGTGCAGAAGCTGCTCGGCCGTCGTCAGGGGGCTCGCGGTCGCCATCGGATCACCTCGTGCTTCAAGCATCCGCCCGCGACGCGGATCGCGGAAAGTATACACGCGTGCACTATTTGTCAACTTCGAGGCCGCGCCGGCCGGCGTCCACCGCCGGGTCAGGATGGTCGCCGGCTTGACGGAGTGGTGTGCTTCTGTATACTTCCCAGTCGTGTCGCCCGGGCAGTCGTCGCGAGGATCCCGCCATCATGGCCACGAGTCAGGTTGTCGCCCCGGCCCGCCATCTGATTTCAGCCGAGGCGTTTGAGCGCATGGGCGAGGCGGGCATTCTCGGCCCCGCGGACCGCGTGGAGCTGATCGCCGGAGAGATCATCGACATGTCACCGATCGGAGCCATGCACGCGGCGCTCGTGGATCTGCTCGCCAGGCACTTCGGTCGATGGGCGGGCGAATCCCTCTTCGTTCGCTGCCAAAACCCGTTGCGGCTCGACGACCTCAGCGAACCCGAGCCCGATCTCACGATCCTGCGGCCGCGGGCCGACTGCTACACGACCGCTCATCCCGGGCCGGCCGACGTGTTGCTCGTCATCGAGGTTGCCGATTCGAGCCCGGCCTACGATCTCGACACCAAGGTGCCGCTCTATGCCCGCCACGGCATTCCGGAGGTCTGGGTGATGGACGCGGCCACCCGACGGACGCGGGTGTTTCGCCGGCCGGCCGGAAGTGGCGAGGCGTGCCCTCGGCCCGCGAGCGGCTACATCGAAGAGGCGAGCGTGGAGCCGGGCGAATCGCTGGCGTGCCCGGGCGTGGTCGATGATGCCGGCGGCTGCGTGGTCGTCGAGTTGGCCCGGCTCTTGCCTCCGGGGGCATGAGGGAATCGTCGCTGGCATCGCCGATCCGAGCCGCTCATGGTCGTGCACGGCGCACACCATCGGCCGCCAGCCGGGCGGCGAGCGCCATGGCGGCGGTTTCTATCCTTAACACGTAGCAACTGAGCGTGATCCGCGGCCAGCCGGCCGCGTCGGCGAGGGCGAGCTCGGCCGAGGAAAAGCCCCCCTCGGGGCCAACGAGGCCGATCACCTCCGCTTGCACAGGCCAGCCCGCCGTGTCGAGCGGCCCGCCCCGGGGATCGGCGACGAGCCCGATCGCGGCGGCCGGCTTCTGGGCCACGATCTCGGCCACGCTCGCCGGCGGCCCGATCTCCATGAGCGTGTCGCGGCCGCACTGCTTCGAGGCCTCGATCACGCCCCGCTCCAGCCGCGCGACCGCCCCGGCCGTCGCCTCCGCCACGCCCCGCTCGGTCACCAAGGGCACGAGTCTGGCCACGCCCAATTCCGTGAGCTTCTCGACCAGCCACTTCTGGCGTTCCCCCTTGGGCAGCGCGACGGCCAGCGTGAGCAGGGTGCCGCCGGTGGCCTCGACGCGGGGCTCGCCGGTCTCGAGTTCCACCGCGTCGCGGCCGATCGCCGCCACCCGCGCTGGCCAGGATCGCCCCCGGCCGTCGAAGAGCGTCACCTCGTCGCCCACGGCAGCTCGCAAGACGCGGGCCAGGTGCCGCGCCTCGTCGCCCGTGAGCATCGCCCGGCCGGCGGCGGGCGGCGAGGCGAGAAAAAACCGTTCGCTCATCGGGGGCAATCCACGGTGCTGCGGAGGCCGTTCAGGCCGACAAATTGCTGAAAACCACGAGCCAACTCGTCCTGACCCGTGGCCGGCCCGCCGCTACACTCCGCCGCATGGTACGCGATCGCGACGCTTCCGCCCCGCCGCCGTTCTCAGGCGCGTTGCATCCGGCCACGTTTCACACGACGGCCGCCCATGACGAGGCGCTTGCCCGGCTGGAATGGCTCGTGGACCAGCGGCAGCGGTGCGGCCTGGTGGTCGCCGAGGCGGGCATGGGCAAGAGCCACCTGGCGGTGGCCGCGGCCCGGCGGCTGGGCGGGCTCGGCGCGGAGGTCGCGGTGCTGTCTTTGGCCGGGCTGCCCGACGGCGAGTGGCTCGACCTCCTGCTCGACCGGCTGCCGCTCGATCCCGCCAGCCGCGCCGAGCCCCTGCGGCCTTGGCTCAAGCTCGAGAACCGGCTCCGAGAGAACACGCTCCTGGGCCGAGCGACCGTGCTGCTCTGCGACGACATCGACCGCGGCCCGGCCGACGCCCGGGAGGGGCTGGCGCGGTTGGTCGCGGCCGCCGAGCCGCGGTTCGGCACCACGATCGTGGTCGTGACAGCCGCGCCGGCAGGGCTGGGGCTGGTGCCCGACGCGATCCGGCAGCGGGCCGCGGTGCGGATCGAGCTGCCCGCATGGAGCGACGATGATGTCGCCGACTACCTGGCCGCCGGACTCACGCTGGCCGGGAGGCCGACTGCGCTCTTTTCGCCAGCGGCCGCGGCGACGATCCAGCGGTTCGCCGCCGGCGTGCCGGCGGTGATCCGTCGCCTCGCGACCCTGTCCCTCGCCGCGGCGGAGGCCGAAGGGCTCCAGACGGTGGAGGCGGCCATGATCGAGGAGATCTGGCGGGAACTGTCGCCGGCGGAGACGCCGGTGCCGGATCCTGAAGTGGCCGAACCGATGTCCCAGTCCCGGTTCAAGGCCGTTCGCCGCCTCTGGGCTTGAAGCGGAGTCCCGGAGATCCGCTCGAGCTCACTTCCTGCGGATCGCGGCGATCGCCTGTTTGGCGGCGGCGCTGACCTGCGGATTCTTGTCCTTGGCCGCCTGCTCGAGCGCCGGCAAGGCGGATGCGGCCCCCGGCCCCATGTTGGCCAGTTCGGTGGCGGCCCGGAGCCGCTTTTCCGCCGACTTGTCGCCGAGATCCTTGGCCCATTCCTTGGCCATCATGTTGCCAAATCCCTGCGGCCCCTTGGGGCGATTCCGCAGGCTGCCGGGTCCGGAGGGCAGGCCGCTCAGGCCACTCGGAGCGTTCTTGGGGCTCTGCTTGGGGCCCTTTGAGACCCGAGCCCGCTTTGGCTTCGAGCAGCCGACGGCGATCGCCACCGGAATGATGGTCGTGAGCCAGGCTCGCCGGGTGAAATGCATCACGTGGTCTCGAATAGGCAACCCGGCCTGGGCCGGCCGGCAGGGTGGTTCGAAGCCTATCACGCCGGCCTGTGATCGCGAAGCGTCCGCCCGGGCTGTCGGGCGGCATTTCGGGCCGCTGGAGCGTGGAATACAATCCGAGACTCGAAGCACGATTCTCCCCAGGGATCCCAGCGTGGGCCGTCAGCCTGCTCCGACCGTCGCCCGGCGAGTCGCCATCTCGCCCGACGATGGCACGGCGATCGACCTCCGCAGCCCGGCCCTGGCGGCCGCCCTGTCCTGGCTGATCCCGGGCCTGGGCCAGCTCTATCAGGGGAGAACCTTCAAGGGAGCGATCTTCCTGGTGACGCTCCTGGGCACCCTTCTGGCAGGCATGTGGATCGGCGGGGGCAGCGTCGTCTACGCCTCGTGGCGACCTGGCCAGAAACGCTGGGAGTTTCTCGGCCAGGCCGGGATCGGGGCGGCGGCGATCCCTGCCGTGGTCCAGGCCTATGCCGTCGGCGGCCCGGCGCGACAGCCGCTGGCCAACATTCCCTGGTTCGTGCCCCCCTTGACCAGGGGCCAGGCGGTGTCGGAGGCATTCGCCCAGCGGCTGGTGGCGACCGATCCAGACGTCGAGGCCAAGGATTTTCGGCGGCAGCCGGGCGTCGGAGTGCGGTATGAGCCCGGGCACTCCGGTGGGCAGTTGTCGGTCTGGCAGCGGCGGCTGGGCCGGTTTTTCGACATCGGCACCCTCTACACCATGCTCGCCGGCCTCCTCAACCTGCTCGTGATCTACGACGCCTGGGCGGGGCCGATGCGGCCGGCACCGGCGGAAGAGGCCGAAGCGGAAAAATGATGTCTGGCAGCGGCGGAGCGGGGGCGGCTGGACGTCGCGGTCGGTTCGGGATACACCACGGCGAGCAGTACGGAAGCCGGTGCTCGGCGAGCCTCTGGCGGAGAGGCCGCGGGCGGGCGGCGGATCGGAACGGAGTCTGAACGACCATGATCGGTCTGTCGTCATCGTTGGCCGTGATGGCCGTGCCGCTGGTCGCCTCGTTCGCCGACCGCGTGCCCGGCATCTTTTTCGGGCTGCCGCTGTTGGCGCTCGCGAGCCTGATCTTCGCAGCCACCCACCACGAAGATCCGGCGGCCATCGGCCTGGCCACGGTCCACTGGACGGTCTGGCTCGGCGGCATCCTGGGCATGGTGCTCGCCGTCGTGCTCCTGCTCGGCTACCTCAGCTGAGCAGCGGCCAAGCGGCGAAGCTGCCCGCAGGCGGCGTCGATCCGCGCCCCCTTCCGCCTCCGCACCTGAACGTTCACGCCGGCGGCCGTGAGCACCTCGAGAAACCGCTCCACCGCCTGCCGCGAAGGCTCCTTCCAGGGCATCCCAGCCACGGGGTTGTAGGGAATCACGTTGACGAGCGCCGCCCGGCCTCCGAGCAGCCGCGCGAGCCGGTCGGCGTCGGCCTGGGAGTCGTTGAGCTCGCCGAGCAGGACATACTCGAAGGTCAGCCGGCGGCCGGAGGCTTCCCAGTAGCGGTCGGCCGCCTTCATCACGGCGTCGAGCCCGATCGCCTTGTTGACTGGAACCAGCCGCGTTCGCAGTTCGTCGTCGGCCGCATGGAGCGAGACGGCGAGGTTGTAGCCGGCGTCGAGCTCCACGAGCCGGTCGATCGCGGGCGGCAGGCCGACGGTGGAGATCGTGATCCGCCGCTGCGAGATGCCGAAGCCGTCGGGATCGCGGGCCACCGCCAGGGCCGGCAGCAGCCGGTCGAGGTTCGCCAGCGGCTCCCCCATGCCCATCACGACCACGTGACTGAGCCGCTCCTCAGGAGGCAAGAGAAGAGAGAGCCGGAGCAGTTGCTCGACGATTTCGCCCGTCGAGAGGTTGCGGACCACCCCGTCGATGCCGCTCGCGCAGAATACGCAGCCCATCGCGCAGCCCACCTGCGAGCTGATGCAGACGGTTCGCCGAATCCCGTCCCGCAGCAGCACGCACTCGATCCGGTGGCCATCGGCAAGCTCGAGCAGCAGCTTCTCGGTGCCGTCCTCGGCGGTCTTGTGGGCGGCGATCGAGGTCGTCCAGATCGTGAACCGCTCGGCCAGCCGCTCCCGCAGTTGCCGCGGCAGGTCGGTCATCGCTGTGAACGATTCGGCCCGCCGCTGGAACAGCCAGCGGCGGATCGTCCCGGCCCGCCAGGCGGGCTCGCCGACGGCCGCCAGAAACGGCTCCAGGCCGGCAGCGGCGTCGAGCAGGTGCCCGCGGCCGCCGGCCGGGGGCTGCCCGGGGGCGGGATCAGGTTCGATCACGGGGAGCAGTGGGGTGGTCATGCCACGTCACGGGGCGGTGCAGGGCTGCCTAGGCTGGCGGGCGAGCGGCCCGCGGGGTAGATTTTCGGGGCTCGCTCACATCCAAACTATACCCCCTCAACGCCCCGGCTCATTGCCCGCCATGAATGAACAGCGATTCGAGGAACGCACCCAGTGGGTCTACGACGAGCAGGCGTTTCCGGTCTGGAACGGCTCGTTCGACCGGGCGGACCGCACCGAGATGATCCGCGACGATCTCTGGGCCGGCCGCAGCATCGCCGTGCTCCTGGCGACACTCGTGGCGGTGGGGCTGGCCCTCGCCATGGGCACGCTCGCCTTCGTGGCCAACTGGCGGTGACCGCCCGATGCACGCCGCGGCGGTGACGATCCACGCCCCGGCGAAGCTCAATCTTTCGCTGGCCGTGCTCGCGCGGCGGGCCGACGGGTTCCACGAGATCGAATCGCTGATGGTGCCGGTCGATCTGGCCGACACGCTCGCCGTCACGCCCGGCGGAGCTCCGGGGATTCGCCTGGCGGTGCGGTTCGGCGGGTCGCTGACCACGCCCCGGGGGAGGGTGCTCGCCCGTGACGTGCCGGCCGACGAGAGCAACCTGGTCGTGCGGGCGGTCGCGGCGCTCGCCGCCGAGGCGGGGATCGAGCCGGCCCTCGACATCGAGCTTGGAAAGCGGATTCCCTCGGGCGCGGGCCTTGGTGGCGGTTCGAGCGATGCGGCCGCCGCGCTCGCCGCGGTGGCCGAGGCCTGGGCGCTCGACTGGCCGCGGGAGCGGCTGGCGGTGATCGGCGCCCGGATCGGCAGCGACGTGCCCTGGTTCTTCGCCGGCGGTGCGGCGGTGGCGACCGGCCGCGGCGAGCGGATCGTAGCCGTCGCGCCGCTCTGTTCCCTGTTCGCCGTGATCGCCTGTCCGCCGCAGGGCCTCTCGACCGCGGCCGTCTACCAAGCCTGCGTGCCGTCGCGGGCCCGGGCCGGCGAGGCGGTGGCGCTGGCCGCGGCGCTGGCCGCGGGTGATCTTGGTGCCGCGCTGCCGCTGCTCGCCAACGATCTCGAACCGCCGGCCCGCAGGCTCTCGCCCGCGGTCGATCGCCTGCTCGCCGATCTCGCGCAGGCCGGCGGGCTCTGCCCGCGGCTCACCGGCAGCGGTAGCGCCTGCTTCACCCTCTGCCGCACGCTTGCCGAGGCCCAGGGGATCGCCGCCCGGCTGGCGGCCCTGGACGACGACGGCCGGCCGCGGTGGCCGCTGGTCGCCGCCGTACGGGTCGGAGGCAAGTCCCGAGGATGAGGCCCGCTGAGTTGTCCGACCAACCGCCGCCGGTCGAGCTTGCGACAGGCGAGAGCGGGGCCGGCAGCCCGCTCGTGATCCTCCACGGCCTGTTCGGCTCGAAGCGAAACTGGGCTTCGGTCGCCCACCGTCTGGCCGCGTCGCACCGCGTCATCACGGTGGATTTGCGGAACCACGGCGAGAGCCCCTGGGACGCCCGCCACGACTACCCGGCGCTGGCCGCCGACGTCGCTGCCGTGATCGAGCGGCGTGTCGGCGGGCCGGCCGCCGTCCTCGGCCACAGCATGGGGGGCAAGGCCGCGATGGTACTGGCGCTGGCCCGGCCGGACCTCGTCGAGCGGCTGGTCGTGGTGGACATCGCCCCGGTCCGGTCCACGGCCACGCCGATCGAGTACGTGCAGGCGATGCGGGCCCTGCCGCTGGCCGCCTTCAGCCAGCGGCTCGACGTCAAGGAGGCACTCGCCCCGGCGATCCCCGATCCGATGGTCCGTGGCTTTCTGACCCTGAATCTCGTCTCCGGCCCGGCCGGCTTTGCCTGGACGGTGAACCTCGAGGCCATCGAACACAACTTCGACGTGATCCTGGGATTCCCCGAGATCCCGGCCGGGCGGCCGTTCACGAAGCCCGCCGTGTTTCTCGCCGGGGGTCGCTCGGAATACGTCCGGCCCGAGCACCACGCCGAGATCCACCGGTTGTTTCCCGCCGCGACGATCGAGGTCATCGAGGGGGCCGGCCACTGGGTGCATGCCGACGCGGCCGATGCCTTCGTGGCGGCGGTGAACGCATTCCTGAACTTCCAGCCCGGCGCGGCCTGAACAGGATTCTCACCGGATTCGTACAGGATTCTCACGGGGCCGGACTGGACCGCCCCCGTAGGATTGGGCTTGACAGGTGACCTGGGCCCGAGGTGGCCCTGCGGCCAAGGAGGGAGATCATGAATCGCCACGACCTGCTTACGCTCTGCGACCGGTTCGCCAGCCAGCGCCGGCAGTTGCACTTCGGTCGGCTGTCGGTCGATCTGGTCGGCCCCGTCCGTGATCCCGTGCCGGAAATCATCCGCAGCTTCCGCGAGGCGGAGATCTCCGAAAGCGAGAAGAACGCCCTGCTCTCGCTCGTCTGCGACGACGAGGACGAGGCGACCTTCTGCGACGAGGCCGTCTGCATCACCGATCCCTATGCCGACGAGCTGGCAGCGGCCGACGACGACGCCTGAGCGTTCCTGCCACCGGCCGGGAGGGGGCCGATTCACGGGTTACACTACGGGGGTTTTCCCGAGTGTCCGTCGGTCGCCCGATGCCCCGTGCCCGATTCCGCCTGCCGCCGCCCCCGCGCGGGCTCTCGCCCCGGGCCCGGGCGGCCTATCTCCTCGTGGCCGCGGCCGTCTCGGTGGTGGCAAGCCTGACGGTGCCGATGTGTCCGCTGGCCGACCGGGCCGGGCGGCCGCTGTGGCGGGTGGAGACGGTCCACGACGGCGACACCGTCACCTGCCTCGACGAGCAGGGGCGGCCACAGAAGATCCGCCTCCGGGGGATCGATGCCCCCGAGCACGGCCAGCCCTACGGCGATGCGGCCCGGCGGGCCTTGGCCGGGAAACTGTCGGCCGGGAGTGTCCGGGTCGAGGGCACGGCGCGGGATCAGCACGGCCGGGTCCTGGGCACGCTCTGGATTGACCAGCGGGACCTGAACCGTGAGCTCGTCGCCGAGGGCTGGGCCTGGGCCTTCGGCGGGTTTGCGGCCGATGATGAGCTCATGGCAGCCGAGGCCGCGGCCCGGCGGCAGCGGCGGGGACTGTGGGCCGACGAGCGGCCCGTCGAACCAAGGCAGTGGCGAGACGCCCACCCCCGCACCGGGGGCGGCTGAGGCCGCTTGCGGCCGCCCGAGCCGCCGGCCCTATCCGCGGGCCGGGGCGGTGGTTTAGTGTCAGGAAGTCATGGATAAGACGCGGGACATCGTCATCACCGGTGCGGGGGTCGTCTCTCCGATCGGGATCGGCTGCGACGCCTTCTGGCAGGCGCTCAGCCGCGGCGAGAGCGGGATCCGGCCGGTCGACCTGTTCGACGCCAGCTCGCTCAAGGTCCGGTTCGGCGGCCAGATCCCCGACTTCGACCCCAAGCAGTACGTGCGACCGCGGAAGAGCCTCAAGGTCATGAGTCGCGAGATCCAGCTGGGATTCGCGGCGGCCGACCTGGCCATGGCCGACGCCGGGATCGCGGAGGGGAGCCTCGAGCCCGAGCGGGTCGGCGTCGTGTTCGGCAGCGACATGATCTATGCCGATCTCGAGGATCTCGAGCAGACCTACCGCCGCAGCACCTGCGACGGCAAGTTCGACTTCCACCTGTGGTCGGAAGCGATCCAGGAGGAGCTCCACCCGCTCTGGCTGCTCAAGCACCTGCCGAATATGGCCGCCTCCCACATCGCGATCGCCCACGATGCCCGCGGTCCCAACAACTCGATGGTGCTGGGCGATGTCTCGAGCCTGCTGGCGATCGCCGAGGCCGCCAGCGTGATCCAGCGGGGTTGGGCCGACGTGATGCTGGCCGGGGGAACCGGCTGCCGGCTGCATCCCACGGCGCTCGTGGCCCGCGGCGACGCCCTCCTGTCGCATCGCGCCGACGACTATCGGGCCGCCTGCCGCCCCTTCGACCGGGAGCGGGACGGGCTCGTCAACGGCGAGGGGGCCGGGGCGATCGTGCTCGAGGCTCGGGAACACGCCGAGCGACGCGGGGCGCGGATCCGGGGCGAGCTGGTGGCGACGGCCGTGCGGTGCGAGCCGGGAGCGCGGCGCACGGGGCTGACGGGCCAGTCACTGCGGCAGGCGATCCGAGGCGTCTGCCAGGCGGCCGGCCTGGAGCCGGCCGACGTGGGGCACGTCAACGCGCACGGCGTCGGCACGGTGGAGATGGACCGGGCCGAGGCGCGGGCGATCGCCGCGGAGCTCGGAGCGGTGCCCGTGACGGCGCCCAAGAGCAGCTTTGGCCACCTGGGCGCCGGCGGAGGCGCGGTAGAGCTCCTGGCGAGCCTGTTGGGACTCGAGCGGGGGCTGGTGCCGGCCACCCTCAACTACCGTTCACCCGACCCCGAGTGCCCGGTCAACGTGGTGCACGGCGGGCCGCTGGCCGGCCGGCCGAACACGGCCGTGAAGGTCAATCTCTGCTCGACCGGACAGGCCGTGGCCATAGCGATCCGCGGACCGCGTCACCAGCTGCCGTAGAACCCGAACGACACGCCGTTGTAGAAGGTCTGGCCGCCGACGTCGATCGCGTTGTTGTCGCGATTGTCGAGGTTGAACTGCCGCGTGGCGGTGGCCATGCCGGCCACCCAGAGGAAGTCGTAGCCGACCTGGAGCGAGAAGTTGGGGTTCAGCTGCCAGCCGGCGAACAGGGTCAGGTCGCCGATGAAGCCCGCCCCCGTGCGGCTGGCCTCGTCGGAGAAGTTTGTGACCCTCTGGGGGCCCGTCGCCGTCGTGTTGATGCCGACCGCCGACTGGGAGGTGTTGGCGAAGGACAGGGCCGGGGCCGCCCGACCGCGGAGACCCCAGTAGTAGAACTCGTTCTGGCTGATGAGCTCGCCGCCGAGGTTCAGGCCCAACAGCCAGTTGGACGCGTTGATCACGTACCGGCCGCCGAACTCGTCGGTGCTCGTGCCGGGGCGGGTGCTCGTGAGCGAGAAGTCCTCGTTCACCGTGGCGAGCCTGGTGCCCACGATCAGCGATGGCAGCCAGCCGCGCTCGGCATGCCGCGTCCAGTTGCCGCCGGGTGACATCACGAGCTGGTCGCGGCCGAGCCGGCGGCGGAGCTTGTAGTTCCACTCCCAGCTGTTGAAGTCGGAGTTGATGGTCGTGGCATATTGGCCGGCCGCGTTGAAGCCCGGGGCCCCGAACGCCAGCGGCGTGAACAGCGAGTTGCCGAACACCCCGTTCCAGCCGTCGGCATCCTCGTAGGCCATGCCGCCGTAGTAGATGAACTCGAAAAACCGGTCGCGATCGAGGTAGTCGCGGCCGAGCGATTTGCCGATCGTGGCCCGAGCGCCCGGGGCGACGTTGAAGGGCTGGGCGAAGGTCGTGTACGTCACGTCGCGGGTGCCGACGTCGGCCGCCAGAATCGTGCGGTTGTTGCGGCTGCGGTCCATCCACAGGCTCTCGCCGCCCACGTACCAGCCGCCGTTCCAGAACCAGCGGCCCGAGGAGGCCTCGAAGGGCATCTCATCGAGGGCGCCGTCGTCGATCAGCATGCCGTCGAAGTCTGCCACGTCCATGATCGCCGGCGCCTCGATGACCGCATCCTCGACGATCGGGATGGCCGGCCCGGGCAGGACCTCGGCCACCGGGCCGACGGCCGTGGGCTCCGGCGGCAGCGGGGGCACGGCCGGGTCGCCGACGGGCTCGAGCACGAGATTCTCGGAGTCCGGGTCGGCCAAGACACTCCGGTCGGCGGCCACTTCCAGGGATTCGGCGGCCGCGGTCACGGGGACGGCCGCCTCGTCGGCACGGGCCGACTGCCAGAGAATGACGGCCGCGGCCGCCAGGGTGGCCAGCGAGCACATGGCCCGGGTTTTCAGCGAGGCTGTCACGGTCGGGAATCCTGCGAGGACTGTGCCGGGAAAACCCGCGGCACCGTCAGTTCCATCGTCACCGTCATGACCGTTTCCACAGGATTTTTCCGCAGGCTCGCCACTGGCTTGCCTCTCTTGCCTCGCTTGCCGGGGTCGTCCGTGTCGGGGAGCACGGTCGCTACGGCTGGCAAAGCCGGGAAAACCGTGCGTTTTCGGCGCCAGCTTCAGACCCCCGCCGTCGCGGCACGAATCAGAGGATCGCGGTCTGTCTCCGGCCGCGTCGGAGGATGGGCATGGTGCTATCGCGTCAACGGCTGCTGCTGGCAGGGCTGCTCCTGTTTCTGCTCGGGATGCAGTTCCGGGTCGTCGAGTCGTTCACGCTCAACGAGCGGTCCAGTCACTTCGTGGCTGCCCGCCTCGGCGGCGGCCCGCAGCCGGCGGCCTGGCAGGCACCGGCCCTCCGCAAGGTCGTCGAACCGCCGCGGTGGCTGGGCCTCGCGCTGATGAGCGTGGGGGCCGTGCTCACCGTCAAGAGCCTCTCGATGCGGGGCGGCTGAGCCGGCAGTCTTCCGCGGCCCGTGACGGCGGAGTCCGATTCCGCCGGCCGCCAACGCGGCCCGCTCGCTCATGCAATTCTCACGCCTTTCGGCGCAGCCTGGCGCAGCGGCGGTGCGTTAGCCTTTCCCCAGGCAAGGCCCGGCCGTGGACCCGTGGGCTCCACGGGCCTTCGGCTCCCCCGCACGCATGGAGGCGGCGCGATGAGGGTTCGCTCGCTGTTCGTGTCCGACGTCCACCTCGGCTGCGGCTTCTCGAGGGCCGGCGAACTGTTTGACTTCCTGGGTCGGTTCGAGCCCGACCGGCTGTACCTCGTCGGTGACATCATCGACGGCTGGAAGCTCAAGCGAAACCTGTTCTGGACCGACACCTCGAGCTTCGTCGTGCGGCGGATTCTGGGGATGCTCAAGCGGGGCACGCGGGTCTATTACGCCACCGGCAACCACGACGAGTTCCTGCGACAGTTCTCCCCCCACGCCTTCGGCCACATGGAACTGGCCGACCAGTTCATTCACGAGACGCCCTCGGGCGAGCGGCTGCTCGTGATCCACGGCGACGTCTTCGACCACCTCACCAAGCACGCGGCCTGGGTCTACAAGCTCGGCGACCGGGCCTACACCGCCGCCCTCCACCTCAATGCCTGGATGAATGCCGCCCGCCGGGCCCTGGGCTATCCCTATTGGTCGTTCAGTTCGATGCTCAAGTCGAAGGTCAAGTCGGCCGTCAACTTCATCAACGACTTCGAGCACTTCGTGGCCCGCTACACGCGACAGGAGGGCTGCACCGGGGTGATCTGCGGCCACATCCACGTGCCGGCGATCCGCACGATCGACGGGATCGCCTATTACAACTGCGGCGACTGGGTGGAGCACTGCACGGCGCTCGTCGAGCATCTCGACGGCACGATGGAACTCGTCACCCATGACGGGATCGGCGGCCCGGCCGCCGGCCGGGCCGCAGACCGAGCCCTGGACGCGGACCAGTTGCCGCTGTTCCCCGACCTGGCGGCGCTGCTGCCGGCGAGGGCTCTCAGCGGTCTTGCGGGTCGGGGCTGACGGCCCCGTCCTCGTCGTCGTCTCCGTCCGCCAGCACCTCGATCTGGGTCGGGCTGTCCACCACGATCTGGGCCTGCCCGCTCCGCTCCTCCACGGTGCCGCTGACCCGGATCGTCTTGCCGAGAAACGCATCGGACGGATTGTCGATGCCATCGGCGGCGAATCGGGCCAGCCCGACGCGAAAGATCACTGCCGTGAAGGTGTCGCTGTCGCGATGATCGCGGTTGGAGTTCAGGAAGCAGATCTCCTTGTCGTCGAGCTTCCGGCCTCCCTTGACGACGAACTCGACGGTGCACTTCTTGCCGACGTGCTCGCGGGCGTCCTCGGGGGCGAGTGCCGTCGCCGCCGGTCGCTCGAGCGTGGCCGGGCCGCGGCCGGGGTCCGCGGCAGAGACCGTGGAGGCTAGCGACAAGGCCGCCAGGATCAGCGGCGGAGCAAGGCTGCAGGGGCGAGGGAAGGGCATGGTTTCACTCCGGGGTCGATTTGCGGGATCATACCCCGCCCCTCGGCCGGAAGCCACCGCTCGCACCCGAGCCCTACGCCGCCGTCACCCCGTGGCTCTCGCCAAAATAGTATTTCTTGGCGTCGGGGTGGTTGAGGACTTCCTCGGCCGAGCCGTGGCAGAGCACCTTGCCGGCCCGGATCACGTAGCTGCGGTCGGTGATCGCCAGCGTCTCCCGCTCGCGGTGGTCGGTGATCAAAATCGAGATCCCGTCGTCCCGCAGCCCCTGGATGATCTTCTGGATCGAATGGATCGTGACCGGGTCGATGCCGGTGAAGGGCTCGTCGAGGAGGATGATCCGCGGCTCGGTGACCAGGCACCGCGCGATCTCGAGCCGCCGCTTCTCGCCGCCCGAGATGTAGTGCGACTTGGAGCGGCGGATCCTCCCGATGTCGAACTGCTCGAGCAGCTGCTCGCATCGCCGCCGCCGCTCCTTGGGGGCCATCCCGATCAGCTCCATGATCGCCAGCAGGTTCTGCTCGACGGTCAGCTTGCGAAACACGCTCTGCTCCTGGGCGAGGTAGCCCATGCCGCCGTCCCGGGCCCGCTTGTACATCGGCCAGTCGGTCACCTCGGCGTCGTCGAGGAGCACCCGGCCCGAGTCGGGGATCACCATCCCGCAGGTCATCCGGAAGCTCGTCGTCTTGCCGGCGCCGTTGGGGCCCAGCAGGCCCACGATCTCGCCGGCATCGACGTGGAAATCGACGCCGTCCACTACCCGGCGGCGGCCGTAGTTCTTGACGAGCCCTTCGACGGACAACAGCGACATCCCTGCGCCTCGCCTGGTGCCGGGGCCGGTCTCCGCCGGCCGGATCACTTCACGAACCGCATCCTCGCGAAGTTGGGCAGGCAGGGCAATCGCAGTTCCCAGCCGCACCGCTCGGCCAGTTTCACGTTCCAGGCCGTGGGCACGGCATGGGGCCAGAACACCACCAGGGCCCGGCCGATCAGGAGCCGCCGGTCCACGTGGTGGAGCGGGGCCTCGGGCGTGCCCCAGGCGCGGCTGTCCTTGCTGGCCGACGAGTTGTCGCCGAGCATGAAGAACTGATCCGCCTCGAGCGGGTAGGTGACCATCGCCTCCTCCCGGTCGCGGCCCTGAAACGCCGCCAGCGTGCCGCTCGAGACGTAGTACAGATCCCGCAGCACCCGCAGGTCGCGAACCGTGACGTCGGCCGCGGCGGCCGTGATGCCCACCGGCGCGAGGTCATCGGGCTCGGCGGTGCCGGGCCGCGCCCCGCGGACCACGGGAAGCGCCTCGGCCGCGGCGGCGATCGGGCGGCGCCAGGCGGTCGATTCGGGAAACGCCACCCGGCGACCGTCGACGAACAGCGACAACTCGTCATCGACGTTGGCGAACAGGATCCGCCAGCGGCCGCGGCCCTTCACGCCAGCAGCTGCAACCGCCCGCACCGGGTCGGGGCCGTCGCCCCGGGCCAGCACCGCCTCGCCGGTGGCCAGGTCGAGCGTGCAGGAGTGCCGCAGGCCCGCCTCCACCAGGTCGAGCACGACCGAGCCGGTCTCGCTCCGGCTCTCGAGCAGGCACTCGAGCGCCAGGTCGCCCACCCAGCGGGCGCCGTCCACGAGCGCCCCCAGCGTCTCGTCGCGATGCAGATCGACGTATTGCGGGGCCTGGTTGTAGGGCTGGAAGTCGCCGACGAGCGCGGGCTCGGGCCGGGGTAGGGGGCTGTCCGGGCCTTCCCAGTCTGCCGGCACATAGTGCCGCCAGCGGAGCGTGGCCCGGCCGGCCGTGGCGGCGACCTGGAACGAGCGGCCTGCGTCGGCGGTCGTCCAGCGGGGCTGGTCTCCCTCGGGCGACCAGTCGCTCCAGGCGTCGGGCCAGCCAGCCGTGCGGAGCGGCTCGGCGACGTGCCCGCTGTCGTGCACGCACTGGAGCATCGCCCGCAGCGTGTCGGGCGGCTTCCTGGCGATCTCGAACTCGCCGTCGTCGCGGCTCGTCCAGATGTCGCCCCCCGAGATCGCGACGGTCTCGCCGGGCAGGCCCACCAGCCGCTTGATGTAGTTGATCCGGGCGTCTTCCGGATACTTGAAGACCACGACGTCCCAGCGGGCGGGATCGACGAAGTCGTAGGCGAACTTCTCGACGATGATCCGGTCGCCGGTGAACGGGGGATAGGCGTGACGGTAGTTGCCGGAGGCGTCGGTCAGCCGGGCCACGGTTCCGCAGTTGGGGCAGCGGGCCTGCCGCACGAAGGCCCGTGGTTCGAGCCGGCAGGTCGCGTCGTCGAGTTCCGCGCTCGAGCCGACACGGAAGTCGTCGCCGCAGGCCTCGCAAACGAGGTCGCGATGGCGGCCCATCAGCGTGGGGGCCATCGAACCGGTCGGGATCACGAAGGCCTCGGCCTCGAACGAGCGGAACAGAAAGGCCAGCACGAAGGCCACCACGATCGACTCGACCGTCTCGCGGCCGTAGCCCAGCGATGGCTGCACGACGTCGCCGGGCCGGGGAGGGGCGGTCTCGCGTCGCTGGCGCAGGAATGCGGTCATGGGCTTCAGGCTCGGGAGTGCTGCAGCGCCGTTGCTGCCCAACGCTGCGGCTTGTTGATCCGGCAGTTTACCGGCGCTCAGCGGCGTCGCTCAAACCGCCTCGCGGTTCCGGGAACCTACAGCCCCCTGCCAGGTCAGTCCGCCAGCAGGTCGGCCACCGTCCGCTCGACGTCGGCGTAGGTGAACGGCCGGCCGAGGTCGCGGGCCGCCAGTTCGTCGTCGTAGCGGATTGCGAGCGACCCGTCGGGCTTCCAGATGAAGATCGCCGGCACGCTCGCGAGATCGAGCTTTCGATACAGGCTGTCGGCCTCCTCGCGCGAGAACAGGTTGACCACCTTGCCGGCCTTGACCTTCTCCAGGAAGGCCTGCACAGGCGGCACGAGGTCCTCGGGCTTCCCCAGCCCGTCATAGTCGAAGCAGAGCGAGAGGCACGCGATCCGGTCGCCGTGGGCGGCGGCCAGCTTCACGAGCCCGGGAAACTCCTTGACGCAGGGGGGGCAGGAGGTGCTCCAGCAGTCGAGGACGACCACCTTGCCGCGGTGCCGCTCGACCTCCTCGATGAGCCCGGCGTGGTCGATGAGCCGGAGCTCCACGGGGGCCGGGCTGGCGGCCGCCGCCGGTGCCGGAGTGCCGCCGCCGGTCGTGTCGGCTTGCCGCTGGCCCCCGCAGCCGGTGAGGATCATGGCCGCGACCATCACCGCCGCTTCTCCCGCTTCCCGGCAACCCATGCCTCGCTTCGAGCACATTCGCCACAAGCCTCCGGAGGTGCCCGCGGTCGCCCGCGAACTGGTCGTGGCCTGCCCGCCGATGCGGAGCCACGTGAATCTCTCCCACATCGTACGGACCTGCGGCTGCTTCGGCATCCGTCGGGTGATCGCCTCCGGGGCGGCCGGCCTGCATGGCCGGATCGCCCGCGACGGCGCCGATCACGTCACGCTCGAGATTCACCGCAGCCTGCCGCCGGTGCTCGACCGGTTGCGGGCCGACGGCTGGGAGATCGTGGGGCTCGAGCAGGCGACCGGGTCCGAGCCGCTGTTCTCGTTTCGGTTCGTGTCCCGCACGGTGCTCGTGGTGGGCAACGAGCGGACGGGCCTGACCGCGGAGGAACTCGCCCGGCTCGACCGGGTGGCCGAGATCCCGCTGGCCGGCCTGCCCCATAGCCTGAACGCCGCCACGGCGACGGCGGTCGCCATCTACGAATATTGCCGGCAGTGGCCCGGCGGAGGCGGCGCATGACGCTCGTGATCGGCACCGACGAGGCGGGCTACGGGCCGAACCTCGGGCCGCTGGTGATCGGGGCGACGGCCTGGCGGGTCGCGGCCGAGCCGCCGGAAGCAGAGGGCGTGCTCGCCGCCGCGCTCGAGGCGGCCGGCAGCGTCGCCGGCGGGAGATTGTGGGGTGACTCGAAGGAGCTCTATCGCGGCGGGGCCGGCCTCGACCTGCTCGAGCGAGGC
>JBIIYH010000001.1:0-46322 GCA_044346905.1 Pirellulales bacterium
GCCCCCCCCCCCCCCCCCCCCCCCCCCCCCCCCCCCCCCCCCCCCCCCCCGTCACTCCCTGCTCCAATGTCGGTGTCGGCACCGTTGGTCGTAGTATGTTGCGGATGCTCTTACTTTCTCGGGATATAGGGGGATGCGTGATCCTGTCGTGAAAAATCGGCACGTCGTGAAAAACGATGATCGGAGTCAAAGGATCAGTGGTGATCGTGTTGATCAGACCGTGAAAAAACCGTGGCTCGGGAAAGAGCGGCGGGAAGTTCGTGGCGTATCCAGTGCCTTGCCCGACCATGAGGGTCTGGCCCATGCAACACCACGGAGGGAGCGATGACAAACAAGACCTATGCGACGTTGGCCAAGCGGGCTGTGTTGGTCATGGCGGAGATCAAGGTGGCGACAGATACCTTTGATCGGGGCGATACGAATGTCTTTGATGCCCTCGACGCCATCAGGGTTGCCGTTGAGGCATACGCCAAGGAAGAAGACAGCGAACGGAAAGCAGCCTGAGTTGGCGTCTGGCTTCCCGTCAGTCGAGGTTGGCTGCCTACACGAACGCCTTCTTGGCCGCCTCGTTGGCCTTTCCCTTCTCGGGCGGTGCCGTGACCTTGATCTTCAGGGCATCGCCCAGCCAGCCCACGATCTGGTTCCGTGCAGTCCCCGGCACGACCTTCACGTTGAGCCGAGTCATGGTTCAGTCCGGTCGCCTACCCGTTGGGGCTCGAGTCCTTTTGCCCTGTCGCCACCGCAAGGGTTCGCTTTTGGGGGGTGACGTAAAAAGCGACGTAGAAAGCGACGTCAGGATCGTCGGCAGGAGGTGGCAGGGAGAGGCAGGTCGAAAAACGCCACCTGCAAAAACGCCGAGAGGCAGAAGGTTTTGCAACCTCCTGCCTCTGACTGCCACTCAAGACATGAGTGGCGTAGCTCCCCGAGTAGGACTCGAACCTACAACCTACCGGTTAACAGCCGGCCGCTCTACCATTGAGCTATCGGGGATCGACGGAGAAGCGAGCCACCTAGAATAGCGATCCCCGCGGGCGAAAGCGAGGGTTTCCGGCGGGCTCGTTGGTTCGCCGGTTCAGGCTTCCGCCGGCTGATCGCCCCGCCGCTTCTCCAGCACCACGCTGTTGCCCTTGGCGTTGTAGGCGATCCGCGTCATGAACGACCGCATCAGCATCACGCCCCGGCCGCCAGGCGCCTCGAGCCGCTCCTCGAGCGTGCAATCGGGCACGCTCGTGGGATCGAATCCCTCCCCTTCGTCGGTCACCTCCAGACGGACGAACTCAGGCGACACGTGGCACTCCACGTGCACCGTCTTCTTCGGGTCGAGTCGGTTGCCATGGACGACCGCGTTGACGAGCGCCTCCTCGGCCGCGAGGTGAATCGCGAAGATCTCGTCGGGCTGCCAGCCGTGCTGGCCGAGCTGCTCGAGCAGCTCGTCGGTCACCAGCCGGCTCGAGCCCCGCTCGCTGGGCAGCGTGACCGACCGCCGCCATGCCGCTGTCGAGGGTTGCTCTGCCATCGTGTCGCTCCGAAATCCGCCCTCCGCCCGGCTGTCGCCGCCGCCGTCAGAAGGCCGCCAGGGCCTCGGCCGAGTCCGGCCGAATATCGAACACCTTGTTCAGTTTCGTGACCTCGAACACCTCGAGGATGCCCGGCGTGAGGCCGCAGATTTTTAGCCGGCCTTTCGCAGTCTTCACCTTGCGGTCGAACGTGATCAGTTTGCCGAGGGCCGCGCTCGAAAGAAACTCCACCCCGTCGAAATCCAGGAGGATGGTCTTGCGATTATCGACCTCGACCAGGCCGAACAGCTCGGCGCCAAGCTCCTGGATCGCGGCCTCGTCGAGAATCTTGCGGTCGCGAAACTTCACGACCGAGACGTCGCCGGTCTTTGTCACGTCGATCCGCTGGGTCGCCATCCTCTGTTCCTCGCTCGGGAAGCACTGCCGCACCGCAAAAGCCCGCACCTTAGCGGTTTGGACGCCCCTTCGCCATCTAGGCCGGGCCCTGCTGGGCCGCCGGGAGTCCAGATCGTTCCTCAATGGCCCGCTGCCAATCTGGCAGCGGCGGCAGGGTGCCGGAGGGCCTCAATGGGTTCCCTGCCGGCAGCGGAATTTCGGCGTCAAAACGGCTGATTCTGCGGGTTGATTCACTCGGCGGTGCATCCGGCGCGCGACTTGCTTACATGGGTGGGGCCGGTCGGGTTCAGGCCGGCGACGGCAGGCGGCCGTCGGCGGCTCCCGGCCTCCGGGCAGGGGGGCTGCATCCGCCCCCGGCCGATCGAACCCCATTTCCGTCTCCCTTCCGAGAGGTTCACGCACGCATGTCAGCCACCGCCACCAAGCCAGCCCGTAAGAAGTCCACGTTGATTCCGCTCGGCGACCGAGTCGTCGTGGAGCGTGAAGAGGGCGAGCAGAGGACGTCCGGCGGCATCCTCCTCCCCGACTCCGCCAAGGACAAGCCGGCCCGTGGCACGGTCGTGAGCGTCGGTGAGGGCAAGTGCGACTCCAAGGGGATCCGCCACCCGCTCCAGGTCAAGCCCGGAGATCGAGTCGTGTTCACGAGCTACGCCGGCGAGGCCTTCAAGGTCGGTGACGACGAGCTGCTCTTGATGCGGGAAGACGACATCCTCGCGATCCTCGGCTGAGCGTGGCCGGCGGCCCGCCGGCTACGGAACCCCAAGCCCGATTTCACGAACCACTTTCGAACTGCAACCCCAGCGACAGGAGAATCTGACCCATGGCCAAGATGATGGCATTCGACCAGGAGGCCCGTGAGGCGATGCGCCGCGGCGTCTCGAAACTCGCCCGCGCCGTGAAGGTGACCCTCGGCCCCAAGGGCCGCAACGTGATCCTCCAGAAGAGCTTCGGCTCCCCCACGGTCACCAAGGACGGCGTCACCGTCGCCAAGGAGATCGATCTCGAGGACGTCTACGAGAACATGGGCGCCCGGATGGTTCGCGAGGTCGCGAGCAAGACGAGCGACGTCGCCGGCGACGGCACCACCACGGCCACGGTGCTGGCCGAGGCGGTCTTCAACGAGGGGCTCCGCGCGGTCGTGGCGGGTGTGAACCCGATCCAGATGAAGAGCGGGATCGAGAAGGCCGTGGCCGACATTACGGCCAAGCTCAAGGAGATGGCGATCCCGGTCAAGGGCAAGAAGGAGATGGCCCAGGTCGCCTCGATCGCCGCCAACAACGACGCCGAGATCGGCGACCTGCTCGCCGAGGCGATGGACAAGGTCGGCAAGGACGGCGTGATCACGGTGGACGAGGGCAAGAGCCTGAAGACCGAGATCGAGTTCGTCGAGGGCATGCAGTTCGACCGCGGCTACCTCTCCCCCTACTTCGTCACCAACCCCCAGCAGATGCAGTGCGTCCTCGAAGACTGCTACATCCTGGTGTTCGAGAAGAAGATCTCCTCGGTCAAGGACATCGTGCCCCTGCTCGAGGCGGTGGTGAACTCGGGCAAGCCGCTCCTGATCGTCTCCGAGGAGGTGGACGGCGAGGCCCTGGCCACGCTCGTGATCAACCGGCTCCGCGGCACCTTCCAGGTGTGTGCGGTCAAGGCTCCGGGCTACGGCGACCGCCGCAAGGCGATGCTCGAGGACATCGCGATCCTCACCGGTGCCACGGCCGTGTTCGAGAATCTCGGCATGAAGCTCGAGAGCCTCGGTCTGGCCGAACTGGGCCGGGCCAAGAAGGTGATCGTGGACAAGGACAACACCACGATCATCGAGGGGGCCGGCAAAGCCGGCGACATCAAGGCCCGGATCGAACAGATCCGCCGCGAGATCGAGGGCTCGACGAGCGACTACGATCGCGAGAAGCTCGAGGAGCGGCTGGCGAAGCTCTCCGGCGGCGTAGCCAAGATCAACGTCGGGGCTGCCACCGAGAGCGAGATGAAGGAGAAGAAGGCTCGCGTCGAGGACGCGCTGCATGCCACGCGGGCGGCCGTCGAGGAGGGCATCCTGCCGGGTGGCGGCGTGGCGCTCCTGCGGGCCTGCTCGCAGCTCAAGCCCAAGGGGCTCAGCGACGACGAGCACGTGGGCTATCAGATCGTGGTCCGGGCCTCGCGGGCGCCCCTCTCGATGATCGCCTCGAATGCCGGCCAGGACGGGTCGATCGTCTGCGAGAAGGTGCTCGAGGCCTCGGGCAACCACGGCTACAACGCCGCCACCGGGGTCTACGAGGACCTCGTCAAGGCGGGCGTGATCGACCCGGCGAAGGTGACGCGGACGGCGCTCCAGAACGCCACCAGCGTCTCGACCTTGCTGCTCACGAGCGATGCCCTGATCGCCGAGAAGCCCAAGGAGCAGAAGTCCAAGGCCGGCGGCCACGGCCACGGCGGCGACTACGACATGTACTAGTCTCACGGCGGCCGAATCATTCAGCGATCGGGGCGGCCTGCGGGTCGCCCCGATCCTTTTTTTCATCCGAGAGTGGCGCAACTCGGAGGGGTTGCCCGTGCCAATCGAGCGGACGGCAGGATGCCGGTAGCGAGCGTCCAGCGAGATGGCACGGGCAACCCCGGGCCATTCACTGCGACCCGCGGAACATGTGGCCGCGAGTTTTCGCGGCCGAGTCGCCGAGCGCGTCGAGGGGCACGAAGCCGTCGCTGCCGGGCGGGCCGGCCGGCGGCGGGCCACAGGTGGGCCGAGTGAGCTGCCGCCAGAGCGTGCGACCTAGCCAGCAGGCCGCGGCGACCGCGATGGCGATAGCCAGGGCGTCTTGCATCGCTACCAGCCCATCCAGGTGGCGAGCTGGTAGGTCGCGAAGGCGGCCAGCCAGGCGAGCACCGTCATGTAGGTGAAGGTGACCACGGGCCAGACCCAGCTCTGCGTCTCGCGGCCGATCACGACGAGCGTGCTCGCGCACTGGGCACACAGCGCGAAGAACACCATGATCGAGAGGGCCACCGGCAGCGTGAACACCGGCCGGTCGGTGCCGTCCCAGCGGGCCGCCTTCAGACGCCGCTCGAGGGCCGTGCCCTCTGCCTCCTCGGGCGGCAGGCTGTAGAGCACCGCCAGCGTGCCGAGCACCACCTCGCGGGCCGGAAAGCTCGCGATCGCCGCGCAGCCGAGCCGCCAGTCCCAGCCCAGCGGGCGGACGACCGGTTCGACGAACCTGCCGGCGCGGCCGAGGACACTGCCCCGCTGGATCGCAGCCCGGCGAGCGGCCTCGACGTCGGCCTCGGGCTCACCGGCCGCCACGGCCGCCTCGGCATCGGCGGCAAGCGTCGCCTCGTTCCGCGGATAGTTCGACAGGGCCCAGACCAGGACGCTGACCGCGAGGATCAGCGTGCCGGCGTTTTGCAGGAACGACCACACGGCCTCGCGGGCCCGCTCGAGGACGACCGCCGCCTGCGGCCACCGCCAGCGGGGCAGCTCCATCACGAAGGGCTGCGGCGGCCCGCGAAAGAACGTCCGGGAGAGCACCCAGGCCACGGCCGCGGCCACCGCGATACCCAGGGCATACATCCCCGCCAGCACCACCGCCGGCAGCCGCAGCCAGGGGATGCCGACGGCGACGTCGGGCACGAAGGCCCCGGCGAGCAGGAGGTAAACGGGCAGCCGCGCCGAGCAGCTCATCAGGGGTGCCACCAGGATCGTGAGCAACCGGTCGCGGCGGTTGTCGATCGTGCGGGCCGCCATGATCCCCGGGATCGCGCAGGCGAAGCTCGAGAGTAGCGGAATGAACGACTTGCCCGACAGGCCCACGCCCACGAGCAGCCTGTCCATCAAGTACGCCGCCCGGGCCAGATAGCCGCAGCCCTCGAGCGCCGCGATGAACAGGAACAAGACCGCGATCTGCGGCACGAACACCACGACCCCGCCGACTCCTGCGAGCACTCCATCGACCACGAGCTCGCGAATCGCCCCCTCCGGCAGCCGCCCGGCGACCCAGGCCGACAGGCCGTCCATGCCGGCCGAGATCAGGTCCATCAGGGGCGCGGCCAACCAGAAGATCGAGCTGAAGACCGCGAGCATCACCGCCGCGAACACGAGCGTGCCCCAGAGTCGGTGGGTCAGCAGCCGGTCGATCTGGTCCTCGGGCAGCCGGCCGGCCGGCTGGGTCTGCGACGTGATCCCTGCGAGCAGTCGCTCGATCGCGGCATAGCGGGCGATCGCCGCGCGGGCCGCCGTCGGACGGTGGGCGTGGGCCGGATCGGCGGGGAGCGGCAGCGGCCGGGGCGGGCCGTTGGCGGCGGCAACGAGAATCGCGTCTTTGAGCGCGGCGAGCCCTTCGCCCTGCGGCGTGGCGACGGGGATCACGGGGCAGCCGAGCCGGCGGGCGAGCTCGGGAGAGTCGATCGAGCGGCCCTGGCGGCGGCCGATGTCGCTGAGCGTCAATGCCACCACCAGCGGCAGCCCGAGCTCGGTGGCCTGCGTGGCGAGGAACAGGTTGCGCTCGAGGTTCGTCGCGTCGGCGACCATCACGACCGCGTCGGGTCGCGGCACGCCCGGCTGCCGGCCGTGGAGGACGTCGATGGCCACCTGCTCGTCGGGCCCCTGGGGGGTGAGGCTGTAGGTGCCGGGCAGATCGACCAGCTCGATCTCACGGCCACGATGCACGAACCGGCCGAGCTTCTCCTCGACCGTGACGCCGGGGTAGTTGCCCACGCGGGTGGGAATGCCGGCCAGCGCCGAGAACAGCGTGCTCTTGCCGGTGTTGGGGTTACCGAGCAGGGCCACGGTCAGCCGCGCCGGTGCGGGATCGCTCGGGGGCATGGTCGGGAGTCGCTCGTGATGCCAGGGAAGGGGGCGACCGCGGCCCGGGACGGTCGTTCAGGCTCGCGCGACGGTCACGCGGGCCGCCTCGGCCAGACGGATCGAGAGCCGATAGCCGCGGAGCTCGAGCTCGAGCGGATCGCCAAAGGGAGCCCGGCCGAGCACCCTGACGGCGACACCCGGCGTGAGCCCCATCTCCAACAGCCGGATCGCCACCGCATCGTCGCCCTCGACGTCGAGCACGCGGACCGTGTCGCCCACGGCGACGGTGTCGAGGCTGGTCGAGGGGGCGGGCATCTGGAGATCGGGCGGAGATCGGGAGGCGTTGCGGACAGGCTGACTGAACCTGACAATCAATCGTCAGCATAGTCGGGACGACCAGGATCGGCCGTATCGGCCCGGTCGCGGCCTGGCCTGCTGTCCGCGGAAACCGCCCCCGAGCCGACCATGACCGACCTGCCCCGCCGCGGCCTGTTCGTGGTCGGCACCGACACCGATGTCGGCAAGACCGCGGTCGCGGTGGCGATTCTTCGGGGACTCGTCGCGGCAGGCCGGCGGGTGGCGGCCTACAAGCCGGTGGCCAGCGGGATCGCCGCGGCCGCCGAGCCGGGTGGCGACCCCGAGCGACTCTGGGAGGCAGCCGGCCGGGGCGGAGCGATCACATCCGTCTGCCCCCAGTGCTTCAGGCCGCCGCTGTCGCCGCCGCGGGCCGCTCGCGCCGCGGGCCGCGTGGTCGACGAGCCTCTGCTCCGCACGGGTCTGGCAGTCTGGCGGCATCACGAGCTCGCGGTGGTCGAGGGAGCCGGCGGGCTGTTCTCACCGCTGGCCGCGGCAACGCTCGGCGCGGACCTGGCCCGCGAGTTCGGCTACCCGCTGGTGGTCGTCGATTCCGCCCGGCTGGGGGCGATCGGGCGGACGCTCGCCACCGTCCGGGCGGCCCGGGCCGCAGGGCTCACGGTCGCGGCCTGCGTGCTCTCGCAGGTCACGCCGCCGCGGGGCGGGCCCGACGATCCGGAGAGTGACGTCGCGATCGCCGCCGCGAACGTGGCCGACCTCGAGCCACTCCTGGCCGACGTGCCCGTCACGCTGCTCTCCCACGGGGCGACCGGCTTCGCGCCGCCGCTCGACTGGTGGGCCCTGGCTGGCGGGCCCGCGTCACGCTCGAGCGTCACGCATCCCGGAGCCGGGCCGCCGCCTCCGCGGCCGGCAGCGGGGTGATGTGGCAGCCGGTGCCGAGCTCGAAGCCCGCCAACTGGTTGACCCGCGGCAGGATCTCGAGGTGCCAGTGCCAGCGGTCGGTCGCCGCCTGGGCCGCTGTCGGCCGCCAGACCGCCTCGTGCAGCCACCAGTTGAAGTCGGCCCCGGGCAGGATCCGCGCGAGCCGGCCGACCAAGTCGCGGGTCAGGTCCGCCAGCGTCACTGCCCGGTCCGGCGGCGCGGCATGGAAGTGGGGCTCGCGATCGGTCGGCACGATCCAGATCTCTCCTGGCTGCCGCGGCGCCGCCGGCACGAGGGCCACGAGCCCGTCGGCTTCGGTGACGATCCGTCGCTCGCCCGCCGCCTCCTCGAGCAGCGTGGCGAACGGATCGGCCTGCCGCGCGGCCGCCGCGAACTCGGCCGCCACCGCCGGCGGCACGAAATCCACCGCCACGAGCTGGCTGTGGACATGCTCGAGCGACGCGCCGGCCCGGGGCCCCGAGTTCTTGAACACCGTGCCCCAGGCGAGGTCGTCCCGGCGGGCGAGGCTCGCCAGCCGGCACTGCACGAGCGCCCACGAGGCCTGCCAGCCGGCCGGGTCGATCGTGGTCACGTGCGTGTCGTGCCGCGGTGACTCGATCACCACCTCGTGCACGCCGTGGGCCGGCCGGCTCGGGCCCTGGCCGATCGGATCCGCCGCCGGCGCCACGAAGGGATAGCGGTTGGGGATGATCCGGGCCTGCCAGGCCGCGGTCGCATCGGCTGGGGCCCGCAGCACGGCGGGCGGCGTGAGCGACTCGTTGCCCGCGCAGAACGGGCACCACCCCGCCGCGTCGGCCCCGCCTGAGCCCGCCGCGAGCTCCGCGTCGGTGGGCCGCTCGTCGCGACCCGGGGCCACGAACACGGCGCGGCCGGTGCGATCGTCGTGATGCACGAGCGGCGGGCGGGACGCGGCGGCGGAAGGCGGGATCATCGCATCCAGTATGCCCGCGCCCGCCAGGGCGGGCTTTCGTGTTGAACCGCCCCTGTCGTGGCCGTAGACTCGGCGACTCCAAGCTCACCGTTTTTCGGAGGAATCCGCATGCTCACCGTCGGCGACTCGTTTCCCCAGTTCTCCTGCCAGGCCTGTGTCGGCACCGGCAAGGACGACGTGAAACTGCTCTCGAACGCCGATTACGCGGGCAAGTGGGTGGTCTACTTCTTCTATCCCAAGGACTTCACGTTCGTCTGCCCGACCGAGCTCGCGGAGTTCAACAAGCAGCTGGGAGCCTTTTCCGACCGCGACACGAGCGTGGTGGGCGGGAGCACCGACAACGAGTATTCCCACCTCGCCTGGCGCCGGAGCCATCCCGACCTCGAGAAGCTCGGCTACCCGCTGATCGCGGCCCAGAAGCTGTCCGCTGAACTCGGGATCCTGGAGAAGACCGAGGGCTACTGCCTGCGGGCCACCTTCATCGTCGATCCCCACGGCGTGATCCAGTGGGTGGACGTCAATCAGGGCCGCGTCGGCCGCAACGTGGCCGAGGTCGTCCGCGTCCTCGACGCCCTCCAGAGCGACGAGCTCTGCCCGTGCAACTGGAAGAAGGGCGATCCCTACGTGAAGGTCGGCTGACGCCCGGCGTGCCGCTTCCCGCCCCCGTCCCTTCCCCGTCCCTTCCCCGTCCCTTGAAACCGCCCCCCCGCACCTGGATCGGGAAGTTCGCCGACGCGTTCCGTGGGCTCTTTCTTTCGGTCGCCAACGAGTCGAGCTTCGCTGCCCACATCCCGGCGGCCCTCGCCGCGGTGGCGCTGGCCGCCTGGCTCGGCATCTCGGCGGTCGAGTGGTGCCTGGTGGCGCTGGCCATCGGGCTGGTGATCATGGCCGAGGTGTTCAACACCTCGATCGAGGCCCTGGCCCGGGCCGTGGGCCGCTATCCAGACGACGGGATCCGCGACGCCCTGGACCATGCCAGCGGCGGCGTGTTCGTGGCGGTGATCACGGCGGTGGTGATCGGCTGCATCATCCTCGGGCCCCGGCTCTGGCAGCTGGCGTGGCAATAGTGTCCGAAATCGTGGTTGACGCTCGCCGGCAGGTGCGCCTACGGTAGCGGCCCCCGGGTGGAGCCGGCCGGACCGGGCCCGGCCCGCCGAGAGGCGGCACGCCAACACTTTTCTCAAGAAGGATCCATTTCCATGATGGGCAAACTGGCAGCGGAAGCGATCGGGACGTTCTGGCTCGTGCTCGGGGGCTGTGGCAGTGCCGTCTTGGCCGCGGGCTATCCCGACTTAGGCATCGGCTTTGTCGGCGTTTCGCTGGCCTTCGGCCTGACGGTGCTCACGATGGCGGCGGCGATCGGCCACATCTCCGGCTGCCACCTGAATCCCGCCGTCACCGCCGGCCTCGCCGCCAGCGGCCGGTTTCCGGCCAAGGACGTGGTGCCCTACTGGGTCGCCCAGGTGATCGGCGGCATCGCCGGGGCCGGCATTCTCTATCTCGTGGCCAAGGGGCTGCCGGGCTTCGACGCCGTGGCCGGCGGCTTCGCCAGCAACGGCTACGGCGAGCACTCGCCCGTCGCGGCCCTGGGCAAGGGGGGCTACCCGCTGGCGAGCTGCTTCATCATCGAGGCGGTGCTGACGGCCGTGTTCCTGTTCGTGATCCACGGGGCCACCGACAAGCGGGCCCCGGGCCTGATCGCCCCGATCGCGATCGGCCTCTGCCTCACGCTCATCCACCTCGTCAGCATCCCCGTCACCAACACCTCGGTGAACCCCGCCCGGAGCACGGCCACGGCGGTGTTCGTGGGCGGCTGGGCGCTCGAGCAGCTGTGGCTCTTTTGGGTAGCGCCGATCCTGGGCGGGATCGTGGGCGGCCTGGCCTACCGCGGCGTCGCCGAGTGCGCCGGCGAGTGACCGGCTAAGCGTTACGGCCAGGATCCTGAACTGCTCGACGCCGGGAGGGGTGGCCCGTGCCAATCGAGCCGGCCTTGGCAGCGAGCGCAGGCAGGATGCCGAAGCGAAGCTGGCATGGAACGAGCGGAGGGCAGGATGCCCGCAGCGAGTGTCCGGCGAGATGGCACGGGCCACCCCGACCTCCGCCGGAGGTCGCCTCTCCCAGCCGGTCACTTCGCGCGGATGTCGTAGCAGAGGATCGCGTCGCCTTCGCGAAGGTAGAGGCGGCCATCCACGATCACCGGGTGGGCCCAGCTCGGCCGGTCGCCGCTGCCTGGCACCTTGAAGGTGCTCACCTCCTGGTAGGCGGCGGGGTCGGCCTTCACCAGCGCCACGGTCCCGTCGGAAAACTTGACATACACGTGCCCGTCGCCGGCGGCGACGCAGGCGGAGTTTCGGCCGCTGCCCCGTTCCTTCCATACGATCTTGCCGGTCTCGAGCTCCGCACAGAAGGGAATCCCCTTGTCGTCGGAGTCGCCGTAGAGATGGTCGCCGAGGAGCACGACCCCGCCGTGCTTATTGGCCAGCTCGGTGTTCAGCGGATAGACCTGCTCCACCGTGACCGTCCCCCCGGGGCCGGGCACCTGCCGGAGCAGGGCGCCGCCCCGCTTGTAGCCGGCCGAAAAGAAGACGAGGTCGCCCTTCACGATCGGCGTCGGGATCACGGCCGTGGTCTTGTCGATCGGGTAGGTCCAGAGCAGCGTGCCGGTCTTGGCGTCGACGCCGATCGCGCCACCGGCGGTGGTGGTGACGTAGACCCGCCGGCCACCGACCTCCGCGCTCACGATCGAGGCATGGCCGGCACCGGGATCGGCAGGCACCGGGCAGGCCCAGATCAGGCGGCCTGATTTCTTGTCGAGGGCGACCACGGTCGCCTGCGGCCCGCCGGGGATGCAGACGAGCTTCTGGCCGTCGATCGTCACGCTCTCGCTGTAGCCCCAGGAATCCCCCTTCGTGCCGCCGAACTGCTCCTTGAGATCGACCCGAAACACCGCGCGGCCGTCCTTGACGAGACAAGCCACGAGCTGGCCGAAGGGCGTCAGCACGTAGACCATCGCCCCGTCCACGGTGGGCGTGCTGCGGGAGCTCTGCCACGAGTCCTGGCCGCTCGTCCAGGGCTCGCCGGTCTTCGTCTTCCAGAGCTGTTTGCCCGTGGCCCGGTCGAAACAGGAGAGATACTCGGCGGCGTCGTCGGCCGTGGAGAGGCCGTCGCCCAGCGTGAAGATTCTCTCGCCGGCGATCGCGGGGCTCGAGTAGCCGCGGCCGGCACCCTTCGCTTCCCAGACGAGCGGAGGGCCGTCGGCCGGCCAGGCTTCGAGCAGGTCGGTGTCGGGGGCGACGGCCGTGCGGTCAACGCCGCGAAAGGTGGGCCAGTCGCCCGCGCCGGAGAACCGCGACAGGACCGCCAGCAGGACGACGACCGGGAGCTGGAACCGCATGGCACGCCTCGTCGGAGCAGGGAGAAGGAACCCTGTTGAAGGTAGGGCCGCGGTCGGGGGCGGGTCAACCGGCCGTGGCCATTCCGCAGCGGCGAGCCTGCCTGCCCAGGGTATGATGGCGGGGGTTCTGTTCTGGCAGGAGGCATCTGGTGAGTGCGGCTGTGAACCACGATGAATCGCTCTTTGGCCGGCGGGAGTCCGTCGAGCAGGTGGAGGAAGGCCAGGATCTGGCCCCCAAGTTCGACGCTTCCGGCTTCATTCCCTGCGTCACCACCGACTACCACTCGGGCGAGGTCCTGATGGTCGCGGTGATGAACCGCGAGGCGCTCGCCAAGTCGATCGAAACCGGCGAGGCCCACTACTTCAGCCGCAGCCGTCAGGTGCTCTGGCACAAGGGCGCGACCAGCGGCCTGGTTCAGAAAATCGTCGAGATGCGGATCGACGACGACCAGGACTGCGTCTGGCTGCGGGTCGCGGTGGCCGGTGGCGCGAGCTGCCACGTGGGCTATCGCTCCTGCTTCTATCGCAAGGTGCCGGTCGGGGCCGAGCGGCAGGCCGGCACGACGCTCGAGTTTCTCGAGCCGGAGAAGGCCTTCGACCCCAAGGCTGTCTACGGCGACGCTCCCAACCCGACGCAGCTGTAGGCCGGGTTAGTCGCCGGGGACCTCCTGCCCGCGGGCGAAGTCGAGCGCCTCCCGCATGCCCTCGGTCCGGAGCGGCTCCGGCACGTCCTCGATCACGGCGATCGCCTCGGGAAACCGGCCCGCCTCCACCAGCGCCATGACCAGGTTATGGCGGAGCTCGAGGCGGTCGGGATAGCGGTCGGCGGCGATCGCGAAGATGTCCACGGCATCGTCGAGCCGGCCTGTTTGGGCGTAGGCGGCCCCCAGGTTCTGGAGCACGTAGAGCCGCGCGGGGTTGGCGGCGACCGCCCGCTCGAAGCAGGCCGTGGCCGCCTCGATGTGGCCGAGTTGCCGCTCGGCCTCCCCCTCGAGGAAGGCGACCGGGACGGCCAGCGGGTCGAGCGTCCTCCACGGGGTCGCGGCCCGGCGGGCCGCCGCCCGCATCGCCTCCCAGTCGCCGGCATGCTGCGCCCGGCGGGCATCCATCACGCCGCGTTCCTGCTGGAGCGCCGCGCTGGCGTAGGCGATTCCCAGCGCCGTCGCCGCGGCGATCGGCGGCACCACGAGCCAGCCCGGCAGGCGGATCGGGGCGGCTGCGGCCGGTGTCGCCCGCGTCGCCTGCTTCAGGAGCACGAGCACCGCCAGGTGCACCGCCAGCACGACCTGATGGCTGACCCGGTCGAGCGGAAAGTCGAATACCGAGAAGACCAGATGGCCGACGAGGGCCGCCAGCGACGCGACCGCCAGGCGGGCGTCGGTGGTCGTGGGCGAGCCGGCGAGCACCCGCCGCACCGCCGCCAGCGCCAGGATGAACACCGCACCGAAGGCCACGATCCCCGGCAGGCCCTTTTCGGCGAACACCCAGAGGAAGTCGTTGTGGGGCTGGATCCAGTTGTCACTCGACAGGTTCGTGAAGTCGCGCTGGCTACCCAACTCATCCGATCTGAAATAGTCGTGCATCCGGAGCGTGAAGTTGCCCGCCCCGACGCCCGTCAGCGGATGGTCGGCGATCATCTCGGCTGCGATTCCCCAGACCAGTGAGCGGCCGCCGTCGCTCGGGACTCCGGCCTGGTGCGGCCGCGAGACGACGAGCCGGTCGATCGTCCGGCCGAGCGGCGTGTCGGTCAGCGCCAGCCCGCCGCCGACCACCGCCGCGATCGGCACCGCTGACAGGCTCGCGATCAAGGCCCGCCGGCCCCCCTCCGGCAGGCCGAGCAACTGGCGGTGTCGCAGGATCGCGATCCCGCCGGCCACGAGCGCCGCCGCCGCCGCCAGCCAGGCTGCCCGCGACTGGAGCACCGCCACCGTGCCGAGCGCGGCAATTCCGGCCGCGGCCGCGACGCCCCGCCAACCGCCGGTGAGCTCCACCGCGGCACACAGGCACCAGGGCAAGAGCAACAGCAGGAACCCCGCAAACAGGTTGACGTTCGACATCATTCCGTCCAGGAACGCGGTCTCGAGATCCCGCCGGGAGAGCGTGCCGGCGGCCACGAGCGGCGTGATCTCCCAGGCAGCGACGGTGACGGCCACCAGCGTCCCAACCACCGCCAGTTCGAGCAAGCGGCGCCGCCAGCCAGGGTCGAGCGGCAGCACGAGCAGGCAGAGGCAGAGCACCAGAAACGCCCCGAGGGTCCGGAAGCCATCGGTGAACCCGGCGGTCACGTTGGTCGCCACCGAGAGCGAGAGCCAGCAGACCGCCAGCGAGGCGGCCGCGGCGAGGACGACCGGATCGGCCAGCGGCGACCAGTCGAGCCGCCGGGAGATCGGCGGCACGAGGAGCACCGTGGGCACGGCGATCAGGAGCACCGCCATCACCGCCAGCAGCCGCGGTAACTGCGATACGTCGTAGGCGGCCGGATCGACGACGACGTGGAGCCCGACCAGGAGCACCGCCAAGAGCAGCGTGGGCAGCAGGCCGGTCGTCGCCGGCTCCGCGTGGCCACTCGTCGACCGGAAGCGTTCCGGATGCCGGCGGCTGTGGCTCATCGCTCGTCTCGTCTTCCGTCAGCCCGCGGGCCGATCATGCTACCGAGTGGATCGAGTGTACCGCCGCCAGGGGCGAAAGGCCGCGGACGGAAGCCGAGCTCACGCCGAGCGGCGGCATGGTCGCACGACAGATCCTCATCCATCCGCCGACCCATGGCGACGGTGGCACCGCCGGCCAGGCCGAGCCACCGAGCGATCGTGGCGGCCAGGTTCCAGGCTGCGGGGGGTAGGCTGACCACCCGCGGCACGAGGCCGTGGGCCCGGCAGGTGCGGATGACCATCTCCCGATACGGCAGGGCTTCGCCCCCGGAAAGCTCATAGCGGCACCGCGGCGGGTGGCGGTCGAGGGCGGCCAAGCAGGCGGCCGCCACGTCGGCGGCGTGCACCGGCTGCCGCAGGCCGAGCGCCGGCCCGCACAAGGGGAACCAGCCGTGCCGGCGGACCCAGGCCGCGATGGCCGCCACGTTGCCGTCGGTCAGGCCGTCGTAGATCATCGTCGGCACGAGCAGCGTGAGGACGATTCCGCGGTCTTCGGCCCAGCCGTGCAGCTGGTCTTCGGCCGCGGCCAGCCGGCCGGCGACCTGGCGCTCGGCCGCGTCGGGCGACGACGCCTTGGTGACGACGCTCATCGACGAGAGCGCCACGAGACGCTCGACGCCCGCCTGCTCGAGCCAGTCGAGCTGATCTGGCACCGCCCAGAGCGGGCAGAGCGCGATCCACTCTGGCAGGGGTCGCATCCCGGGCGGCATCGGGGAGCCGGTCTCGTGCCAGCGGACCTGATCAGCGGTCGCCGGCGCCTGCCGCTCGCGCCGCCGCGAACAGGCCAGCACGTCGCCGCGGCGGGCCAGCAGCGGCAGGAGTTGCCGCCCGACCAGGCTCCCGCCGCCGATCACTCCGACGCGGGGAGCCTCGTTCATGACGGCAGGATGACGGTGCTCATGAGGGGAGCGTCGTCGGGGTGGCGACTCGCGCATCGAGAACCGTTTCCCGGACATGCCAGGCCGGGGCCGCATCGCCCGGGACGCGCTCGCGGGGCATCCTGGCCGCGACGACCGCCTGCCGGGTGGCCACGAGCGCGAACCGGAGCCAGACCCCGGCCACCACCAGGCCGAACAGGCCGGCCGGATAGGTGCGGCGGAAGTGCTTTGTGTAAAAGCGGATCATGCCCCGATGCTTGTGCCATTCGACTGCCAGGGGGCGAGACCGGCCGCACAAGCCGCGGTGATGGATGGCCGGGGCGTCGGGCACGAACAGGATCTTCCAACCGGCCTCGCGGAACCGGAGGCAGAGATCGAGATCCTCGCAGTGGAGGAAGTAGCCCTCGTCCCACGGGCCCACCGCGGTGAACGCCTCGCGAGACACCATCGTGAGCGCGCCCGAGACGGCCTCGACCTCGATCGGCGCGGTCGGCAGCGGCTCCTGATGGAGATGGAAGTCGGAGAACCAGCGGGGGGCGAGCCAGGCCAGTCGCCGCAGGCCGAAGCCCCGCACGAACGACCGCCAGGGCGTCGGAATGCTCCGTCTGGCACCTCCCTGCTCGCGTCCCCCGACGTCGGTGAGCAGCCCGCCGACCATCCCAACCCGGTCTCCTGACCCTAGCGCAGCGTGCAGCGCGGCCAGCGATCCCGGTCCAAGGATGCAGTCGGGATTCAGGAACAGAAGCGTCGGCTGGTCGGCGCGAGCCGCTCCGAGGTTACAGCCCGCGGCGAAGCCGGTGTTCACGCGGGAGCGGAGGATCGTGAGCCGAGGATGGGTGGCGAAGCGGGCCGCTACCGCCTCGAAGGGCACCGGCGCTGAGGCGTTGTCCACCAGGATCACCTGGCAGGCCTGTGCGAGCGCTGCCTCGAGGCAGTTGGCCAAGAGTTGGCCCGCGTTGTGATTGACGATGACGATGCTCGCCGGCACGAGGCCACGGCCAGCGTCGGCCCGATCGGCCGGCGGGCTCAGCGACCCCGGCGAACCGGGCCGAACTCGACCATGCTGAGAACTCGCCATGTGGAAACCCGCCGGGCAGCCTGCACGATTCGTCGCTTTTGCCAGCACCGGCCAAGTCCGGCCACGGCATCCCGCTTCGCGCGGAGGAACGCAGATCCCCGGCCCCGGCAGCCGAGGATCACCATCCCCAGGATAGATTGGGAAAGATGCGCAAGCAAAGCGACCGGTAAAACCGGTCCAGGCGTGTTTTTGACGAGCGTCCAGACCAGGTTTCGGTGGCCGAAATAGGTGGCGAACTGGCCCGTGGAACTCGCTCCGCCGACGTGCTCCACGACCGCGTCGGGGACGGAGCGGGCCGCGTGGCCGGCCAGCCTGAGCCGGAACCCGAGGTCGACGTCCTCGCCGTAGCAAAAATAGTCCTCGTCGAAGCCCCCGGCGGCGATCACGGCCTGTCGCCGATAAAGCGCCGCGGCGGCGCAGGCGGAGAAGATCTCCCGGGCCTCGAGGTCGGCCGGCCGTAGCGGCCGGCCGTGGCCATCCCGCCACGCCAGGCCGCTTGCGTGCCAGCGGTCACCGATGCCGTCGAGCATCCCCGGCCGGCCGGTGAGCATTTGCCGCGAGCCGAACGCGGCGCACTCGGGGTAGGCGGCGGCGGCGGCGACGAGCGCCTCGAGCCAGCGCGGTTCCGGAAAGGCGTCGGGATTGAGCAGCGCCACCAGTTCCGTGTCGGCGGCCGCGATCCCGCGATTCGAGCCGGCCGCGAAGCCCAGATTTTCACTCGTGGCGTCGATCGTGGTCCGCTCGGCAAGCTCCGGCCGGGATGCGACGAACTCGCGGCAGGCCGCGAGCGAGCCGTCGGTGCTGCCATTGTCAACCAGCACGATCCGCTCGGGCGGCACCGTCTGTGCGGCCAGGCTCTCCAGGCAACGGAGCACGTGGGCTCCGCCGTTGAAGTTGACGATCACGACGGTCGCGCGGGCCTGGTCACCCGCCGCAAACGAGGCGTTCATAAACCTCGATTCCTGGTCGCTTGACGGTCATTCCGGGTGGACCTAGTGTCGAGGGCTCGGCCGGCCCACGCACGGCCACTCGCGCCCGCCCGAGCCGCCCGTCCGTGACAGCCCCCACCCAGATCGCCGCAGATTCCGCGCCGCCGGCTGGCGGGCACGTGCGTCAGGAGCGGCGGCAGCCTGCGGAGACCGCCTGGGGAGACTGGTGGGCCGGCACGCGGCACGCCGATCTCTGGGGCACGCTGGCCTGGTACGACATCGTGCTCCGGTATCGTCGCTCGCTCTTGGGCCCCTGGTGGATCACGCTGAGCATGGGGGCGATGCTCCTGGGGATGGGGCCGCTTTATGCGGCGCTGTTCGGCGTGCCATTGGCCCGGTTTTATCCGCACCTGGCGCTCGGGATCATTTTCTGGAACCTGCTCAGCACCTCGATCAACGATGGCTGCCAGGTGTTCATCACGGCCGCGGCGTACCTCAAGCAGGGAGCCGTGCCCCGCAGCGTGTTCGTCTGGCGGAGCCTGGCCCGGCAGTTGTTCTTTCTCGCCCATCATCTGGTGCTCTACCTGCCGGTGGCCATCTGGGCCGGCCTGACCTGGAGCCCGCAGATGCTGCTGGTGTTTCCGGGCCTGCTGGTCGTGATCATCAATCTTCATGCCCTCTCGATCACGCTCGGCCTGCTCTCGGCCCGGTTTCGCGACGTGCCCAACATCGTCGCCAGCAGCCTCCAGCTGCTGATGTTTCTGACGCCCGTGTTCTGGTTTCCGGAGAAGCTGCCGGAGCGATCGCGATTCATCCTCTATAACCCGCTGGCCCAACTGCTCGACGTCTTGCGGCTGCCGTTGCTCGGCGGCTCGCCGGCGCCCGGGACCATCCGCTTTCTGTTGTACTTCACCGTGCTGAACGTCGCCGTGGCGGCCCTGCTCTACGCCCGACTCCGCCGCCAGGTCGCGTACTGGGTGTGACCCGATGGCCCTGATCACCCTCGACGACGTGGCGGTGGAGTACCCGGTGTTCGGGGCCGACGGGGAGTCGCTGAAGAAAACCCTGACCGCGGCGGCCACGGGGGGACGGATCGGCCGCGGCACCGGGATCACCGTCGTCGAGGCCCTCCGCGACATCTCGTTCGAGCTTCGCGACGGCGCCCGGCTCGGGCTGGTGGGCCACAACGGTTCCGGCAAATCGACGCTCCTGCAGACGCTCGCCGGCGTCTACCCGCCGACCCGGGGCCGGTATTTCCACGAGGGCTCGATCGCCAGCCTCGTCAATCCGATGCTCGGGATCGAGCGGGAGGCGACGGGCTACGAAAACATCATGATCCGCGGCCTCGTGCTCGGGCTCAACCGCCGCACGATCCGGGGCCTCACCCCCGAGATCGCCGAGTTCAGCGGGCTGGGCGACTACCTCCACATGCCGGTGCACACCTACTCGACCGGGATGCTGATGCGGCTGGCGTTCGCGATCACGACCAGCGTGCGGGCCGACATCCTCCTGATGGACGAGTGGCTCTCCGTCGGCGATGCGGAGTTCCGCCTGCGGGCCGAGGAGCGGATCCGGGAGCTCGTGGCGCAGAGCGGGATCCTGGTGATCGCCTCCCACTCGGCGGAGTTGATCGCCCGGGAGTGCAATCGCGTGATCGAGCTTTCCCACGGGGCGATCGTGCGGGACGAGCCGCGCGTGAGCCAAGCGGCGGTTACCTCAGCGGAGTGACCGGCGCCGGCCTGCCGCGGCCGCCTGGATCCGGCCGGTCATGTCCTGTCGCAGCGACTCGTGGATCCTCCGTTCCGCTTCGAGTTGGGCGGCGAGATCGTCGCGTTCACCCGCCAGCAGATCGGCCTCTCGCTCGTGCCGCTCGGCCAGCGACCTGGCCTCGGCGACAGCCGACTCGAGCTGTCGGATGGTCGCCTGGAGTCGTCCGATGGTCGCGTCGCGGTCGGCCGCGGCGTCTTCGAGCCGGCCGCGGGTCGACTCCGCCGCGGTCAGTCTCCGGCGGGCCTCGGCTTGTTCCCGCTCGTGCCCGGCCCGTGTCTCCGTCGCCTCGGCCTGCATCCGGCTCAGGGCCGCCGTCGCCTCGGCTGCCTGGGTTGCCAGGGCCTCGCAGCGGGTCGCCAGGCCGCCGTGGGCCGCGTGCAGACGGTCGATTTGCCGCTCCAGTTCCAGACAGCGGTCTTCGGCGGCCGTGCGGCCACGCGCTTGTTCGTTGCGGTCGGCTTGGAGCCACGCCAGGTCGGCGGCGAGCGTCGCGGCCCGCGAGAGCGCCTCAGCCCGCACGGACTGTTCACCGAGGAGCGCCCGCTCGGCCCGCTCGGCCGCCTGGCGGGCGCTGGCCTCGCGGGCGGCGGCGGCGGCCTGGTCCGCCACCGCACGGCAGCCCGCAGCCCACTCGGCGAGCCCGGCTGCTGCGATCGCCGCCGGCGGCAGCACCCCGCCCGGGAGAGCCGGATCGTCGCCCCCGCCCAGCCGGAGCAGTTCCCGGTACAGCTCGCAGGCCTCCGGCCGCACCGCCTGCACCAGCCCTGCCCGCCGGGCAGGCGGTCCCCGCCGGAGCCGCCCGGGCTCGTAACGCGGCCCGGGCGTGCCCAGAGCCGTGTCCAAAAGGGTCGCTACGTCGGCCACCAGGCCGACCGGATCGGTGACGACTCGCGAGAGATTCACGACGAGCGACCGCCGCGGCTCGCGCCGAACGAAGTCGAGGATCCGGCTGTGGTAGGCCACCCACACGTCCACGGCATGCCGCGGATCGAAACCGATCGCGGGATCACCGCACCGAAAGAGCGAGTCCACGACCTCCTCAGGCGGCCGCACCACGAACAGCCAGCGGGCCTCGGGGACGAGAGTCGCCCAAAAGTCGAGGAACAGGGTCGTGCGGGGATCCTTCCAGCCCCAGGGCTGGCCGGCGTGCCGGCGGCAGCGGACCAGTTCGGCGGCCTGTTGTCGTGCCGAGACCGGAATCTCGATCGTTTCCCGGCAGGTAAAACCCTCGCCCGCCAGGCCGTTGGCCGCCAACACCTGCCGGTGCAGGGTCTGGAACTCGGGGTCCTCGAACGGCCCGAGCGAATCAGGGCGGGCCGCCGGCACCGGGTCGGGGCCGAGGGACACGCCCCCCGCGGCCACGAGTGAAGCCGCCAGCGACATGCCCGAGCGGTGCATGCCCGCGATCACGACGGCCGGCGGGAACTCCGGGACCAGCTGGCCTGCCATTGGGTCGCCTCCGCCGCGCGGTCGATCTCGCCGCGATCTTTCCAGCCCGGCGGATGGGCGTCAACGCCGGCCCGGGCCGCCTCTGGCCCGCACGCATCCCAACCTGTGCCTGCCCCGTGAACAGCCCAGCCTCTGCCCGTTCCATGAACCGCCGGGTTCGGCGGCGACCTTGACCTCGGTCGCCCGGGCCGTGTACCAGCCCCTGGCAGGCCCGCCCCGTTCAGGGCGACCGTTCTTCCCGCGCGAGTGTCACGGCATGTCCGGCCCGTCCGAGTCTGACCTGCGGCCCTATTTCGACAGCCGCTGGTATGCCGCCACCTACGGGCCGGGCAGGCGGCGGGTCCGCTGGCGGCCCTGGCGGTATTACCGCCGCCGCGGCTGGCGAAAGGGGCATGCTCCCTGCCAGCTGTTCGATGCCGCCTGGTACCTCGCCAGCCATGCCGACGTGAGATCGGCGGGCCTCGAGCCACTGGCGCATTACGTCGAGCACGGCTGGCGGGAGGGTCGCCAGCCGCACCCGCTCTTCGATCCCTCGTGGTACGCCGACCGGTATCCCGACGTCGTGAGCAGCGGCCTCGAGCCGCTCCTGCACTATCTCACGGCGGGCTGCCGAGAGGGCCGGCAGCCCCATCCGGCCTTCGATGCAGCCAGCTACATCGCGGCGAATCCCGACGTGGCGGCAGCGGGCCTCGACCCCCTGGCCCATTACCTCGAGTACGGCTGGCGGGAGGGTCGCCGGCCGCACCCGCTCTTCGACATCGGCTGGTATCTCGACCGCAATCCCGACGTGGCGGTCGCGGGCCTCGAGCCGCTCTCACATTTTCTCAGTCGCGGCCGGGAGGAAGGCCGCGCAGCGGCTCCCGGCTTTTCGCCGGCCGGTTCACCTGCCGCTCGGCCGCAGCCACCCGCCACTGGCCCCGTCAATCGTGGCCAGGTGCGGGCGATCGCGATGTACCTGCCCCAGTTCCACCGGATCGCGGAGAACGACGCCTGGTGGGGCGAGGGTTTCACGGAGTGGACCAACGTCCGCCGGGCTCGGCCGATGTTCGCGGGCCACCAGCAGCCGCACGTGCCGCATCCCGACCTCGGCTACTACGACCTCGATGACGAGACCGTGCTCGAGCGGCAGGCCGAGATGGCCCGCCGCCACGGGATCCACGGGTTCTGCTTCTACCACTACTGGTTCGCCGGCCGGCGGATCCTCGAGAAGCCGGTCGAGCGGCTCTTGGCGAGCGGCCGGCCCGATATCCCCTTCTGCGTCTGCTGGGCCAATGAGAACTGGACGCGGTCCTGGGACGGGCTCGACCGCGAGGTGCTGCTCGAGCAGCGGCACTCGGCGGACGGCGACGAGCGGTTCCTGCGCGACCTCTTGCCGGCGGTGCGCGATCCCCGCTACATCACCGTCGAGGGCCGACCGCTCCTGATCGTCTACAGGCCGGGCCTGCTCGCCGAACCGGCGGCCACCGCGGAACGGTGGCGGCGGATCGCCGAGCGGGAGGGTCTGCCGGGGCTGCACCTGGCTGCCGTGCACGCCTTCGACCAGGCCGATCCGCGGAGCTATGGCTTCGACGCGGCGATCCAGTTTCCGCCCCTGCAGATCCCCGCCGCCAACCTCCGCGACACGGGCCTCGGCGGGCTGGACCGCCGCTTCCGCGGGGGTGTGCTCGACTACCGCGAGGCGGTCTGCCACTCGCTCGCCCGGCCCGCGGCCGACTACCCGCTCTACCGCGGCGTGATGCCCGGCTGGGACAACACGCCCCGGCGGATGGAGCGGGCCACCGCCTGGGTCAACTCCTCGCCCGAGCTCTACGGCCGCTGGCTGCGGGGCGCGGTCGAGCAGATGCAGCGGGAGCAGCCCCCCGAGCGGCAGCTCGTGTTCATCAACGCCTGGAACGAGTGGGCCGAGGGGGCCCACCTCGAGCCCGACGTGCGGCACGGCTACCGGGTGCTGGAGGAGACGGCGGCGGCGCTCCTGCCGCGGGCCGCGGGGCGGCGGCCCGAGCCGGTGGCCGTGGAGTCGGGTGCCCAGGCGAGCCGGGGGCGCCAAGCGGCCTGACGGGAGTATTCGCTCAGCGGTATCGCCATGGCCGTCCGCATCCATCAGATCTTCTACGCCGACGCCCAGCGCGGGCTTCTCGACCCGGCGTTCATTCCGTACGACAACCGGGAAAACCCGCGGCCCGAGTGGCGGGAGTATCACGTGTTCCGCACGGAGTGGCTGGCCGGCCGCTGCGGCTCGGGCGACGTGACGGGCTTCGTCTCGTGGAAGTTCGGCGCCAAGACCGGTGTCGCCGGTCGGACGTTCAGGGAGTTCATCGAGCAGAATCCAGGCCACGACCTGTATTTCGTCCATCCGCACCGGGTCGAGCCGCGACCTTTCACCGGCCTCTGGCAGCAGGCCGAGGTCCACCACCCCGGGATCACCGGCCTGGCCCAGCGGATCCTGGATGCCGTCGGGGTCGCCGTCGATCTGGCAACGCTCGAACAGCCCCGGGAGCAGATCCTGTTCTGCAACTATTGGGCGGGCACGCGGAAGTTCTGGGACGAGTACATGGCCCTCTGCGAGCCGGTCCACCGCCACATCCTCGAGGGGCTTGGCCCCGCCGACCGGGAGTTTGCCTGGTCCCGGGCTGACCGGGAGATCGACGCCCCCTACGTGCCCTTCATCATGGAGCGGCTGTGCAGCACGCTGCTCGCCCTCCGACCGGAAATTCGCTTCCTCGGCCTGCCGGCCCCCGTCGGCCGCTCCGCCCGGCGGCCTTGGTGGCGCCGGATCATCTCGCGCCGGGCCGCCTGAACGTCTCCGGTCGGCGGCTCACGACGGGCAGCACGAGCGCGGCTGCCACCACGAGGGCCGAGACGTCGATCGTCAGGGCATGCATGAGCGGGTGAATCAGCCACACGATGCCGAAATACAGGAGCTGTGCGGTGAGCAAGACCGTGAGGAGCCGGGGCGATCGCCGGGCCAGGCAGATGGCCCCGCCGATCGCCAGACCGAACCACGCGGCAGTCGGCAGATGGTGCAGCATCGGCGACGCAAGACAGACGAGCAAATAGGTCACCAGACTGACGAGCGACAGCAGGATCAGGATCCGAGCGGCGGAATCCGCCGCCGGCGGTCTGTTTTGGACCAGGGCCAAGGCGGCCAGTGTGCAGACCGTCACCCAGACAGCGGCGTTTCCATACGTCGGCACATGGAAGTCCCAGGCTCGCAGGAGGCCCATCCTGAATGCGTCACGCCCGGTGACCCGCAGGGCCTGGGCGGGGGCCGATCGCAGGGGCATGATCGCATCGACGACCATCTCGCGCTTGAGCCACAGCCAGCCCGTCAGGGTCATGCCGGCGTAGCGTTCTCGGACGAGGTCGCCTACCGACAGCTCCGGGCGATCGAAGCCAAAAGATTCCGTCAGGGCGTATTTGGTGACGGGATCGTTGCTGGGAAGGAGGATTCGCTTGAATGCCGCCCAGCTGCCGAGGAGCAGGCTGGCAATCAGACAGCCCCCGAGCACCGGCCTCCAGGCTTGGCGGGTGAGCCCGGTCAAGAACAGGAGGGCCAGCGGAGCGAGAAAAAACGCCGTGCCGGCATGGGCCAAGAGGCTGAGGGCCGCCAGAGCCGCCACGCCGAGAATCCGAGCCGCTGATCCCGGCAGCCGCCGCCATTCGTCGATGACCAGGCCGAAGCAGGCCAGTGAGAGGGCCGCCCCAAAGGCCTTCGGCCAGCCGTACGACGTGGTGAAAAATGAGTAGGGGACCGTGGCTGCAAAACAGGTGATCAGCAACGCCTGTCGCTGCGGCAGATCGGGTGCGAGTTTGCGGACAATCCAGTAGGCAACTGGAATCCAGAGTGCGTTGAGCGCGATGCCGGCGGTGTTATAGAGCACCCCCGTCAGGTAGTTGCCGTCGTTGAACGCCTGTGATGCCGCGACGACATCGCCGATCAGGAGATAGGCGGCCGCCATCAGCGGCGGCCGGTCGGTCGGTCGCCACTGCCCGCCGAACAGCGTCGCGAGCGGATCACCGTGGCGAATGCCCTCCGCAAACCGCCACGGGAGTTCGTGATCAGTCGACCATGTCGCCGGCCAGAAGCGATAGTTCGGCTCCCAGTGCCCCGTGCCCGTGTTCGTCGCCCCGCTCACCGCCGCGATGAGCAGCGTGGTGAAGACCCACACGGATCCATATGGCCGCAGCAGGCCCCAGGCCCGCTCCCGGGGTTGGCGACCCACCATCCACAGCGTTGCGGCCGCAGCCAGTCCGGCTGCACCACAGGCCAGGCGCACCGCCGTGGCCGGGAGGATTCCCCAGATCTGGAGAGTGACCGAGAGATAGAAGACGGCCAAGGCGGTCACAGCCAGGAATACGAGGGCCAGCGGAAGCGCGAGATCCTCGCGGCCGGCACGGACTGCCACCCCGGCCCCGGTGGACAGCAGGAATCCCCAGATCGCCATCGCGGTGCACAGGACTGCCAGCCGGCCTGCAAAGCTGCCCTTCAGCCAAGCAAGCCAACTTGCGGCGAACACGCTGCCGGTTCCCGAGTTGCAGTCGCCGGTGCTCTGCAACCGCAGCCTGGTTTCGGAGCCGACCCACTGCGGAGGCACGGCCACGAGAACGTCGTTGAAACTGGAATGCGTGCTGCCGAAGTACACCGGCTTGCGTTGGCCGCTGGCGACATGCTCGAGCCAGATGGCGGCCGGACCGCCTGTCCCGCTCGAGCTCCCGGTGACCGGGATCGAGAGCACGGGCGGTGCCCGAAACGGAGGCGACGTGAGGGCGAGCGGCAGGTCGCCACTGGACGGGGTCCACACCCGCCAGAATCTCGTGTCGGAGTTCAGCCGGACGGAGTCCCGCAGGAAATGGCCCGCATGATGGAGGCCCCCGAGCATCACGCTCTGCTCGGGGTGCCCCTCGACGAACCAATCGGAGGCCGGAGTCAGAAGCCGCGCAGCCGGTTCCGGCCACAGCGCCACCGCCGCCGCCGCCAGCACGATCCCGGCCAGCCACCGTCCAGATTGCTCTCCGCAGGGACCGGCCATGCTCCCGGCCCCCATCAGGCATCGCGGCGGAGCCAGAGGCTGCCGCCGACGTTTCGCAGGAGCGTCGGCGCATGCCGCTCGAACCAGCCCCGATCCCGGCGGACCAGGCAGTTGGCGAACAGCATGATCGAGAAGCAGCGGTTGTATTGGAGGAAGGCCCGCACCGCGTAGGCCTCGTTCCAGGCCCGCCCCTCGTCGAGCCAGGTGGTGGGATACTCGAACGGCCAGAAAATGTCGTGGATGTGGATCACCACACCCGGCACCAGGGCCGGCAGCGCCTCGAACAGCAGGCGGCAGACGTCGCTGCCCGCCTTGAGCACGTGGGTCGAATCGATGAACAGGATGTCATTGGGCTCGAGCGTCCTGAAGACGCCGAGGTCGGCCTCCTGGACGATCTGCGGACGGATGGCCCAGGTTGGATCGCCCGGCTTCATCAGGCTCTTGAGCAGGTCCGGGTAGGGTTCCAGGAACGTGAAATCGACGCTCCGGCCCAGGTGGAACTCGTCCACGTCGAGCATCAGCGCTGAACTGTGGCCGGAGCCCACTTCCACGATCCGCCGCGGTCGCAGGTGCCGCATCAACGCCTGCAGGACGACCGCATCGCCCGGGCCGAAGGAGGGATTGGTGAATCCGTACCGCCGTCCGCCGGCCGGCTCATCGGCGAGGCCGCCCGATTCGAGCAGTGGTTGGAGTTCCTCCAGCAGGGCCCACTGTCGCTCGATGCCAAGGTCGATCCCCGGAAGGTCTGACGGCGCGGCCTGGTAGTTGGCCAGGGCCCGAAGCCGATCGTCGGCCGAGGGAAGCGCCGAGTAGAAATGTCCGGCCGGGACGAACTCGGCCGGCGGCTCGCCCGGAGCAACGGGCTGGGCCACCCCCTGCCGCTGCCGATATTCCGGGCTTTCCAAAAAGTCGAGCATCAACTGCTGCCGCGACATAGCCCGGTCGCTGAGGGCGACCAAGTAGTGATGCAGTCCGCGGACGTCGGGCTCGCGGCCCAGGATCCGCTGGTAACAAAAGGCGATGAACTCGCGGTCGTTCATGGGGAAGGCGGCTCCGGGGAGGCCGGTCGTGCGCAGTAGAGCGGGAACGTGGTTCGGCGCAGCATGCCGACGCAGGCGGCGATCTTGGCTCGCACGTCGGGCGTGTCGAGGAAATACAGGCTGGCGGCATGCCTTGCGGCGACGTCCTCGGGCGGCAACTCACCCCGCATGTCGGTCGCGATCAGGGCCCAGGATTCGGCTCCGCTGCCCGAGTTCCGCACGGCCTGCCGGGCATGGACGGTGAAGACGACCAGGGCGGTCAGGCAGAGGATCGCCTGCGCCCCCCGGGCCGTGATCGTCTGCGGCAGGGCCGCCCAAACGAGGCCCAGGGTCAGAGGGATGGCCAGCGCCAGCGTGGAATAATGGCCGTAGAGATGGGTGAAGTCCCGGGTGCCGCGGCCGTAGCCGATCGCTACCGCGACCAGGCCCAGGCAGGCGAGGTAGCCCACGAGGATGACAAGGCCGCGCCGGTCCGGCCCGCCGGCGACCGACCGGCGGAGGGCCGGCACCGCGGCGGCCAGGGTGCCGGCGATCGCGAGGATCGTCGCCAGCCGCCAGGGCTCCCGCATCCGAGCGACCGGGCTGCCAGGGTACGAGGAGAGCATATCTACGCTCGCGACCAGAGTCTGCCACGGTCCGGCATAGCCGTCGGCCGGGCCAAGCTTCAGCGTGGCGACGTAGCCGAACGCCACCGCGGCCGTGACGACCGCGCCGGCCGCAGCGAGCCCGCGGGCCATCGGGGGCGACTGGCTGCCGGCGGAGGCGGGCCAGACGGCCTCGGCGGCCAGCAGGAGCGCGGCTCCGACAGAGACCAGCAGACCGCTCGAGCCCGTCAAGGGGAGCAGGCAGGCGAGGATCGCCAGCGCGGCTGCCCGCCAGGGGGCCGCGGGTGAGCCGGCCACCGCCACGGCGACGAACAGCCCGCCCAGCACCGTCGTGAGGAGGAACTGAGAATGAAACGCCCATACGAGAGCTCCCTGCCCGAGGTGGAGCAGCACCGCGGGAAACAGGATGTCGGTCCAGGCCGCCCGCCCGCGGAGCCGCGCCGCGGCGACGATCAGGGCCGCCGCCGTGGCCGAGAGGAGCAGGGCGTTGAACGCGAGGGTCCAGCGATAGTCGGCCCCCGAGAGCCGGCCCAGCCCGAGGAACACGAGCTTCACGAGCGGAATCCGATGCTCGTTGTGCTGCCTCCAGAGCCAGTTCGCCGTGACCGCCTTGTCGCCGGTCAGGTAGGGCACGATGTCGAAGTCGTCGCTCCACGGGAGCCAGCGGCCGTGGACGGCGGTGGCGACCAGTGCCAGGAGCGTGGCCGCGGCCCAGCCGCCCCAGACGATCCGGTGTTGCCACCGCGGGTCGACCGCAGAGCCGAACGGCCGCACGCGGGCGAGGGGTTCTTCCCTGCTCACAGAACGGTTCATCGCGGGCGGAAACTCCTCGGTGGCGGCTGTCAGCGGGTGGCGACGCGACGGGTGTCGGAGCCCCGGACGCGTCCTTCGGCTTTGCGCCGGCGGTCGACGACGATGACGTCGAGGTACGCCGCCACCATGCCCAGCGCCGGAATCTCCACCATGATCCGCCGGGCGTCGTCACCCGTGCAAGCACGGATTCGCTCGACGATGTCGTAGCCCCAGTCCCAGGTGACGAGCGACCCGTCGGCCGACATCGGATTGCCGTGAAACTCGGGGGGCTCGAGGTGCCGCACGCCCTCCGCTCCCCGCTCCGCCCGCTGGCGGGAGGCCGCCGCGCCCCGCACCAGGGGCGTGGTCAGCAGATGCGCTCCGCCGGGCCGCAGCGTTCGCTGCACCTCACGGAAGGCAGCCTCGGGGTCGAAGACATGCTCGAAGACATCCTGGGTGATCACGACGTCGAACGAGCCGGAGTCGAAGGTCTGCCGCTCGAGATCCTCGGACCGCCAGCGGCCCTGCGGCTCGAGCATGCCGAACGGGGTCGCCGGGTCGTACTGGGAGGGCACGTAGCCGGGGCACTCACGGGCGAGCTTGCCGCTCAGACCCCGCATCTCCGGCGACGACTCGTGGATCCGCAGCCGGCGCCAGTCGGGAAACCGGATCTGGAGCGCGAGCATCAGGGCCCGCTCCCGGGGCAAGGAATGACACCGCTCGCAGATGTAGTGGTCCCGGAGCCAGGCCTCGGTGGAGGAGAACGTCGTGGCCTGTTCGCAGATCGGGCACCAGCCCGCGTGTCGCAGCACGTAGCCGGGAGGGGCGGCCGGCACCGCGGCCGGTGACGGCGGCAGGGGAGCGGGCTTGGCGGGCCGCACGCCGTCGAGCACCAGCTGCACGAGGTCGGCAAGATCGCCATGTTGCCTGGCGATGATCTCGGCGTGGCGGGCGAGGAGCCGTTCCCGCGGGGGTGGCCCGTGCCAGGCCTGGAGGATCGCCCCCGCGATCGAGTCGATATCCCGCGGGTCGCAGAACACCGCCGCCTCGCCGCAGATTTCCGGGATCGCCGCCACGGCGGCCACCACCGCGGGCGTGCCATACCGCATCGCCTCCACCGGCGGGTAGCCGAAGCCCTCGTTGAACGACGCGTAGACGAGCATCCGGGCCCGCTCGAGCAGGTATTCGAGCTGCCCCGGCGACACCTCGGGAATCGCCGTGAACCGCTCGGGGTGGGCGAGCTCGCCGAGGCCAAGCTCGGCGAGCGACGAGATCCCGACGAACACCACCCGCAGGTCCGCCAGCCCGAAGGGATCCCCTGCGGCGGCGAACAGGCGGTCGAAGGCGGCTGCCACCGACGGGGCGTTTTTCTCCGGCCGGCCCGCGTGCAGCACCAAGGCGAACGGGCGGCCGTCCGAGGCGATTCCGTGACCGCGGTAGGGCGTCGGCTCCGGTCGGTCCTTCTCGGCCGAAGCGAGCACGACGAACCGCCCGGCCGGCGGAGCGAACTCCGCCTCGATCACCTCCCGGCAATACCGCGAGACGGTCACGAGCGTGTCGACGTGGGGGTCGTGGCAGAGCGTGGAATACATCGCCGCCAGCGAAGCGGGATCGGGTGCGGAACTCGAGAGGAACGAGCCCGGGCCGGCCGCCTGGGGCCGCCAGCCGGCCCGCACGAGCGCCGCGGTGATCCCCTCGCGGTCGCGGATCAACTGCAGGTCGCGAATGTCGTGCAGCGTGCCGACGATCCGTGTCCGGCCACCCGTGAACGGCAGCCTGGTGCCGGCCCGCTGCATGTACTCGTAGCCCGTGTAGACGACGATCGCCGGACAGAAGAAGGCGTCGAAGCGGCCTGAGTTCACCAGCTCGACGATATCGGCGTAGGACCGGACCGCGATCACGCGGATTGCCAGCCGCCGGCACTCGGCGAGCACCCAGGGATCGATGTGGAGCGCTGGGTCGAGTGCCGCCCAGACGACGACGTCGCCACGGGCGGCCGCGGCCCGGGCCAGGCCCCGGAACACCGCCTTGCCGTACTCGCCGCCGCCGTGGTATCCGGGCTGGCAGAAGAACAGGTCGACGAGCACGTGCCGCTTCGGCCCGGCCACGAGGGTGGGCAGCGACTCGCTGCGGCAGTCGAGCGGCGTGCCGCGGCAGGCGGCCGCGAAGTTGTCGAGTTCGCCGGCGGCCAGCCCGGCGGCCCGCGCCGCGTTCTCGTAGCCGAGCCGCATCTTGGTGGCGCTCGGCAGCGCGCCGGTGGAGACGCCCTCCTCGTGGAGGATCTTGAGCTCGGGCGAGTAGGCCAGGAAGTGGCCGGCGAGCAGGGCGTCGACGGCGAACAGGAACTCCTCACCGTAGAGCTTGGTGCGCTCGTCGAACAGGGTCGGCATGCCCCGGACGAAGACCGGCGAGAGGATGATCGCCGCACCCTGGAGGAGCGGATTGGCAAGGAATGCCGCCTCGGGCGACCGCCGTCCGAGCCGGCGGAACCGCGGCTGGCCGGTCCGCTCGAAGTCGGCCCGGTCCTCGTGGTACATCGCCTCGAGCCGCCGCCACTCGTCCGGGCCGTAGACCGTGTCGTTCCAGGGGTTCTCCCGGCGGCCATCGGGCGTGACGATGTCGGGCCCGAGGACGGAACAGGCGGTCTCTTGAAACAGCCGCTCGCAGCGGAGGATGAAGTCGGCCTGCTCGATCCGGGTGTCGTTGTTGATCACGGCGATGAAGGCGGCGCCGAGCCGGTCGCGGGCGTGGGCGTAGCCCGCGTTATTGCCGCCGGCGAAGCCCAGGTTGGCCCCCGTCTCCAGGAGCTCGACCGCGGGCATCGTGGCGATCGCCTCCCGGGTCGCCTCGACCACGTCGGCGGGCGAGCCGTTGTCGACCACCACGATCCGTACCGGCCGGCGGCTCTCGAGCCGCACGAGCGATTCCAGGCACCGGGCCGTCACGTCGAACCGGCCGAACTGGAGCACGACGAAGCAGAACGGGGCGTCGGGATCGTCTCCCCGGGCGACCGCCCAGGCGGTGGCCAGATCGCGGCGGTTGTCGAGCGGTGTCTCGACGCCTGCCGTTTCGGCCAGGACGCGGCCCGCCACGAGCCGCAGCCGGCCACCGGCCGAGGTCAACTGCCCGAGGAGGGCGGTATGGTCGGCGAGGAAGCCGGATCGCGCCCGGTCCGGTTCCCCGCCCGCGACCGCCGTGACCCGCGACCAGGCATGCTGTCGCAGTTCGGCCGGCTCTCGAGGCAGCGAATCGGCCGCCGCAGCGGGGCCCGCTGCGGCGACGGAGCGACGGGCCGGTGGGCGGACACCGAGCGCTGCGGCCGTCTCTTCGAGGTAGGCGTAGCCGTGCTGGATGTCGGGCTCGAGGTGGGCCCCCTCGGCCCATTCGTTCCAGGCGTTGACGAACACCAGCCGATGCTCGGGGGGCTGCTCGCGGACCGTGCGGTCGATGGTCGCCCGCAGCCAGGCGGCGTAGCGGGCCGGCGTCGAGCCGATCCAGGAAGTGGCCCTTTCCAGCCGCCGGGCCGTGTTGTCCCAGGCCGGCATCAGGCCCCGGTACATGCGATATCCGGCCGCGGCTTCGGCCAGCGAGAACGCCGTCGCCTCGGCGTAGTCGTGGATGCTGCCGGAGAACCCCGGGACCGCGGCCAGCCCGGGGTCTCTGGCCATGTTGCGGGCGGGGATTTGGAGCGGTGGAAACTGGATCGCCGCGTCGAATCCGAACCGGGCCGGGTCATCCTTGGAGAAGCTGCGGACCGCCACCAGGTGAATCTCGCCGATCCCTGCCCGACGGCACTCCTCCCGCCAGGTGGCCGCCGCCCGCTTTGGATCGGCGAGCGACTCGGGGCGGTAGATGGCCAGGAGCGGTCGGCCGGCCACGCGGATGTATCGCGGGTCGCCCAGGAGCGGGATCACGTCCCGGATGAAGTCGCGGTCGGCCGCAGGCTCGTGCGACTGCGCCATCAGGATCTCGGTGTCGTGGCCGTCCCACGTCCGGGTCCAGTTCTCGTTGGCCCAGCAGATGCAGAAGGGGAACTTCGGCCGCCCCGAGCGGAGCATCTCGTCGAGCGGCTTCTCCAGGAGCCGCCGGCCCCCGAACCAGTAGTAATAGAAGCAGAAGCCGTGGATCCCGTGGGCTGCGGCCATCGCGGCCTGCCGTTCGAGCACGGCCGGGTCGGAGAGATCGTAATAGCCGACGTCCGGGTGCGGCACGTGCGGCTGACCGTGGCCCGCGTACATCGGCCGACCGCGGCGGACGTTGGTCCACTCCGTGAAACCCTCGCCCCACCAGGCGTCGTTTTCCGGGATTCGGTGGAACTGGGGCAGATGCATGGCGATCAGCCGCACGCCCGCATCAGGCGTGACCATCGCGGGCCGCCGCGCCGCGGCCATCGGAGCCGGCGGGGCCATCGGGGCTGGCCGCTGCGCTGGCTGCTGGCCGCTCGTCAGGGCCGCGGGAGCCGGCGGGGCCGGCAGTCGGCCGGCCTGCCACTCGCGGTACGAGTCGCTCCAGCGGAACAGGGGCGCGAGCCTCGTGAACAGCCGGTGCCTCAGCCGCTGCTTGGCCGGGATCGAGAGCGGCAGCTTCCGCCACCAGCGGCGGCCCGTCGCCGAGATGGTGCGCCTCAGCCAGTCGGCCGGCCGGGAGACGGCCCGGCGGCGAATGGACCGCAGCGGCCTGGTGAGCTTCCAGGATTTGCTGCCCTGAAGTTGGGCGAGCTCGTCGGCGAGCTCGTGCACGGCCTGTTCGCTGTCGCTGCCGCGGCGCTCGGCGGCAGACAGCCGCGAGCAGAGCTCCGCGACTTCGGCCTCCCGCTCGGAGCGGCCGCGGAGGGCCGCTGCCGCCGACTCCGCGGCCTGCCGCTGCACGGATTCCAGTCGCGATTCGAGGTCCCGGCTGTGTTCCGCGGCGGCCTGCAGGCCGCGCTCGAGCCGGGCCAAGTGGGCATCCCGCTCCGCGATGGCCGCACGGTGGTCGGCCAGTTGCCGCTCTCGCTCGGCCAGCGAGCGGTCGTGCTCGGCAAGCCGCTCGTGCAGTTCGGCCGCCTGCCCCTCGAGGTCGGCGATCCGCCCCTGCCGCGCGGCCAGTTCGTCCGCCAGATCGGCCGCCGCTGCATCCCGACCGGCGAGCTCCTGAGCCCGGCTGGCGATCTGCTCTTCAAGTCCGGCGATCCGGGACCGGTCCGCGGCGACATCCTGGTCGCGTTCGAGGAGCCGGCCCCGGGTCGCTGCCAACTCCTGCTGCACGCCCTCGAGCCTGGCGGTGAGGGTCGCCGTCTGGGCCGCTTCCTCCTTGACCGCCTGCTCCCGACTCGCCTGGGACGCCGCCAGGTCGGCGGCCAGCCGTTCATTGGCCTGATCGGACTCGTCGACCGCTGACTCCAGCAACCGCGTCCGGGCCACGAGGCCACAGTTGCGGCTCCACTCCTCGAAACCGTGGACCGCGATCGCCTGACTCCCGGTCGCCAGCGGCTGCGGGACCGCCGCACCGGCCCTGGCAGCCAGCTCCGCATAGAGTTCGAGGGCTTCCGGGCAGGCGGCGGCCAGGAAGTCGCTCCGCGCGGCTTCGACGGTCGAGGAGAGCAGCTCCGGCTGATAGCGATCCGGCGGCGGCTCGAGTGGCACCCGTAGGGTCCGCCGCACCGCCTGGAACACCTTGTCCGGCGCGGCGACGAGCTGCGACAGATCGCAGACGAGCGACCGCTCCGGGTGCCCGGCGGCAAAGTCGCGGATCAGGCGGTTGTAGTGCAGCCACACCTGGATCGCGAACGGCGGATTCGTGCGAAACGCCTCGTCGCCGCGGCGGTAGAGCGAGTCGACGACCTCCCAGGGCCGGCGGATCACGAACAGGAACCGCGCTTCGGGCAGCAGGTCGGCCCAGAACTCGAGGTGCAGGGTGGTGCGGGGATCCTTCCAGCCCCAAGGCATGTTCCGCTCGCGCCGCGCGGCCACGAGCTTCTCGGCTTCCTGACGGAGCCGGTCGGGCACCTGGGGCGTGGCCACCGTGACGAAGCCCTCCGGCATCAGCCCGTTGGTCCGGAGCACGAGCTGGTGCCACTCCACGAACTGGAGGTCCTCGAAGTGCCCCGCCTCGTTGCCCCGGTATGAGCCCAGCAGCTGGTCGCCCACTTGCAGGCCCGCTGCCTGGCAGAGCGACGCCAGGAGCGAGGTGCCCGAGCGGTGCATGCCCGCGATCACGAGGGCCGGCGGGCGGTCCGTATTGGCTGGTCGGTTCATGGCTCGCGGAATGGTTCCGGCCCGGCTGTGGCCGCCCCGGGGCTCGGCACCGGAGTCGCCGTCAAGCCTACCTTCAAAAACTGCCAGTGCCCGGCCCGCCGGGGCGGGTGAGCACCGCGGGAACCGGGACCGCCGGCCGGGGTCAGCCGACCAGGAGCGGGGCCGCGGCGTCCCGCGGGGAGAGCACGGGCGGGGCGGCCAGCGGCCACTGGATCGCCAGGGTCGGGTCGTCCCACCGGAGGCACTTTTCACAGCCCGGGGCGTAGAAGTCGGTGGTCTTGTAGAGGACGTCGGCCGATTCGGAGAGCACGAGAAATCCGTGAGCCAGACCCTCGGGCACCCAGAGTTGGCGGCGGTTTTCCGCCGAGAGCTCCACCCCCACCCAGTGGCCGAAGGTCGGGGAGCCGGGCCGGATGTCGGCGGCCACGTCGAAGATCGCACCGGCCAACGCGCGGACGAGTTTCCCCTGCGGATGAGGCTCCTGGTAATGCAGCCCGCGGAGCACGTGGCGACGGCTGGTGCTCTGGTTGTCCTGGACGAAGGCCACCTCCCACCCGACCGCCGCGGCGAAGGCCCGGGCGTTGAAGCTCTCGAAGAACGAGCCGCGGTCGTCGGCGAACACCCGCGGCTCGAGCACGAGCACGCCGGGGATCTCGGTGGGCGTCACCTGCATGGCGCGAGCCCTTCCTCGGCGAGTTGGAGCAGGTATTCGCCGTAGCCGCTCTTCACGAGCGGCCCGGCCAAATCTCTCAGGGCCGCGTCGTCGATCCAGCCCTGCCGCCAGACGATCTCCTCCGGGCAGCAGATCTTCAGACCCTGCCGCTTTTCGAGCGACTGGATGAACTGCCCCGCCTCGATCAAGCTGTCGTGGGTGCCGGTGTCGAGCCAGGCGTCGCCTCGGCCCAGGAGCTCGACGGCCAGGTCACCCCGTTCGAGATAGACCCGGTTCAAGTCGGTGATCTCGAGCTCGCCGCGGGCCGAGGGTGTGATGCCGCGGGCGATTTCGCCGACCTGGGAGTCGTAGAAATAGAGGCCGGTCACGGCGTAGCGGCTGCGGGGCGCCTGGGGCTTCTCCTCGATCGACACCGCCCTGCCGGAAGCGTCGAACTCGACCACGCCGTACCGTTCCGGATCGGCCACGGGATAGGCGAACACGGTCGCGCCGCCCGGCCGCGCGGCCGCCGTTTGGAGTCGTTCGGCGAGGCCGTGCCCATAGAAGATGTTGTCGCCGAGCACGAGCACCGACGGCCCGCCGGCGAGGAAGTCGGCGCCGATCAGGAAGGCCTGGGCGAGGCCTTCCGGCTTGGGCTGCACGGCGTACTCGAGCCGGATGCCCCACTGGCTGCCGTCGCCGAGCAGGTCCCGAAACCGGGGCGTGTCGTGCGGGGTCGAGATCACCAGGATCTCCCGCACCCCGGCGAGCAAGAGCACGCTCAGCGGGTAGTAGACCATCGGCTTGTCGTAGACCGGCAGGAGCTGCTTCGAGACGGCGAGCGTGGCCGGATGAAGCCGCGTGCCGCTGCCGCCGGCGAGAATGATGCCCTTGCGTGTGGTCATGCGGCGGGTCAGGACGAGGAGGGCGGGGTCGAGTCAGCGGCCGGTGGCCCCGGCCAGGGTGGCCACCGTCTCCCGGACCGCATCTTCCCACCTCGGCAGCTCCTGTGCGAGGGCGGCCTCGAGTTTCGCGGTAGAGAGGAGCGAGTTGGCGGGCCGCCGGGCGGCCGTCGGATATTCAGCTGTCGTGAGCGGGCGAATGGTGCCGGGCTGGGCCCGCAGCGGCAGGCCCAGCGCTGCGGCTTCGGCCAGCACCAGCTCGGCGTAGTCGTGCCAGGTGGTCGCGCCCCGGGGCACAAGGTGATACAGGCCCGGGGCCACGGCCCTGGCCGGGTCGCGGGAGCGGCGCAGGACCTCGGCTGTGACCTCCGCGATCAGGGCCGCGGCGGTGGGCACGCCCCGCTGGTCGGCCACCACGGCGAGTTCGTCCCGTTCTCCGGCCAGCCGGAGGATCGTCCGCAGGAAGTTCGTGCCGTGCGGGGCGTAGACCCAACTCGTGCGAAAGATGAAGTGGCGGCCGCCGGCCGCGGCGATCGCCCGTTCACCCGCCAGCTTCGTCGCCCCGTAGACCGAGAGTGGCCGTGGCTCGTCGGTCTCGCGGTAGCAGTCCGGGGGGGTGCCGTCGAAGACGTAGTCGGTCGAGTAGTGGACGAACAGGGCGTCTTGCCGGGCGGCTTCGGCGGCGATCGCGGCCACGGCCGTGGCGTTGACCAACTCCGCCTGCTCGCGATCCTGCTCGGCCCGGTCCACGGCCGTGTAGGCGGCCGCGTTGACGATGGCCGCGGGCCGCTCGCGGGCGAGCAGGGCCACCACGTCGTCCGGCCGTTCCAAATCGGCCGCGGCCCGGTCGCAGGCGACGACGTCGCCGAGCGCCGGCAAGACGCGGGCCAGCTCCCGGCCCACCTGGCCGTTCGCGCCGAGCAGGACGATCTTCATGCGGCGGCGTCCGGTCGGGGCGGGGGGTCAGGCCGGCGGTAGTCGCCGCGGCTGAAATACTTCTCCAGCCAGACATAGGCCACGATGAAGAAGTAGCGGCTGCCCATCTCGCGGATCTTGAGCTTGGCGATCCCGGTGCGGCGGTTCCGCCAGGTGATCGGGATCACCGTCCAGGTATAGCCGCGGACGATCGCCTTGAGGGGTAGTTCGACCGTGATGTTGAAGTGTGGCGAGAGGATCGGCAAGCAGCCTTCGATCACCTCGCGGCGGTAGGCCTTGAAGGCGTTGGTCGTGTCGTTGAGCCGGATCCGAAACAGCACCTTCACGAACCAGTTGGCCATCCGGTTCAGGAACAGCTTCACGCGGGGGTAGTCGATCACGCCGCCCCCCTTCATGAAGCGGCTGCCGAACACGCAGTCCCAGCCCTGCTCCAGCTTCTGCCAATAGCGGACGACGTCGCGGGCGTCGTCGCTCTCGTCGGCCATCATGATCACGACCGCGTCGCCAGTGAACGCGGCCAGGCCCCGCTGGATCGCCCGCCCGAACCCGTGGGGTCCGGGGTTCTTCACTGGGGCAAGCTCCGGGATCCGCTCGGCCGTCTCGCTGAGCAGCCGCCAGGTCGAGTCGGTCGAGCCGTCGTCCACCACCACGATCTCGTGCGGCACCCCCTGCATTCGCAACTCGAGATGGAGGTGCTCGACCGTGGAGACGATGCAGCCCTCCTCGTCGCGGGCCGGGATCACGACCGAGAGTTTGTGGAGCTGGCGGAACGGCGGAGTGGCAGCCTGCTCCGGCAGCGCAGCCGCCGGCCCACCGGTCGCCGCCTGCTCAGCCGCCGCAGCGGTCGAGCCAGCCGGGGTGTCGTTCGGCATGGTCGGCGATCTCCTCGAAAATCCGCTCGGGCGGGCGGGCGGGTTGCCAGCCATACCGCTCGGTCGCGGCCGCATGATCGAGCACGACCCAGGGGAGGTCGTAGGGCCGAGTCGCAGGGCTGGCTCCCACATCATGGGGTCCCAGTCGCGTGCGGCACCAGACCGACAGCTCGGCCAGGCTCGTGCCGCTCGGCGCACCGCCGGAGGCGTGGACGAGCTCCGGCTGGCCGCCCCGGGCCGCGGCCACCTGCAGCAGCAACAACTCGGCCAGGTCGTCGGGGTGGAGGCAGTCGCGGACCTGCAGGCCCCGGCCGCCGAAGCCGATGAAGGAGAGCGGCTGGCGGGCCGCCCAGCGGTGGATCCACCAGGAGAAAATCCCCTGATCGGCCCGGCCGAACTGGCCCGCGCCAGCCATCACTCCGCAGCGGTCGATCACCAGCGGCGTGCCGGCGGCGTGGGCGTATTCGAGGGCCAGCGTCTCGCCGGCGAGCTTCGTCGCGCCGTACAGCGAGACAGGCGCGGCCGTGGAAAAGCCCGCGGCGATCCCGGCGGCCGAGAGGCCCGCTGGCAGCGGCCGCGTGTCGTCGAGCCTGAAGGCCGGGCCGCCGTCGCGACCGGCTCGCTCCACGAGCGGCAGTTCGCAGAGCGCCGGAATCGAATACACGCGGCTGGTGCTCAGGAGCACGACCCCCGCCTGCCAGGCCGCCGCGGCCTCGAGCAGGTTCACGGTGCCGGTGAGGTTGTGATCCACGAGCTGGCGGCGACCCGTATGCCCGCCGGCAGCGGTGCCCGCCAACACGCTCGGCTCGGCCGCCGCGTCGATCACCCAGTCGAACGGCCCCAGGGCCTCGAGGTCGGCCGCCAGGCGGACGTCGCCGTGGACCACGCGGACGCCGCGAGCCTCGAGATCGGCCACGTTGGTCTCGCTGCCGCGGCGGCGGAGGCTGTCGAGCACGGTGACCGCGAGGCCGGTACGGGCCTGGAGAAACCGCCGGCAGATCGCCGCCCCCACGAACCCGCAGCCGCCGGTGACGAGGATCTTCATGGCAGGCCGTCAGGTGGCGTGGGCCCGGCGGCCGTGGGCCTCGACGATCTGGTCGAAGGTCTCGCCGAGCGAGATCTCCGGCCGCCAGCCGGGGTAGTCGGCCTGCATCCGCCGGAGGTCCGAGTAGTAGCAGATGTGGTCGCCGGCCCGCGACTGCTCATCGTAGACATAGTCCATCGGCTTGCCCGTGCGGGCGGCCGCCAGTTCGAAGGCCTCGAGGATCGAGCACGAGTTTTCCTTGCCGCCGCCGATGTTGTAGACGGCCGCGGGCCGCGGGGCGGCGATGAACCGGGCGATGAATGCGGCCACGTCGGCGGCGTGGATGTTGTCGCGGACCTGCTTGCCCTTGTAGCCGAACACGGTGTACCGGCGGCCTTCGAGGTTGCACTTCACGAGGTAGCTCAAAAAGCCGTGCAGCTCCACGCCCGAGTGGGCCGGGCCCGTCAGGCAGCCCCCCCGCAGGCAGCAGGTGGGCATCCCGAAGTAGCGGCCGTACTCCTGCACCATCACGTCGGCCGCCACCTTCGAAGCCCCGAATAGCGAGTGCTTGCTCTGGTCGATGCGGAACGACTCCGGGATCCCGTGGGCAAAAGTCTCGTCGGCGTAGTCCCAGCGGGTGGCGAGCTCGACCAGCGGGATCTCGTTGGGGGCATCGCCGTAGACCTTGTTGGTACTCATGTGCACGAAGGGGCTCTCGGGGCAGGCCCGGCGGGCGGCCTCCAGGAGATTGAGCGTGCCGACGGCGTTGGTGTCGAAGTCGTCGAAGGGGATCGCCGCCGCGCGGTCGTGGGAAGGCTGGGCGGCCGTGTGGACGATCGCCGCGGGCTGCACCTCGGCGACGAGCGCCAGCACCCCGGAACGGTCGCGGATGTCGAGCTCGTGGTGGCGAAAGCTCGTGAGCGAGGCCGCCAGCCGCTCCTGGTTCCACCGCGTGTCGCCGGCGGGCCCGAAGAACACCGCCCGTTGGTTGTTGTCGACGCCATGCACCTCCCAGCCGAGGCCGTCGAAGTGGCTCGCCACCTCGCTGCCGATCAGGCCCGAGGATCCGGTCACGAGGATTTTTTGTCGTGTCGTCACGGTGTCACTCTCTGCGATCCCGAGTGGAACCTCAACAAGCCAAAACCGCCGGACGGGGGCACGTGCTCGCCGCCGGCGGATTTTGACATTGCACACTCCGCTCGCATGGTAAGCCAACTCTTCCAGTCAAAATGCACCGGCGGCTGCGCGCGACCCCCTGCCCGGCTGTCCGTTTTGGATCTTCCGGAGCCTGCCTGGGGAGGAGGGGTCGCCCCTGCCCCGGAGCCGGCCTAGCCAACAAGCGTAGCCAGGGATGGCGAAGCGCAGTTGGCTCGGAGTGAGCGAAGGGCAGGATGCCCGCAGCGAACGTCCGGCGATGGGGCAGGGGCGACCCCGACCGGCCAGTTGACGTCGCTTCGGTCACGCTCCAGCGATTTCCGCGATCCATCACGATGGGGACTCCGCGGCGTAGTGCTTGCCGACCCACTCCCGATACCCGCCGCTCGTCACGTCGGCCACCCAGGCGGCGTGGTCGAGGTACCAGCGGACGGTCTTCCTGAGGCCGGTCTCGAAGGATTCGCTCGGCCGCCAGCCGAGCTCGGCGGTGATCTTGGCGTGGTCGATCGCGTAGCGGCGGTCGTGGCCCGGCCGGTCGGTCACGAACGTGATCTGGGTGGCGTAGGGCTGGCCATCGGCCCGGGGATGCTCCTCGTCGAGGATCCGGCAGAGAGCCCTGACCACGTCGATGTTGGCCAGCTCGCTCGAGCCGCCGATGTTGTAGACCTCGCCCGGCCGGCCCGCCTCCAAGACCCGCCGGATGGCGGTGCAGTGGTCGGCCACGTAAAGCCAGTCGCGGACCTGTCGGCCGTCGCCGTAGATCGGCAGCGGCTCGCTGGCCACGGCCCGATGGATGCACAGCGGGATCAGCTTCTCGGGGAACTGCCAGGGGCCGTAGTTGTTGGAGCAGTTGGTGGTCACGACCGGCAGGCCGAAGGTGTGGTGATGGCCGCGGACCAAGTGGTCGCTGGCCGCCTTGGTGGCGGCGTAGGGGCTGTTGGGCCGGTACTGGGTCGTCTCGGAGAAGGGCGGGTCATCCGGGGCGAGCGTGCCATAGACCTCGTCGGTCGAGACGTGCAGAAACCGGAAGGCCGTGCGGTCGGCCGCCGGGAGGCTCGTCCAGTGGGCTCGGGCCGCCTCCAAGAGCCGAAACGTCCCCACCACATTGGTCTCGACAAAGTCCTCGGGCCCGTGGATCGAGCGATCGACGTGGCTCTCGGCGGCGAAGTGGACGATCGCCCGGATACCGTGCTCGGCCAGGAGCCGCTCGACGAGTTCCCGGTCACTGATGTCGCCCCGCACGAAGGTGTGCCGCGGGTCGCCTGCCAAGCTCGCGAGGTTCGCCAGGTTGCCGGCGTAGGTGAGCTTGTCGAGATTCACCACCGGCTCGTCGGAGGCGGCGAGCCAGTCGAGCACGAAGTTTGAGCCGATGAAGCCGGCGCCGCCGGTGACGAGGATCATGGGTGCCGATGGATCGGAGGTTTGTTCTGGGCTACGCGAGGTGGGCCGGGGTTGACCATGCCATCTCGCCGGACGCTCGCTTCAGGCATCCTGCCTTTCGCTCGCTCGATGCTACCCTCGCTTTCGCCACGGGCACCGATCCGCCGTAGGCGGATTGGTCGGCTTCGCTCGGCCAGCAACGCCGCTCGATTGGCATGGGCAACCCCTCCCGTCGATGGAACTCCAGAAAGGATCAACGCAGAATACCTGCCCGGAAGCCGCTTCGCACCGGGGAATCGCGGGGTATGCTTGGGAGCGGTTCCTTCGCTGCCCAGGCTCGTTTTCCCGCCATGTCAGAGCCCCTCGCCACGCGGCTGTCGCTCGTCCGCAGCCTTCGGTTCTGTGCTGGCCACCGCCTGCTCGGCCACGAGGGGCGGTGCGCCTTTCTCCATGGCCATAACTACCGGGTGGAGGTCGAGGTCGAGGCCCGCGGGGGGGGCAGCGAGGTGGACGCCGTCGGCCGGGTCGTGGACTTCTCGCTGATCAAGCGGCGGCTGTTGGGCTGGCTCGACGAGCACTGGGACCACACCTTCATCCTCTGGGACGAGGACACGACGGCCCTGGCCGCCGTCAAGCAGGCCGACCCCACGAAATACTTCCTCCTGCCCTGGAACCCGACGGCCGAGAACATGGCCCGCTATCTGCTCGAGGTCGTGGCCCCGCACGTGCTCCAGGATCTCGGCGTGGTCGCCCGGCGGGTGGCCGTGTGGGAGACCGACGAGTCGTGTGCGATCGCCACGCTCGCGGGCCCCGGCGGCGAGCCCCTGCTCGACCTCACCTCCGCGATCACCGTGGACTCGCGCTCATGAGCGACGCCTGGCACTCCGGCATGTTTCCGGCGACCCGACTGCGAAGGCTGCGGCGGCACGAGTGGCTCAGGCGGGCCGTCGCCGAGACGGTGCTCACCCCCGCCGACCTCGTCTGGCCGATCTTCGTCCACGACCACGAGGCGGCCTTCCCGGTGCCGAGCATGCCGGGCGTCGAGCGGCTTCCGGTGGAGGGCGTGCTCGTGGCAGCCGAGGAGGCCCTGCGGCTCGGCATCCCGGCGATCGCGGTGTTTCCCGTGGTCGATCCCGCCCGCAAGACCGACGACGGGGGCCATGCCCTCGATGCCGATAACCTCGCCTGCCGCACCGTGCGGGCGATCCGGGCGCGGTTCGGCGACGCGCTGGGGCTGATCTGCGACGTGGCCCTCGATCCCTACACGACCCACGGCCACGACGGACTCCTGCGGGATGGCCAGATCGTGAATGACGAGACGGTGGCCGTGCTTTGCCGGCAGGCGGTCGTGCTTGCCGAGGCCGGCTGCTCCGTGGTGGCCCCATCCGACATGATGGACGGCCGGGTGGGGGCGATCCGCGAGGCGCTCGACGAAGCAGGGCGGGAGGACGTGTGCATCCTCTCCTACGCCGCGAAGTATGCCTCGGCCTTCTACGGGCCGTTTCGGGACGCGGTCGGCAGCGCGGCGGCCCTGGGCACGGCGGCTCAGCAGGGCGTGGCCGACAAGAAGACCTACCAGATGGATCCGGCCAACGCCGCCGAGGCGATCCGCGAGGTGGCCCTCGACATCGCCGAGGGGGCCGACATGGTGATGGTCAAGCCCGCTGGGACGGCGCTCGACGTGATCCACCGCGTCAAGGCGGCCTTCGGCCTGCCGACCTTCGCCTACCAGGTGAGCGGCGAGTACGCCATGATCAAGGCGGCGGCCGACAACGGCTGGCTCGACGGGGAAAAGGCGGCCCTCGAGAGCCTGCTCGTGATCAAGCGGGCCGGGGCCGATTGCGTGCTGACGTACTTCGCGCCCCAAATCGCCCGGCGGTTGGCCGGCGGCTAAGACCGGTCGTCGGGCGTGGGCCGGGGTTGCCTGTGCCGTGTCACCGGACGTTCGCTACGGGCATCCTGCCTGCGCTCGCTATCAAGGCCGGCTCCACGGCAGAGGCAACCCCTCGCGTCTGAAATATTCCTGTCACCCCTTCGGCCGAAAGGCGACGAGTCGCTTTGGGTTTGTGTCCAGCCGTGGCGGGTCGGCCGCTCCGGTGTGGATCAGATCCACGCAGTAGGGGATCGCCGGAAAGACGGCATCGAGGCATTCGCGAATGCTCTTGGGCCGGCCAGGGAGATTGACGACCAGCGCCCGTCCGCAGACGCCCGCGGTCTGACGCGAGAGGATCGCCGTGGGCACGGACTCGAGCGAGACCTTCCGCATCAGCTCGCCGAAGCCGGGCAAGAGCTTCGTGCAGGCCCGCTCGGTGGCCTCGGGCGTGACGTCCCGTGGGGCAGGGCCGGTGCCACCGGTGGTCACGATGAGGCAGCAGCCGGAGGCGGCCAGCTCACGGATCGCCGCGGTGATCGTGTCGAGGTCGTCGGGCACGATCCGCTCGCGGGCCTCCCACGGGCTCGAGAGCACCTCGGCGAGATAGTCGCGGATCGCGGGCCCACCCTCGTCGGCATACTCGCCGCGGCTCGCGCGGTCAGACACCGTCAGGATTCCGATCAGGGCTGGTCGCACGACGGTGTCACTCCTGGGAACGGTCGTGGGTCCAGGCGAAGAGCCTGATCCGGTTGCCGTCGGGGTCGGTGGCCACGAACTCCCGAAACCCCTCGGGGTTGGCGGCCGGCTCGGGCGCGGCGCATCCCGCCGCCGCCAGCCGCTCTCGCGCCGCCTCCAGATCCGTAACCTCGAAGGCCAGGCTCCACCGCCGGCTCTCGGGAGGAGCCTCGTCGCGGCCCAGGATCGCCAGCCGCGCGGAGCCGGCCGCCAGCAGGGCATAGCGGTCGTCGACCACCCGGAGGAGCACCTCGAGGCCGAGCGCGTCGCGGTACCAGGCCACGAGCGCCTCCCACCGCGCCGAGCGAATCTCGACGGCAAACAGCGTCGGCCGATCCGCGTCGCGGTTTGACAAAAGAGGCTCCTCACAGCCAGCGAAGCAAAGAAGCGTCACCAACGCCAGGCAGCGTTCTACCCTGCGCACCAGAGGACTGCGAGGGGTTGCCCAGGCCAATCGAGCGGCGTTGCTAGCGAGCGCAGGCAGGATGCCGAAGCGGATGCGGGATACCGGCGAGCTAGCATCGAGCGACCGGAGGGCAGGACGCCCATAGGGAGCGTCCAGCGAGATGGCATGGGCAACCTCGAGCCCGCGCGCGAGAGGCCCCACCGAGCGTCCGGCGAGATGGCAAGGGCGACCCCGAGCCTGCGCGTCGATTCAGAGAACCATTCGCGCCCATGCCTGCGTCCGGGTACGCTGTGGCCCAAACACGATGACCCATCCCGAACCCCGCGACCCCACCATGCCCGACCCGCAGCCCGAGCCCCACGATCCGACGACTCCCCCCGAGGCCAGCGGCGGCACCGCCGCGCAACTGGAGAAGGCCCGCCGCGACAAGCTCGCCAAGCTCGCGGCGCTGGGCATCGATCCCTGGGGGCAGCGGTTCGACCACGTCGTGGCGATCGCGCAGGTCCGGGCGACGGGCGAGGGTGTGGCGAAGGAGGCCGAGGACGGGCCGACGGTGCGGGTGGCGGGCCGGATCATGCTCCAGCGGAGCGCCGGGAGCCTCGTGTTCCTGTCGCTGGCTGACCGGACCGGCCGGATCCAGATCATGCTCGGCAAGAAGCAGGTGGGGCCCGAGGCTTGGAACGTCGTGAATTGCCTCGACCTCGGCGACCTCGTGGGCATCGACGGCCGGCTCGGCTGGTCGAAGACCGGTGAGCTGACGGTGTTCGCCACGGGCGTCACGTTCCTGGCCAAGAGCATCGAGACGCCGCCCGACAAGTTCCACGGCCTGGTCGACACCGAGCTCCGCCAGCGGATGCGGTACCTCGACCTGATCCACGGCGAGGGCGTGCGCGAGCGGTTCGTGGCCCGCAGCCGGATCATCGAGGCGGTGCGGCGGGTGCTGGCCGATCGCGGCTATCTGGAGATCGAGGGGCCGACGCTCCAAGACAGCGCCGGCGGTGCCGCGGCCCGGCCGTTCAAGACCCACCACAACGCCCTCGACATGCCGCTGGTGCTCCGAATCGCGCTCGAGCTGCACTTGAAGCGGCTCCTGGTCGGGGGCCTCGAGCGGGTGTTCGAGCTCGGTCGGGTCTACCGGAACGAGGGCGTGAGCCCGCGGCACAATCCCGAGTTCACGATGCTCGAGGCCTACGAGGCCTACGGCGACTATTCCTCCATGATGGATCTCACCGAGGCGATCATCGTGGAGGCGGCGAAGGTCGCGGGCACGCCTACCCGGTTCGAGTGGATGGGTCACGCGGTCGATCTCACGCCGCCGTTTCGCCGGGCGAAATACGACGACTTGCTTCGTGAGGTGACCGGCTGCGATCCCGCCGATCCGGCGAGCGTCGCGGCCGCCGCGGCCAAGGCCGGCATCGAGACGGCCGGCCGACATCCGGACGTGATCAAGAGCGACCTCTTCGAGGCCACGGTCGAGGACACACTCGCCGGGCCGGTGTTCGTGATCGACTATCCGGCGGCCATCTGTCCGCTCACCAAGCGAAAGGCCGGAGCGCCGCACATTGCCGAGCGGTTCGAGCTCTACGTGGCGGGCATGGAACTGGCCAACGCCTACACCGAACTCAACGATCCGGATCTCCAGGAG
>JBIIYH010000293.1:0-3645 GCA_044346905.1 Pirellulales bacterium
AGCGACGAAGGCTTTCACTCCCAGCGAGCCACACCAGTCGACGTTTTTTCCAGCGCCACGGCTCGGGCCGGCCCTGCGATCTCGCTGGAACTTTGGGCAACCGGGGAAAGCGGGCGTTTTTGGGCTTTTTTGCTGCCCGGGTCGCTGCTACCTTCCCGGCCCCGCCGCCCGCTCCGGTCAGGCTCCGCCCCGCATGTACAAGCTCCTGCTTTGTTGGCGCTACCTTCGCACGCGCTGGATCGCGCTGGCGAGCGTGATCAGCGTGACGCTCGGCGTGGCGACGATGATCGTCGTCAACGCCGTGATGGCGGGCTTCTCCCACGAGATGCAGACCCGGATCCACGGGATCCTCTCGGATCTGGTGTTCGAGAGCCACTCGCTCTCGGGCTTCCAGGATCCCGCCTGGCACATGGAGGAGATCAAGCGCGCCGGCGGCGACGCGATCGTGGGTATGACGCCCACGGTGGCCGTGCCGGCGATGCTCAACTTCCAGGTCCGCGGTCAGTGGATCACCCGGCAGGTGATGCTGATCGGGATCGACGAGGCGACCCACGCCGGCGTCAGCGACTTCGGCCGCTACCTTCAGCACCCGGCCAACCGTGGGCAGCTCTCCTTCGACCTCCGCGAAGGGGGCTACGACACGGTGGACAGCCAGGCCGGCGGGACCGAGCCCACGCGGCCGGCGCTCGAGGGCGCCGGCTGGCCGCATCGCCGGATGCGGGTGGAGCGGGAACGGGTCTGGCGGGAGAAACTCGACGCCGAGCGGGCGGCGGCCACGGCGGCGGATCCGTCGCTTGGCCCCGGCAACCCCGTCCGCCCGGTCGATCAGCAGGTCGATGCGGTGCTCGCGGCAACCAGTGGCACGGAGGCCGCCCCGGTGGCTGGCTCGGAAGCCGCCGCACCAAAGCCCGCCGATCCATTCCGCAAGGCCCGGCCCGAGGAGGGCACGCGAATGGATCCGGCCAAGGAGCAGTTCATCGGCGTGGTGCCGGGCATCGGGCTGGCGAGTTTTCGCGATTCCAATGGCGTGGACCGGTTCCTGGTGCTCCCCGGCGACGACGTGAAGGTCACCTTCCCAACGGCGGGCACGCCGCCGAAGGCCGTGACCGACAGTTTCACCGTGGTCGACTTCTACGAGAGCAAGATGAGCGAATACGACTCCAACTTCGTGTTCGTGCCGATTGCGGCCCTGCAGCGGATGCGGGGGATGATCGATCCGCAGTCGGGCCTGGCGAGCGTCAACTCGATCCAGATCAGGCTCCGAGACGGGGCCGACCTCGACCAAGTCCGCGACCGGCTGCGGAAGGCGTTTCCCGCCGACCTCTACGCCGTGGCCACCTGGAAGGACAAACAGGGGCCGCTCTTGGCCGCGGTGGACATGGAGATGGCGGTACTCAACATTCTCCTGTTTCTGATCATCGCGGTGGCCGGGTTCGGGATCCTGGCGATCTTCTTCATGATCGTCGTGGAAAAGACCCGCGACATCGGGATCCTCAAGTCGCTCGGGGCGCGAGCCAGTGGGATCGCCGGCATCTTCCTGGGCTACGGGCTGTTCCTCGGGATCGTGGGGGCCGGGGCGGGGCTCGCCCTGGGCCTGGCGATCGCGCTCAACATCAACACCATCCGCACGGGCGTGGAGTGGTGCACGGGCCAGCGGGTCTTCGACCCTTCCATCTATTACTTCTTCAAGATCCCCACGATCGTCGATCCGGCGACGATCGCCTGGATCGTGGCCGGTGCGATCGGGATCGCCGTGGCGTCGAGCGTCTTGCCGGCGCTAAGGGCGGCGCGGCTTCAGCCGGTGGAGGCCTTGAGGCATGAGTAGCGCCACGCTCGAGAGCCCCGCCGTCGCCGCGGTGCCTGCGCCGCCGGGGAGCCTCCTGGCCGTCCGGGCCCTGCGAAAGCGATATCGCTCGGGCGACAAGCTCCTCGAGGTGCTGCGGGGCGTGGATTTCGATCTGGCGCCGGGCGAGTTCGTCTCGGTGATCGGCCAGAGCGGCTCCGGCAAGAGCACGCTCTTGCACCTGATGGGCCTGCTCGACGGAGCCGACTCTGGCAGCGTGCACCTCGCCGACCGGCGGATTGACGACCTGCCGGGCCGCGAGCGGGACCGGCTCAGGAACACCGCCATCGGGATGGTGTTCCAGGCCTACCATCTCTTGCCCGAGCTCACGGCGCTCGAAAACGTGCTCGCGCCGCTCATGGTCCGGTATGGCGTCTGGGCGTGGTTCCGCGAGCGGGGCGAGGCCCGGCGGCGGGCGACCGACCTGCTCGAGCGGTTCGGCCTCGGCGAGCGGCTCCACCACAAGCCGCGGCAACTCTCCGGCGGCGAGATGCAGCGGGTGGCGATCGCCCGGGCACTCGTGGGCGGCCCCCGGCTGCTTCTGGCCGACGAGCCGACTGGCAATCTCGACGCCGAAAGCGGGGCTGGGATCCTCGACGTGCTCACCACGTTGAACCGCTCCGAGGGGCTTTCTATAGTGCTCGTGACCCACGACGCCTCGATCGCCAGGCGGGCCGATCGGATCGTGAGGCTCGTGGCCGGCCGCGTCGAGACGGCCTGAAGCCGCCGGCCGGTGGGCCCGATTCCAGCCTCCTCGGGTGCCCCATGCCGCGGATGATCTTCATGAACGACTCGCTCGTGCCGGAGCACGAGGCGAAGGTGAGCGTCTTCGACCACGGCCTGCTCTATGGCGACGGCGTGTTCGAGGGGCTGCGGAGCTACTCCGGGAAGGTGTTCCGGCTCGACGCCCACCTCGACCGGCTCTATGCCAGCGCCCGGGCGATCTGCCTGGAGATCCCGATCGCCAAGCCGGCCCTGGCCAAGGCTGTGATCGACACGCTCGCGGCAAACAACCTCGCCGACGGCTACGTGCGGCTGGTGGTGACCCGCGGGGCCGGGAGCCTGGGCCTCGATCCCAACAAGACGAGCCACCCGCAGGTGATCGTGATCGCCGACACGATCTCGCTCTACCCGCGGGAGTTCTACGACCAGGGCCTGCGGATCGTGACGGCCGCCACCCAGCGGACCCAGTCGGCGGCCCTCTCGCCGCGAATCAAGTCGCTGAACTATCTCAACAACATCATGGCCAAGCTCGAGGGGCTGCAGGCCGGCTGCGTCGAGGCGCTGATGCTCAACCACAAGGGCGAGGTGGCCGAGTGCACGGGCGACAACGTGTTCGCCGTCCGCGCAGGCAAGCTGCTCACGCCACCGCCCGACGCCGGCATCCTCGAGGGCATCACCCGCAACGCCGTGATGGAGCTCGCGCTCGCCGCGGGCTTCGACTGCCGCGAGCAGACCCTCGTGCGGCACGACCTCTACACGGCCGACGAGTGCTTCCTCACGGGCACGGCGGCCGAGGTGATCCCGGTCGTCGAGATCGACGGCCGCAAGATCGGCGCGGGCGTTCCCGGCCCGGTCACGAAGCGGCTCACGGCCGACTTCCACGCGCTCGTGCGAACTGCGGCGGGCTGACCACCCGCTCCTCGCCCGCGGGCGACCCGAAGGAAGGCTTGAATGGGCGATATAGGACTCGAACCTATGACCCCCAGCTTGTCGAGCTGGTGCTCTAACCAACTGAGCTAATCGCCCGAAACAGTCGGCAGGGCAAGTGTCGCGCGTAAAACGCGGCCAGTCAAGCGAGC
>JBIIYH010000135.1:0-6981 GCA_044346905.1 Pirellulales bacterium
CTTCTCGACTCTAGCCCGCCCGCGAGACGGCGGCCATCGTACGAAAGGGCACGCTCGGCCTCCCGGTGCTGCAGCGGCGTCGCCCGACTAGACTGGGGCGAGGAGGGCAGGTTTTCGCATGCGGGAGGTGAGAAAGGGAGGGGTGGCGCTCGGGGCGGCGGCCTGGCTGGCGGTGGTTTGCCCGCTCGCTGCGGAGCCAGCCGAGCCGCTCCGGTCGATCGGTGAGATTCTCGCGTTGCCGGTCGAGCAGTTCGATCGGCAGCGGCCGGTGGTCATTCGGGGGGTCGTGACGCTCGCCCAGCCGCCCGTCATCCAGAGCGGCGACGACGCGATTTACCTCGATCCCACCCGACTTGCCGTGCGGCCCGGCCAGCACTGGCAAAGCGTCTTGGACGCCGTGCCACTCGAGATCGGGGCCGAGGTCGAAGTGTCGGGCTTCGTCGACCCCGGCGGGTATGCGCCGCGCGTGGTCATGCAATCAGCGAGCCGCCTGGGCACGGGGTCGCTGCCCGAGCCGGTATCGGTCGACGTGGCGAGGCTGTTCGCCGGCGGCGACGTGGGCCGGCGGGTGCGGGCGACCGGTGTCGTGCAGGCGGTGAGCGATCAGCCTCGCGACTGGTTGCTCGTGTTCGAGGCGGGAGGCCGCCGGTTCACGATCAGGGTGTCGAAGAGCGTGATCCCCGAGCGGCCCGACTCGCTCGTCGATGCCGAGGTCGAAGTCGTCGGGGTGGGCAGCACGTCTCGCAACACGCGGGGGGAGTTCGTCGCGGCGGGGCTCTACGTGGCGCGGGCTGAAGACCTGCGGCTGCTGCGGGCTCCGAAGCAGGGCCCATTCGACCTGCCGATCACGCCGCTCGGCTCCATCGCCCGCTATCGCTCCAAGCCGCTCGGCGGCCACCGGCTGCGAACGACCGGAATCGTGTCGTTCGTGGCGCCCGGCATCCTCTACCTCCAGGAGGGCATCGGCGGCGTGCGGGTCGATCTGGCGGATACTGACGAGTGGCGGGCCCTCCAGGCGGGCGATCGCGTCGAGGTGGCCGGATTCCCGGACATGTCGAGCGGCGTGGGGGCGATCGCCTGGGCGATCGTCAGAACATCAGCCGGCGGCCCACCACCACTTCCGCGGGAGATTCAGCCCGGCGAGATCATCCGGATCAATGCCGACCATGGTCAGGCCGGCGAGGTGGCCCGACCGGGAACCTACGACGGCTGCCTGATCCGCTGCCGCGGGCGAATCGAGGCCGTGAATCACACGACCACCCCGCCCTCGCTCGTGCTCACCGACGACGGCAGCGTTTTCACGGCCTGGTTCGCCGAGGCGGGGCACGCGCTGCCCACGCGGCTGGCCGTCGGCAGCGAGGTCGAGATCGACGGCATCGTCCAGTTGCTGCGCGAAGCCCAGGTCGAGGCCGGCCTGCGTCGCAACTCGACCAGGGTCGGGCAGCTCGACCTGCTCGTGCGGCGTGGGGAGGATGTGCGGGTGGTGCGGCGGCCGTCGTGGTGGACGCCCGGCCGGCTCGCCGCCGCGGTGGCCGTGCTCGGGGGAATCGCGGTGGCCGCCGCCGTCTGGGTCACGTTCCTGCGACGGGAGGTGGCCCGCCAGACCGCTCGGGCGGTGGCGGAGGAGTCGGCCCGCCAAAAGGCGTCGCTCGTCTACGAGATCACGCTGCGTGAGCGGAACCAGCTCGCGGCGAACCTCCACGACACCGCCCTCCAGACGGTCACGGGAATCGCCTTTCAGCTGAAGGTGTGCGATGCGAAAGACCGGGAGCGGGGCGGCGTTTCCGGAGCCGACAACGGCGACAGCGTGGGGAGGCATCTCGCCGTTGCCCGCCGGATGGTCGAGCACGCCGCCGACCAGCTGCGGGGGACCGTATGGTCGTTGCGGGCTCTCCCCACGGATGGCCGAGCGTTTTCCGACGCCCTCCGGGAAGTCGTCGGCCGGGTCGGGTCGGGGCATGCCGCGGAAGTGCGGATCGACTTCGAGCCCCGGGCCGATGCGATCGAGGCGTATCGCGCCGGCAATCTGCTGCTCGTGATCCAGGAGGCCGTGCACAACGCACTGCACCATGCCGAACCGCGGACGGTCGAGGTGCGGGTCGCGGCGGACGGTCACGGTGGTGTTCGGGCCGTGATCCGTGACGACGGGATCGGATTCGAGCCCGGGTCGCAAGCGGGGCCGAGGCAGGGGCACTTCGGCCTCGCCGGGATGCGGGAGCGGGCGGAGCGGCTCGGAGGCACGCTGGAGATTGCGTCAGCGCTCGGCCGCGGCACGACGGTGACGGCCGCGGTGCCCGCCGACGAGACCACCGTCGCGGCGGCGTCCGACGGGTACGGATGACCACCGCCCCTTCGTACCATGACCGAACGTCCCCGCGGCGGTCGAATGCTGCCATCGAGCAGCGCTCCTTCAGTTCCAGCCGGCAGGCCATGGCCTCTGACCGCATTCGCATCCTCCTGATCGACGACCATGCCGTGCTTCGGGCGGGGCTGGCCAACCTGCTCGCGCTCGAGCGGGATCTGGTGGTCGTGGGCGAGGCCGACAATGGCGAGGAGGGCGTGAAACTCTGGCAGAAGTGCCGACCCCACGTCGCCATCGTCGACGTGAGCATGTCGGGCATGGATGGAGTGGAGACGACGAAGCGGATCCGGCGGGTCGCCCCCGACGCGAAGATCCTGATGCTGACCTCCTCGGAGTCGGCCGTCGACGCCGCCCGATCGGTCGAGGCCGGCGCCAGCGCCTACCTGACGAAGCGGGTGGCCCACGAGGAGATCGTGGCGGTGATTCGCCGGGTGCATGCGGGGCAGAAGTCGATCCAGATCGGCGTCCATCCAGCCCCGCCGCCACCGCGGCCGGAGCTGCTCTCGGCCCGCGAACTGGAGGTCTTGCGGATGATGCGGCAGGGCCGGACCAACCTCGAGATCGGGCGGAAGCTGGGGATCGCCGAACGGACGGTGAAATCTCATGTCACGGCCATCCTGACGAAGCTCAATGCGTCTGACCGGGCCGGGGCGGTTGCCCGGGGGTTTGACCTCGGACTCTTGAAAATCGACCCGGGGTGCGCGGGGCAGGCGGCTCCGTGAGGCGATTTCCGCGGCTTTGCCCTTTCGTCCGATTGCGGCGGCATGGGGCGGGTGCCTAGCATTTTCGGTGATGCATCGCTTGATCGCCGCGATCGCCGGGCTCGTCCTGCTCGCCCCTTCCGGCAGGGCAACGCCGGTCGATTCCGTGCCTCAGGTCGGGCCGATGCTGCGGCAGTTCTGCGCGGACTGCCACCTCGACGGGAATCGCGAGGCGGGGTTCGCGCTCGATGCGCTCGACCCGGCAAGGATGGACGGGGCGAACGCCACGGCCTGGCTCCGCGTCGGGGAGCAAGTGAAGTTCTCCGAAATGCCGCCGCCTGGAAGCCCGCAGCCGTCGGGTGAGCAGCGGCGGGCCCTGCTCGATTGGATCATCGGATCACTGAGGAAGTCGGGGGCGAACACTGCAACACTCGAGGCTCCCCTTACCGGCAACGCGGTCGACCATGACCTGCTGTTCAACTCGCGGGACCTGCAGCCGCTCGACAATCCGCCGCGGTTGTGGCGCTTGAGCCCGCAGCTGTACCTCGCCGTCGTGGGGCGAGGCTCGGGGACTGACCCGACTTCCCAGGCCATGAACGCGGCGGCCGGCGAAGGATTTCGCGACGTGGCGGGCTCCGCCACCATCGACGACGGCGTGCTGTCCGTCGTGATGCGCAACGCCACCAAGGCAGCCCACTCGCTCACATCCCGCGCCAGCTTCACGCCGCTGCTGGACTCCGCCCGCGAGCCCTTGGACCAGGAAATCATCCAGGCCATCCGGTTCATGCTCTTCTACAAGCGGCTCGAGCAGCTGGAGGAAGACGAGGGAGCCCGATTCGTCGGCCTCTACCGGAAGGTTCGGGGGCAAAGCGGCCCCGCCGCTGCCACGAGGGCCCTCGTCGTGGCAGCCCTGCTCCAGCCGGAGATGCTGTTTCGCATGGAGCTCGGCCTCGGACGGGTCGAGGCCGATGGACGGCGCATGCTGAGCCCCGTCGAGATCGCCTACTCCCTCAATGCCGCGCTCTGCGACACGCGGGCCGACCGGGCACGATTGACGGGAGAGCCACTCGAAACGCCGCAAGCGGTGGCCGCCGCGGTGGACCTCATGCTCGCCCGACCGCTGCCCGCCAACCCTCGAATTCTCAGGTTTCTCCAGGAGTATTTCGGATACACGGCCGCACTCGATGTATTCAAGGACAAAGCGCTCAACCCGCATTTCCACGCCCCCGCGCTCGTCAGCGACACCGACAAACTCGTGGTCCGCATCCTGGAGCAGGACCAGGATGTCCTGCACCGGCTGCTCACGACGACCGAGACGTACGCCGCCGCGAGACAGCAGGACAAAACGACCGGCGAGTGGACCGAGATCTACCCCAACGAGCAGGCGTGGAGGCCCTACGGCATCGACAGCTTTCCGAGGCAGCAGCCGGTTCACCTGAGCGACGACGAGCGGGCGGGCATCCTCACGCAGCCGAGCTGGCTCGTGGCCCACAGCGGCAATTTCAACAACGACGCGGTGGCCCGAGGCAAGTGGATTCGGGAGCGGCTGCTCGGGGGCCATGTGCCCGGCGTCCCGATCACCGTCGATGCCAAGCTTTCCGACGACGAGACGCTGACGTTGCGGGAGCGGATGCACGCGACGACCGAGTCCTATTGCTGGCAATGCCATCGCCGCATGAATCCGCTCGGCCTGCCGTTCGAGATCTATGACCACTTCGGCAGGTTTCGGAAGACCGAAACGGTGGTCGCCGCTGCCGCCACGGACGAGGAGGAGCCTTCGTCGCCGACGGCGACGCCCCGCACGACGAGAGAGGTGCCGCTCGACCCGTCGGGCGACATCACGGCCAGCGGCGACCCGCGTCTCGACGGCCCCGTGCCCGACGCCGTCGCCATGATCCGCCGGCTCGCCGGTTCGGAGCGGGTGCGGCAGGTGTTCGTGCGGCATGCCTTTCGCTACTGGATGGGGCGGGAGGAAAACCTCGGCGACGCCCAGACGCTTCGCGACGCGGACCGCGCCTACGTGGAGTCGGGAGGCAGCATGAAGGCGTTGATCAAATCGCTCCTGACAAGCGACTCGTTCTTGTACCGCACGATCCCCCGCGAGAGTCCCGAACGATGAGGCCAAAGCCACTTTCCCGGTTTCCCCTGAACCGGCGCCGCTTCCTCCGCGGCCTCAGCTTGGGCTCGGGAGCCAGGTTTCTCACGCCGCTGCTCGCCCAACTCGAGACGCAGGCTGCCGGCGGCCCGCTGCCACAACGGGTCGTGTTCGTCGTGGAAGGCAACGGAGTGAGCCCGGATCATCTCGTGCCCCACGGGGTCGAACGGCCACAGGCTCGCATCGATACCACCGCCTACCGCATCACCGACGCGGATCGGCTGCGGGAGGTTCCCGTCACGGCGGCCAACCTCCCGGATGTGCTCGAACCGCTGGCCGCGTACGCCGATCGCCTCTCGATCCTCCAGGGGCTGAGCGGCCGCGTGGCCCAGGGAGGTCACTCGGTGAACTTCGGCGCTCTTGGCCTTTACGGCCGGGATCGCGGGCCTGCGGGGGAGACGATCGATTCCTCGCTCGCACGGCTCCTGCCCTCCCCATTTTCGCACGTGGGGCTCGGCATGGTGCACCACACCCGCTGGAGCGTCGTCGAGAACATTTCCGCCCGCGGGGCGGGCCAGTCGTTGCCCACCGTCTGCGATCCGCACGCCGCCTATTACTCGCTGTTCGGCAGCGTGACGCCTGAAGGCCGTGGCGACTTCGCGGCCGAGATCCCGATTCTGGAGTTCGTCCGCGACGATCTGCGACGAATCGAGCGGCACCTGGCCGGCCCGGAGCGGGCGAAACTCGATGCGTATGCCCACGCCCTGGAGACGATGCATGTCCGACACGGCGAGGTCGCGAGGAAGGCCGCCGATATCAGCAGGACCGCGCCGGCGATCGACGCCCGCTACGGCTCGGCGATCGAGACCGAGCGGCTGGAGGCGATGTTCGACATCGGCGCCGCCGCGCTGATCGCCGGGCTGACGAACGTGCTGACGGTCTCCAGTGGCGCCGGGACCAGCTTTTTCGAGGTCACGTTCAAGGGGCTGGGCATTCCGATCGACAAGCATGCCATCGGCCATGGTCAGGGAGCCGATGGTCGCACGGCCGATGAACTGGCCCGCATGATTCGCCGCTACCACTTCACGCAGATCGCCAAGCTCGCCGACAAATTGGCCGCGGTGCCGGAGGGCGACGGGTCGATGCTCGACAAAACGGCGATCGTGTACCTCAGCGACTCCGCCGAGGGGCACCATGCCAAGTGCCTCGAGTGGCCGGTCGTCGTGCTCGGCAGTCTTGGTGGAAGCCTACAGGCCGGGGGACGGTATCTCGAGTATCCGCGGTATGGCCGAGCCGGCCACCGTGGCCTGGCCTGTTTGTACTCCACGCTCCTGCACGCGTGCGGGGCGAAGGCCGACCGGTTCGGGGAACTCGACCGAGAGCTCGACGAGGCCATGCAGACCGGTCCTCTGGGCGAGGTTTTGGCCTGAATCGCGGAAACAGGCCGCGATTGTGGCTCTCCCACGGGTGGCGGGCAGCCTGCGAAAACCAGAGCCGAATGCCCTTTCGTACGATTGTTGTGGCTGGGGGGGGCGACTTAAAGTGAGTCTTGGTTTGGGGGAACGAACATCCCTCCGCCTTTCAGTGATTTCAAACTTCAGCCTCGCGGAAAACGGTGCCATGCAAAACCGAATCTCTGCCGTCGGAATGAGATTTCCCGCTGGCGCGCACCGCGGCTACCGCAGCGCGGCGTCATGGGCCTGTGTCTGCGCCCTGATGGTCGTCGGCGGGACGACCAGGGCGGCCACCTACACGTGGTCGGGCGGCACGACCGGGGGAACCTGGAACACCACGTCGTTGAACTGGAACACCAGCACGACCGC
>JBIIYH010000248.1:0-4297 GCA_044346905.1 Pirellulales bacterium
GATGTCTCCCCCAGCCGCGGACGTCCCCCAACCGCGGAAGGCCAGTCGTGTTCGTCGACCGAGTCCAGATCGAGGTGGCCGCCGGCAACGGGGGTCGCGGCATCTGTAGTTTCCGCCGCGAGAAATACGTCCCCCGCGGCGGGCCTGATGGCGGCGACGGCGGCGACGGCGGCAGCGTGATCCTCCGGGCAGAGTCGGGCGTCGACTCGCTCTCGGTGCTGGCCCACCGGCGGCAGTGGCGGGCCGACTCCGGCGAGGCGGGCGGCCCGGCCAACCGGCAAGGCGCGCGGGGCGGCGACCTGACGGTGCTCGTGCCCCCGGGCACGATCGTGATCGACGAGGCCACTGGGCTCGTGCTCAAGGATCTGGCCCACGTCGGTGCCGAGGTGGTGGCGGCTCGGGGCGGGGCGGGGGGCTGGGGCAACGCCCACTTCAAGTCATCGACCAACCGAGCCCCGCGGGAGACCACGCCCGGCGAGACGGGCGAGCACCGGCTGCTCCAGCTCGAACTCAAGGTGATTGCCGACGTCGGGCTCGTGGGCAAGCCGAACGCCGGCAAGAGCACGCTCCTCTCGCGGCTTTCGCGGGCCCGGCCCGAGATCGCCGACTACGCCTTCACCACCAAGCGGCCGATCCTGGGGATCGTGGGCATCTCGCTCGACCGGAGCTTCGTCCTGGCGGATTTGCCCGGCCTGATCGAGGGGGCCCACGCCGGGGTCGGGCTGGGACACGAGTTTCTCCGCCACGTCGAGCGGGCCGGGATCCTCGTCCACGTGGTCGAACCGGCTCCGATGGACGGCACCGATCCGCTGACCAACTACCGCACCATCCGCGCGGAGCTCGCGCGGTACGACTCCACGCTGGGCGAGCGGCCCGAGATCCTCGTCGTGAGCAAGTGCGAACTGCCGGGGGCCGAGGAGGTGCGCCGGGTCCTGGCGGAGGAGACCGGCCGTGAGGTGCTGGCGATCAGCGCCGCGACGGGCGCCGGGCTCGACCGACTCGTGGCGGCGATCGCGGCGGCCCTCGACCGGCGAGAGGCTTTGCCATGAGTGAGCGGGGCATGGGCGACCGGGCTGCCTCGTCATCCGGCCCGGGCCGCGGCATCTGCGCGGGCGACACCGTGCTCTTGGCCGACGTCGGCAACTCCCGGATCAAGCTCGCCCGGCTCGACGACTTTGCCGCCGACGCCGGGCTGCCCACGGTCGCCCGGCGGCAGGATCTCGACAGCCGTGGCTTCCACCCCGACAACCTCGAGCGGTGGCTGCTGGCCGTCGCGCCCGGGCCGGCGGTGATCCTGGTGGCGAGCGTCTACGAGGCGGCCGCGACGCGGCTCGAGGCCACGGTGGCGGAAATCTCGGCCACCACACACCGTCCCGTGCGGCAGCGGCGGATCGGCCACCAGGACCTCCCGCTCGCGGTCGCCTTGGACGAGCCGCACAAGGTCGGGATCGATCGGCTGGCGGCCGCCGCGGCGGCCAGCCTCGTCAAGCCGGCGGGCCGGCCCGCGGTGATCGTGGATTGCGGCACGGCGGTGACCGTGGACATGGTCGCCGCCGACGGCCGGTTTCTGGGCGGGGCGATCCTGCCCGGCCCTGCGCTCATGGCCCGGGCCTTGGCCGATGGCACGAGCAAGCTGCCCGCCGTGGCGGCGCTGGTCGGAGGCGAACTGCCCGCGATGCCCGGCCGGTCCACGGAGGCGGCCATCGCCGCCGGCATCGGCCATGGCATCCGCGGCGCGGTCGCGCGGCTGGTCGCCGAAGCCCGGGCGGCCTCGGGCGGCGATGCGGCCACCATCCTCACCGGCGGCTGGGCCGACGCGGTCCGAGACGTGCTGCCCGATGCGGTCGTGATTCCGGACCTCGTGCTCACGGGCATCGCCCTCGGGGCCGGCCGGGCCTGTGGCCGCTGAGCGGTTGTTTTCCCGCCGCTTCGGGCCGCTGCTAAACTTCGGCTTTCCCATTCACTCCGCCATCCGCCGCACTGTCAGCAGCGGCCCAGCTTCCAGGAACACCCCAGCTCCGTGTCGAAGGCCCGCTCCCAATCGTCATCCAGCCCGTCGGCCGGGCCCGACCGCGCCCTGGAACTGGCTCGGCTCGCCGCCCGGATCGCGGCCGAGACCCGGGGCAGCGAGATCCTGATCCTCGACCTCCGCGAGCTCACGCCCGTGGTGGACTACTTCGTGATCGCCACCGGCTCCAGCCGGCGGCAGCTGCACGCCATGGCCGACGAGATCGAGAAGGTGGTCAAGCACGACCTCCAGGACCGCAAGCGCGGGGCGGAGGGCTACGAGGAGGGCCGCTGGATCGTGCTCGACTACGGCGACGTGATGGTGCACCTCTTCGCCCCCGAGGCCCGCGGCTACTGGGATCTCGAGGGCCTGTGGAGCGATGCGGCCCGGGTGCCGGTGCCAGAGCCGGCGGGAGACTCTGGGGCGGCGGCCCGATGACGCCCGACCCCGACCCAGCCGCAGGCGAGCCGCCGCCGGCCGCCTCGCCCGGACGCGTGAACTTCAGGGCCGCCCTCCGGGGGCTGTTTGGCCAGGCGCTCGCCGGCCTCGCGGCCGACGGGGTCGTGGCCATCCCCGAGCAGGAACTGCCGGGGCTTCTCGAGCAGGTCCGCGAGGCGGCCGACGCGAAGTTTGGCGATTACTCCGGCACGATGGCCATGGCCCTGGCCAAGCGGGCCGGCCGCAAGCCCCGCGACGTGGCCGTCGAGATCATCCGCCGGCTCGAGTCGCTGCCGGGCTACGCGGCCCTCTTCGAGCCGCCGGGCGACCCGGTGGGGCCGGGCTTCATCAATGTCCGGATCCGCGACGAGGCGCTGGCCGCGGCGGTGGGGCGGGCGGTGGCCGACGAGCGGCTGGGGGTGGCCCCGGTCGCCGAGCCGCTCACGGTCGTGGTCGATTTTTCGAGCCCCAACGTCGCCAAGCCGATGCACGTGGGCCACATCCGCTCGACCGTGATCGGCGACGCCCTGGCCCGGATCCTGCGGTTCCGCGGCCACACGGTGATCACCGACAACCACCTCGGCGACTGGGGCACGCAGTTCGGGATGATCCTCTGGGGCTGGAAGCACTGCCGCGACGACGCGGCCTTCACCGCCGACCCCACGGCCGAGCTCGGCCGGCTCTACCGGCTCGTCCGCAAGGTGGCCGACGCCAAGCCCGAGGAACTCGCCGCCGACCCCGCGGCCGCGGCCCTGGCCGCGAAATACCCCGACGCGGGCCGCGAGGTGCTCGCCGAGACGGCCAAGCTCCACGAGGGGGATCCCGAGAACCTGGCCCTGTGGGAACAGTTCATGCCCGTCTGCCGGGCCGAGATCGACCGGCTCTACGCCCGGCTTCACGTGAGCTTCGACCACTGGCTGGGCGAGAGCTTCTTTCAACCGCTCTTGGCCCCGACCGTGGATGATCTCGTGGGCCGGGGAATCGCGAAGGAGAGCCGCGGGGCCATCGGCGTGTTTCTGAAGGATGCCGCCGCCGGCGCCGGCGAGGAGGCCCCGCCGCTCCTGATTCGCAAGGCCGACGGCGCCTTCCTCTACGCGACCACCGACCTGGCCACGATCCGCTGGCGGCTCGAACACTGGCAGCCCGACCGGATCCTGTACGTGGTGGATCATCGCCAGAGCGGCCACTTCGAGCAGGTGTTCGCGACGGCCCGGCTCTCGGGGCTGCCCGGAATCGAGGGCGTCGATCTCGTCCACGTGGGCTTTGGCACGGTGCTCGGCGAGGACGGCCGGCCCTTCAAAACCAGGGCCGGCGACACCGTGGGCCTCGAGGCCCTGCTCGACGAGGGGGTGGAGCGGGCGGCGAAGGTGGTGGCCGAGGCGGGTCGCGGCGAGATGGACGAGGCCACGCGAAGGCAGGTGGCCGAGACCGTCGGCATCGGGGCGATCAAATACGCCGACCTGTCGCAAAACCGGACCACCGACTACGTCTTCAGCTTCGACAAGATGCTCCAGCTCACGGGCAACACGGCGGCCTACATGCAGTATGCGGTGGCCCGCGTGGAGGGGATCTGCGCCAAGGGGAGCGTCGACCGTGCGGCCCTGCGGACGGCCCGGCCGGTGCTCCTCGCGGCCCCGCAGGAGCGGGCCTTGGCGCTCGGGCTCATGCGGTTCGCCGAGGTGCTCGAAGACGTCGAGGCCGACAACCGCCCAAATCTCCTCACCGCCTGGCTCTACGACCTGGCCGGCCGCTACTCGACCTTCTACGACGCGCTGCCCGTCCTCAAGGCCGAGGGGGAAGTCTGCGCGAGCCGGCTGGCGCTCTGCGACCTCACCGGCCGGGTGCTCCGCC
>JBIIYH010000381.1:0-2538 GCA_044346905.1 Pirellulales bacterium
ATCCGCAACATCGGCATCGTCGCCCACATCGACGCGGGCAAGACGACGCTCACCGAGCGGATGCTGTTTTATTCGAAGGCCAGCCACCGGCTCGGCGAGGTGGATCAGGGCACGACCGTCACCGACTTCGATCCCGAGGAGCAGGAGCGGGGGATCACGATCTACTCGGCCGCCGTCTCCTTCCGCTGGGCCGACGTCTCGGTGAACCTGATCGACACCCCCGGCCACGTCGATTTCACGGCCGAGGTGGAGCGGAGCCTGCGGGTGCTCGACGGGGCCGTGGTGGTGTTCAGCGCCCGCGAGGGGGTGGAGGCCCAGAGCGAGACGGTCTGGCGGCAGGCCGACAAATACGGCGTTCCCCGGCTGGCGCTCGTGAACAAGCTCGACCGCGAGGGGGCCGACTTCTTCGGCACCGTCAAGCAGATCGAGCAGCGGCTGGGGGCCAAGCCGCTGGTGCTGCAGGTGCCGGTGGGGATGGGGCCGCCGCACGTCAAGGATCCGTTTCGCGGGCTCGTTGATCTCGTGACCATGGATCTCCTGATCTTCCCGCCGAAGGAGGAGGCGCTCGCGGCCGGCTCCGGAGGGGGCCAGGTGACCCGCGGCCCGATCCCGCCGGAGGTGGCCGATTTGGCCGCGGAGTGGCGGGAGCACCTCGTGTCGACGCTCTTCGACTACTCCGACGAGGTCGCGGAGCTGGCCCTGGCCGAGGCGCCCTTGCCGCCGGAACTCATGCGGAAGGTGATCCGGCAGGCCACGATCGCCCGGCTGGTGGTGCCCGTCTTCGGCGGCTCGGCGCTCGACTGCATCGGCGTGCAGCCGGTGCTCGACGGCGTGGCCGCCTACCTGCCGAGTCCGGCCGATGTGCCGCCGGTGGAGGGGCTCGATCCGGCGGCCAAGACGCCGACCACGATCAGCCGCCCGCCCGATCCCAAGGCGCCCTTCTGCGGGCTGGTGTTCAAGATTCTGGCTGAGAAGCACGGCGACCTCGCCTTTCTGCGGGTCTATTCGGGCACCCTCAAGGCGGGCAGTCGGGCCTGGAATCCGCTCCAGCAGAAAAAGGAGAACATCGCCCAGCTCTGGCACGTGCAGGCCGATCGCCGCGAGCAGGTGCCCGAAGCGAAGGCGGGCGACATCGTGGGGGTGATCGGCCCGCGGGCGAGCGTCACCGGCGACACGCTCTGCGACGCAGCCGCGCCGATCGTGCTCGAGACGATCACCTTCCCCGAGACGGTGATCTCGATGGCGATCGAGCCCGAGACCAGCCTCGAGCGAAAGAAGCTGTCCGAGGCCCTGGAGATGATGAAGCGGCAGGACCCAACCTTCCGCGCGCTCGAGAGCGAGGATACGGGTCAGACCTTGATCTCGGGGATGGGCGAGCTGCATCTGGAGGTGATCCGGCATCGCCTGGAGCGGGATTTCAAGCTCAAGTGCCGCGTCCACAAGCCGCGCGTGAGCTACAAGGAGACCCTCGAGCGGGCCGCGACGGCCGTGGGCGAGTCGAACCGCCAGGTGGCCGGGCAGACCCTCGTGGCCACGGTCACCGTCCGCGGCGAGCCGACCGGCGAGCAGGAGCCGGTGACGGTGGAGCAGGGCTGGTTCCCCGAAAGCGAGGCCCTGGCGGCGATCGCCGCCACGATGACCGAGGCGGTCCGCGAGAGCGCCGAGCGGGGGGGCGGCAAGGGCTGCCCGCTGTGGGGCGTGCGGATCGTGGTGCTCGAGAGCCCGATCCCGGAGCCGTTGCCCGGCGACGTGGCGATCCGGATCGCGGCGGCCGACGCGATCGACAACCTGCTCAAGGCCGCCGGCTCCGTGCTCCTGGAGCCCGTGATGAAGGTGGAGGTGACGGTGCCCGAGGACCACCTCGGCGACGTGATCAATGACCTCCAGCAGCGGCGGGCGATCATCACGGCTACGGAAATCCGCGGCGGGGCGACCGTGCTCACGGCCGAGGCTCCGCTGGCGAGCATGTTCGGCTATTCAGCGGCCGTCCGGAGCGTGAGCCAGGGCCGGGCCAGCTTCACGATGGCCCCGCTGAAATACGGCCCCGCCCCCGCCGAAACCGCGGATTCATATATGTGACGCTGGTGGCAATGCCATTCGTGGCAATTCGGCCCGGCCTGTGCGCTCATCAAAGCCCCTCGGCGCGAGCCGGGGGGATGCCGCGAACCACGCCATTTGGCAGGGAGGCCCGACGTCGGTTCTCGTGGCAGGCGTCATCCCCCTTGCTCGCGCAAGGGGGCTTGTATGGCGGCACCCACGACGCAGGGAGCGTCCGGCGAGATGGCACGGACAGTCCCGAGCCTGCGGCACCCAAGACGCGGCCAGCCTGGGGCTGTTTTTCGCCTCAAGCCGTTTCCAGCGGGGTCATTGACAGCCCCTCGCAGGGTCCTTACAGTTCGTGACTCGCCCGCTGCGGCATCCGCGTTCCCTCGAACGTGGGGTGTACCGCCGGGAGGTGTGCGTTCCGCATGCCTGCGTCGGAGGATCACTCGATCCGCCCGATGATCGATTTGTCAGAGGAGCGTTGTCACGTGGCTG
>JBIIYH010000136.1:0-6932 GCA_044346905.1 Pirellulales bacterium
CCCATGTTGCCGCCGCTCTGTTTCAGCCCGATCTACCGCCGCTACATCTGGGGCGGTCGCCGGTTCGCCTCCGCCTTCGGCCGTCCGCTGCCCGCGGGAGACGACTACGCCGAATCGTGGGAGCTCGTCGATCGGGGCGGCGACCAGAGCCTCGTGCGGGCCGGGCCGCTCGCGGGCAGGTCGTTGGGAGAGATCGTCCGTGGGCACGGCGGTGAGTTGTTCGGCCGGTCATCACCGCCGGCCTTCCCGTTGCTGTTCAAGTTTCTCGATGCCAACCGGGTACTCTCGGTGCAGGTGCATCCCGACGACGTGCGGGCCGCCCGGCTCGACCCGCCCGATCGCGGCAAGACCGAGGCCTGGTACGTGGTGGCGGCCGAGCCTGGCAGCCGCATCTACGCCGGCCTGCGGGAGGGCGTCGATCAGGAGACACTCGCCGCGGCGATCCGGGCCGGCACCTGCGAGGCGGTGCTCCACTCGTTCGCGCCGGTCGCCGGCGACTGCGTCTTCATTCCGGCGGGCACCGTCCACGCGATCGGGGCGGGGCTGCTCGTGGCGGAGATCCAGCAGTCGAGCGACGTGACCTACCGGCTGTTCGACTGGAACCGTACCGGCCCCGACGGCACGCCCCGGCCGCTGCATGTCGAGGCGGGCGTCGAGGCGGTCACGCGGCTCGGGCCGGTGGCTCCGGTGCCGTCGGAGGGGACGGCCGATCCGGCCGTTCGCCGGCTCGTGGCCTGCGAGTATTTCACGCTCGACGAGGTGCGGCCGGCGTCCTTCTGGCGATGCGGCGGCGACGACCGCTGCCACTTCCTCGCCGTGCTCGAGGGCGAGGCACGGCTGCCGGAGCAGTGGGGGCTGCCGGCGGTCCGCGCCGGCGACTGCGTGCTCCTGCCGGCTTCGGCCGGCGTGCAGGAGATCGCCGCGGCCGGTGCGAAACTGCTCCGCGTCACAGTGCCGTGACCGCGACCGGCAGATGCAGCCTGGCCAATCTCCCCGGGAAAACCTCCCTTGGGCGGCGCGGGGGCGTTCCCTACCATCCCCGGCGGCTCCTTCCGTCCCGGACCTTCGCTCGTGACCGTCTCTCCTCCCATCGCGTCGCGGACGGCCCTGGTCGTCCTGGTGTGGGCCGCCTGCCTCGCCGGCGGCTGCGCCTCGCTCGGCAAGCCCGCGTGGCTCGAGCCGGGCCCGGCCCGCAACCAACAGCGACGGGCCGTGCGGTTCGACCCGTTTCTGGAGAACGACATCGGCCCGTATGCGTTTCGCCAGTACGGGATCATGGACGGTTCCCGGCCCCGCGACTACGCGGAGCCCGTTCCCGAGGTCCGGCGGGCGCGATGGTGGTCGACGCCCGCGCGTCGCTAACCGGGCCGCGCGGCAGGGCGGAGCGTGTATGATCGGACGACTGACTCGTCGCCCGCCCCCGCTCCCCCCACGGTTACGATGCCCCCTCGCAATGCCCCGCGGCCCAACGGCCCCGACCGCCCCGGCGGTTTTCGTCCTGCTGGTCGCCCGCCCCGCAAGCCCCAGGGCGGTTCACGACCTGACGGTCGCCCGGCCAGCCGACCTGGAAGGCCCGACACGCGGCCCGCGGCCCGCTCAGGCAAGCCCGCCCTGGCCGACGACGGCAAGGAGCGGCTCCAGAAGGTGCTTGCGGCGGCCGGCCTCGGCAGCCGCCGCGCCTGCGAGGAACTGATCACCGCCGGCCGGGTCGAGGTCGATCGGACGGTCGTGAGCGAGCTCGGCGCGCGGGTCGATCCCCGCTCGCAGGAGATCCGCGTCGACGGCGAGCGGCTGCCTGATCCGAAGCGGGTTGTGTATCTGCTCAACAAGCCGGTGGGGGCCGTGACCACCAACTTCGATCCCGCCGGTCGGCCGCGGGTGGTCGATCTCGTGCCCGGTGAGCGGCGGCTGTTCGCGGTCGGCCGGCTCGACCGGATGAGCGAAGGGCTGATTCTCGTGACCAACGACGGCGATCTGGCCAACCTGCTCGCGCATCCGCGGTATGGCGTGGAGAAGAAATATCTGGTGCAGGTGGCCGGCGTGCCGTCGGCCGACCTGCTCGCCAAGTTGCAGCAGGGCGTGCGACTCGCGGAGGGGGAAGTGCATGCCAAGCGGGTCTCGATCCGCTCGCAGCACAAGCAGAGCGCGGTGCTCGAGATGGTGCTCGACGAGGGCAAGAACCGCGAGATCCGCCGGATGCTCGCCCGGCTCGGCCACAAAGTTCATCAGCTCAAGCGGGTGGCCGTGGGCGGGCTGTCGCTGGGTAATCTGCTGCCCGGCCAGTGGCGGCAACTGGCCTGGAGCGAGGTCGAGGCGTTGCGACGAGACGCGGTCGCGGCCGTCGGCTCCGAACCGCTCGGGCCGCCGGACGGCGAGCGGGGCAGGGGGCCGCGGCGTGGTCCGGGCGGACCGGGCCGCAGGCCGGCTGGTCGCGACCGGGCCGGTGGAACCCAGGGGCGAAGGCCGGGCGGTCAGGGCCGCGGTGCGCCGCGGCCCGGCGGCGGCACCGCAGGCGAGCGACGGCCGGCCGGCCGGCCGGGTGGCGGAGCCGGTGGGCAAACTGGTGGCCGCGTCGGTGGGCAAACTGGTGGCCGCGTCGGTGGGCAAACTGGTGGCCGCGTCGGTGGGCCAGGGGGCCGACCGGGCGGTCGGGGCCGGAATGACCGCGATGCCGGCGGCGGGGCCGCCGGTCGTCCGCCGGCGGGGCCCGGCCGGAAGAAGCGGCCCGGAAAGGCCTCCACATGGCGGGCGGCCAAGAAGCGGCCGGCGGGGGAGGGATGATGGCCGGCGCCCCCGCAGCCTGCGGTCCGTCGGCCTGCAGCCAGGCGACGCCGGGCCCCTGCCATGAGCGGGTGGCCGTGGTCGCCCATCGCCCGATCGCCGATCGCACCTGGCGGATCCGGATCGAGTCGCCCGCGCTGGCCGCGGCGGCGCTGCCCGGGCAGTTCGCCATGCTCAGGCTGCCGGGTCGCACCGACCCGCTCCTGGCCCGGCCGCTGGCGGTTTACGACGTCTTCCCCGGGCCCGACGGGCAGCCGCGTTACGTGGACTTCGTGTATGCCGTGCATGGCCGGTTCACGACGGCCCTGGCGGGTCTGCCGCCGGGCGAGGAACTGGCCGTCTGGGGGCCGCTCGGCAACGGCTTCGACCCGCCGCCGGTCGCCCATCTGGTGCTCGTCGCCGGCGGCATCGGGCAGACGGCGCTTTTGTCGCTGGCCCGCGAGCGTTCGGGCCGGGTCTGCTACGGCTCGCCCGCCCGCACGCGGCCCCGCGTGGAGCGGATCACGTTCTGCTGGGGCGGGCGGACGGCGGCGGTCTTCGGCGACGTGGCCGACTTCGAGGCGGCGGGCTGCGAGGTGCACCTGGCCACGCTCGACGGCACGGCGGGCGTTCACGGCACGGTCGTGGACCTGCTCGAGTCACTCGCCGCCGGAGGCAGGCTCGGGCCGGCCGGCGGGATGCGGGTGGCCACCTGCGGGCCCGACGCGATGATGGCGGCCGTGGCCCGGTGGACGGCCGCTCGCCAAATCCCGTGCGCGGCCTCGCTGGAAACACCGATGGCCTGCGGCATCGGGATCTGCTTCACGTGCGTCGCGCCGATCCGCGACGCCGACGGCGGCTGGGACTACCGGCGGACGTGCGTCGAAGGGCCGGTCTTCGATGCGGCCAGCATCGTGTGGTGAGCGGCTCTTCGTCACCCCGCTGATCGCGCACGCTCAGGCGGTCGTCGTCTTGCGGCCCTTCGCGGCCGGGGCGGCGGCTCCGGACACCCCCTTGACCCGGGCCGAGAGCCGCGACTTGATGCGGGCGGCCCGATTGCGGTGGATGGTGCCCTTGGCGGCAGCCCTGTCGGCCGTCTTGGCAGCGGCCCGAAGCTGCTCCCGCGCCAGATCCGTATCGCCCGCGGAGACCGCCTCGAGCACCTTGCGGATCGAGGTCTTGATCACCGACTTGACCTGCCGGTTCCGCTCGCGGTCGCGGAGATTCTGACGATGACGCTTCTTGGCACTGGCCGAATGGGGCATGGGATCCTCTGGTGAACGGTTGAACGGTGGCAGGCCGGAAGGCCTCTGGGTCAGCCTTCCGGACCCCCGTTATCCTTCGCCGAACGCAGTTTGTCCAGCCGCTCGGCCACGTCGCGGTAGCCGTAGTCCAGGCCGGCCACGGCCGAGAGGTGCTTCTGGGCGGCATCCAGGTCCTTGAGGCCGGCGGCCAGGACCCCCGCCCGGTAGAGGGCCCGCTTGCGGAGGTCCAGCTCCCGGTCGGTGAGCAGCTCCACCGCGGCCTCGTAGTTCTGCATCGCCAGCGGATACTGCTTGATGCTCTGGAAGCACTCGCCGAGTTCGAGCGAGATCGCCCCCTTGCGGCGGACGTCCTTGAGCGCTTCCTGGAAGTGGCGGATCGCCTCGGGAAACTTGCCGGCGGCCTTGAGCCGCAGGGCGAGCTCGTACTTCCAGGTCAGGTTCTCGGGATAGCGGCTGCACCGCGTGCCGAAGATCTCGAGTTCCTGCCGCAGCTGGGCTCGCTTCAGCTTGTCGACGGTCTCGCGGTTTTCGGCCGTGTCGCTCCCGGCCAGCCGCTGCTCGGCGATCATCACCTTCGACTTTGCCCAGCGAAGCTGCCGGTCCTCGACGTGCTCCCGCACCTTGAGCTCATTGCCCGAGGCGGCCAGCGCCCGGGTCAGCAGCTTCTCGGCCTCGTCGATCCGGCCGTCCTGCTCGAACAGATCCGCGAGTTCGAGCGTTCCCTCGATGTCGGCCGGGTTGTCGCGTACCGACTGCATCAGCTCGGCCCGGCGGTCGCCGGCCTTGGCCGGCTCCGCGGTGGCGGCAGCCTGGTTGCCGCCCCGGCCCACGAGCCCCTTGCCGGCCGAGATCGTCTTGTCCACCGAGAGCTGGGCGATCTCCCGCTCGGCCTCTTCGGCCAGCCCCTTGATCCGGGCGATCCGCCGCCAGCACTCGATCGCCTGGTCGAAGTTGCCCTGACTGGCGGCGAACCGACCGCACTGGCGGTTGACCTCGGCGTCGGCCGGGTTCGCATCGAGCGCCGCGCGGAGATAGACCGCCTGGCACTCGACGAACATCAGGTTGCCGCAGGCCTCGGCCATCGCCAGGAGGCAGGCGTGGTCGGCAGGATTGGACTTGAGGATCTCGACTCCCTGCTTGATCACGTCCCGCCACTGGGCGTTGGAGCCCGCCCGCTTCATGCCAGCCCGGCCGCCGGCCGAGAGCAGCGACGAGAACGTGCCGCTCTTCTTGGAGCCGAACTTTCGCCGCAGGGCCGCCAGGAAGGCCTGGAGGAAGACCGCATTGCCCGGGTCGCCGAGCACGCAGGCGGAGAACATGTCGATCGCATACTGGGCATTGCCCGCGGCCTGCATCCCGGTGCGGTAGCACTGCATCAGCCGGGAGCGATCGGTCGCCGAAAGGGCCGCCCAGGAGGGGGAGAGGGCCGGATCGGCAGGGACTGCGGTTGCCGCAGTAGACTCGTTGGCCATGAGCGGTGAGGATGCGTGGAAACGGCACGCTCCGGCGCCGCCTGCGAATCAGGGGGCAGCCTCGACGGCGGGCCGCCTCGACGACCCGAGGCCAGCAGTCTAGGTTGTGCGGCGATTCCCCTCAAACCCCAACGCGTGACGTTCCCGCCTGCCCCGCTCGTGTCCCCTGAATCCCCGCCCACTCCCGGCCTGGTCACGTTCGTGGGCGCCGGGCCGGGCGCCCTCGACCTGCTCACGCTGCGGGGGCTCGAGCGGTTGCGACAGGCCGATGTCGTGGTGCACGACCGACTGGTTCCCGAGGCCGTGCTGTCGGCGATTCCCTCGGGCGTCGAGCGGATCGAGGTCGATCGCGGCGACTTGGGCGATCCCGACCCGGGGGGCACCACCGGTGAGCTGCTCGCGCGACTCGCCGCGGCCGGCCGGACGGTCGTGAGGCTCAAGGGAGGCGACCCGACGGTCTTCGCGCGGCTGGCGGAGGAACTCGCGCCCTTGCGGCGGAAAGGCATCGCCATCGAGATCGTGCCGGGCGTGACGGCGGCGTTCGCCGCTGCCGCCGCCGCGGTCGTGCCCCTGACGAGTCGGGCGGCGGCCTCGAGCCTGACGCTCGTCACCGGTCACGAGGCCCGGGGCAAGACCGAGCCGGTGGAGTTTCGCCCGCTGGCCGCGCTCCCCGGCACCCTGGCGGTCTACATGGGCATCGAGCAGTTGGCGGGCTGGTCGCAAGCCCTGATCGCGGCCGGCCGGCCGGCTGACACGCCCGTGGCGATCGTGAGCCGCTGCTCCTGGCCCGACGAGCGGCAGGCCACATCGACACTCGGCAGCTGCGCGGCCGACGCGGTCCGCGACGGCTGGCGGTCGCCCGCGGTGATGATCGTCGGACCGGTCGTCGCGGCAGCCGCCACCGGGCCGCTCGCCGGCCGTGAGGTGGTCGTCACCCGGCCGGCCGGCCAACAGGCCGAGCTCGTCGCCCGGATCCGGGCCGCGGGCGGACGGCCGATCGTCGCTCCCGTGGTCTCGATCGGCCCGCCCGCGAGCTGGGTGCCGCTCGACGCCGCGATCCGCCGGCTCGACACCTACGACTGGGTCGTGTTCGCGAGCGTCAACGGCGTGCGGGGGTTCCTCGACCGGCTCCGCCTGGCCGGCCGCGATGGGCGGGCGCTGGGAACGGCCCGGCTTGCGGCCATCGGTCCGGCGACCCGTGCGAGCCTCGAGGCGGCCGGCTACGTCTGCGATCTCATGCCCGCCGACTTTCGTTCCGAGGGGCTCGTGGAGGCCTTCGGCGAGCAGCCCGCCAGCGGAAGGTTTCTGCTCGTGCGGGCCGCCGCCGGACGCGACGTGCTGCGGCGGGAGCTCGAGGCTCGCGGCCACGCGGTGGACGAGGTCGCCGCCTACGCGAGCGAGCCTGTGGCCGCGGTCGAGCCCGCGGTCGCGGAGC
>JBIIYH010000019.1:0-20926 GCA_044346905.1 Pirellulales bacterium
CGCTCGGTCGGCGAGGCGGCGGCGAGGTCGGTGCGGCCGCCGGCCGTGTCGATCAGTTCCACCTCCCAGCCCCCCAGCACGAGCCGCGTGGTGACCAGGTCGCGGGTGGTGCCAGCCTGGGGCGAGACGATGCTCCGAGCGTGGCCCGTCAGCGCGTTGACGAGGCTGCTCTTGCCGGCGTTGACCGGGCCCGCGACCACCACCCGCCAGGGTTGGCTGAGCCGGAGGCCGACTCGCGCGGCGCGGAGCAGTCGGGCCACGGCCGGCCCCCGGTGGACGGCGGGCAGGTGGCCGATCCGACCAAGTTCGGCGGCCAACGCCCCCGCAAGCTGCCGGCCGAGGATCCGGGCGGCCCGGGGGCCCGCCGCCAGGGCAAGCGCCTGCCGGGCCTCGATCTCGATCACCTCGGCGCCGGTGGCCGCGAGCCAGTCGGGCCACGACTGCCGGACCGCCCCGCCGGCCTCGAGGCTCGCGAGCACCGCCTCTGCCGCGGCCGCCCCGCCATGACAGTGAACCTCGAGCCAATCGGCAGCCCGCCGCACGACCACGAGTTCTTCCCCGGCCGAATCGGGCAGAGCCTGCCAGCGCCCGACGGCGATCGACCGATCGGGCCGAGCCAGGAGCGGCGGCCCGCGGCGCGGCCGGAACAGCCGGTCGGCGAGGTCGCAGGCCTGCCGGCCGGCGAGACCGACCACGGCCAACGCGCCCCGGCCCGGCGGCGTGAGGAGTGCCACCGCGACCGGGACTGGTTCGCCGGGAGAAGTGGCGGGCATCTTCAAGGGGGGGAGTGGCTGGGGATCGAGGCGTCGAGTCCCGTTGTAAATCATGGGCTGGCTCCCGGCGCCGCACGACCGCTACGACAGGCCGGCCGAGCCGCCGCCGGGACCGGTTTTCTCGGGTTGGCGGCGGCAGACGGCCGTCCGGGGCGCATAGTTGGGAGGCCCGGGGCGGTGCCCGGGATGCCTTTCCAGACGCTGCTTCGGGCGATGCAAAACCTGCTGGCAAAACTCGCTGCCCTGGGCGTGATCGGGGGAGGCTTCGCCGCCACGGGTGACCTCGGCTGGCTCGCCAACCGCGGGATGCGGGTGCTCGATGCCGTGGAGGTCGCCTCGCCCGTGGCGCCCGAGGGGCCGGCGCCCGCCGGGTTGGAACAGGAGCTCGCGCACCAGCCGGCAGTGCCGGTCGAGCCGCCGGCGCCGGTCGTCAGCCCGGCTGTGCCGGCCCCGGTCGCGCCGATCGCTGCCGCGCCGACGGTCGTGATGAGGCCGCCCGCGGGCGGGCCCCGGCAGGTCGCCTGGACGAACCTCGCGGCGGGTGGCCGGGTCGTCGTCTGGCTGGCGAGCGGAGGCACCCGCTGCCTGGTGCTCGACGTCGTCGACGCTGCGACGGGCGAGGCACTCGCCTACGAGGCCGCTGCGGTGTCGCCGGAGGGGCGGCCCCTGACGACCGCCGGCCCGCCCCGCCGCGTGGTGGTGGGCCGCGGCGACCCCGAGCTCGCCGTCGGCGGCATGCTTCACCTCGCGCCGGCCGGAATCGCCACCGCGGGCAACAGCGGCCGCTGGCTCGGCCCGATCGAGGCCCTCACGCTCGTCGACTGACCTCGCGGGGGTCGGCAGATATCGCGACCGGGCGTCAGGGCAGGGAGCCCAGCACCGGAACCCATGGCAGGCGTTATCCCCCTTGCTTGCGCAAGGGGGCTTGTATGCAGCCGTGAACGAGCCCGGCTACTCGTCGGCGCCGACCCGCTTCTTCGAGAGGCCGATCTTCCGCTCGTCGGTGTCGACGCGGAGCACCTTGACCTCGATCGGGTCGCCCACCTTCACGAGCTCCTCGGCGTTCTCGACTTTGTCGTCGGAGAGCTCCGAGATGTGAAGCAGGCCCTCGAGGCCATCCTCGAGCCCCACGAACACGCCGAAGTTGGTGATCTTGGTGATCGTGCCGTTGACCACGTCGCCCGGCTTGTAGCGGCCGGGGATGTCGCCCGTCCACGGGTCGTCGCCCATCTGCTTGAGGCCCAGCGCGATCCGCCGCCGCTGCTGGTCGACCGAGAGCACCTTGCACTCGACCTCCTGGCCCTTCTCCAGCATCTCGCTGGGATGGGTGACCTTCCGCGTCCACGACATGTCGGTGACGTGCAGCAGGCCGTCGATCCCGTCGTTGATCTCGACGAAGGCCCCGTAGTTGGTGAGGTTGCGGACCACCCCCTTGACGAGCGCGCCCGGCGGATAGTCGGCGGCGACCTTTTCCCAGGGGTTCTGCTGGGTCTGCTTCATGCCCAGCGAGATTTCCTGCTTCTCCTTGTTGATGGCCAGCACGACCACCTCGACCTCGTCGCCCGGCTTGACGAGCTCCGACGGGTGGCTGACCCGCTTGGTCCAGCTCATCTCGGAGATGTGCACCAGCCCCTCGACGCCGTCCTCGAGCTTCACGAACGCCCCGTAGCTCATCACGTTGACGACCGTGCCCTTGCAGACCGTGCCCACCGGATACTTCTCGGCGACCTTGATCCAGGGGCTGGCCGTCCGCTGCTTCATGCCCAGGGCGATCTTCTCGCGTTCGCGGTCGATGTGCAGCACCTGCACCTCGACCTCCTGGTCGATCTGCACCATCTCGCTGGGATGGCCGATCCGGGCCCAGGCCATGTCGGTGATGTGGAGCAGGCCGTCGATGCCGCCCAGGTCCACGAAGGCGCCGAAGTCGGCGATGTTCTTGACCACGCCGCGGCGGACCTGGCCCACCTCGAGGGTCTCCATCAGCTGCTTCTTCCGCTCGGCCCGCTCCTGCTCGATCAGGGCGCGGCGGGAGACGACGATGTTGCGCCGGGCCTCGTCGATCTTGAGCACCAGGCACTGGATCGCCCGGCCGCAGTAGTCGCCGATGTCGGCGGGGCGGCGGATGTCCACCTGGCTGGCCGGCAGGAAGACGTTGACGCCGGAGATGTCCACCAGCAAGCCGCCCTTGATCTTGCGGGTCACGAAGCCGGTGACGACGTCGTTTTCCTTGACGCTCTCCATCACGCGGATCCAGTCCTCGATCCGCCGCGCCTTGCGCTTGGAGAGGGTGATCAGGCCGCGCTGCTCCTCCTGGCCCTCCTCGAACTCCTCGAGGAGCACCTTGACCACGTCGCCGATCTGCGGCGGGGGCTCCGACTCGTCCCACTCGTTCCGCGGGATGTGGCCTTCGCTCTTGTAGCCCACGTCGACGAGCACGAACTCGTCGTCCACCCGCAGGATCTTGCCCTCGAGCACCGCGTTGACCGCGAGGGTCGCGGTGCCCACCCCGTATTCGCCATCACCGGCCCCGGCGAGCGCCAGTTCGAGTTCTTGTTCGAGATCGTCGCCAGTTTCCAGTTCGCGAATGAGGTTGCGGTTGACCATGCGTGGGGGGTTCGGGAAAGACCGTAAAAGGGGGCAAGGGGGATGGGGCGGGCCACGGACCGAGCCTCGCAGTGTAGCAGCCGGCCGGGGCCGAAACAATCGACAAGCGGCCGCGAACGGCCCATTTCCCCCGATCGGCTCCGGGGGGCCGCCGCTCGTCTTCGCGGCGGCCGGGAGCCGATGCCAAGATGGATTCCTTCGCCTCCGGAGCCTGAGGACCGATGCTGGCCCGCCGCCGTCTGCTCGCCGCCTCGGCGGCCGCGCTTGCGTTCCCTGCCCTCGGCCGCGGCCAGTTGCCTGACCCGGCGGCCGGCACCGTCGCCCCGAAACTCGGCGACCTGCGGCTGCAGCGGTATCGCGTGGGCGTGATCGTGACGGCGGAGGGGGGGCCTTGCCGCGGGCTCTATGCCACGCTGCCCGTGCCCGCGGCCTGGCCCGAGCAGAAGGTGCGGATCGTCGAGGAAGACATCTCGCGGGGCGTGAAGGGGCCGGCCTACCGCAAGCTCGCCGAGGGCGTCGAGCAGATGGTGGTCACGATCCCGTCGATTCCCGCCGGCGGCAAGGAGCAGGCGATCGTCACCTTCGAGCTCGAGCGGTTCGCGATCGTGGCACCCGAAGACACCGCCGGCTGGCGGATCCCGGCCAAGCCCGGCCGCGACCTGAGGATTCACCTCGGGGCGAGCCCCTACGTCGAGACGCGGGACCCCAAGATCGTGAAGTTCGCCAAGGAAGCGGCCGCCGACCACCAGGGCTGGAAGCGGGTCGAGGCGATTTATGACGCGGTCCGCGCCAAGGTGGAATACCGCAACGGCGAACTCAAGGGAGCCCGGCGGGCGCTGGCCGACGGCTGGGGCGACTGCGAGGAGCTCACCTGCCTGTTCATCGCCGCGGCCCGCTCGCAGGAGATCCCCGCTCGCACCGTCTGGGTGGAGGGACACTGCTACCCCGAGTTTTACCTCGAGGACGCCGCCGGCAACGGCTGCTGGCACCCCTGCCAGGCCGCCGGCACCCGGGCCTTCGGCTCCATGCCCGACCAGTTGCCGATCCTGCAGAAGGGCGACTCGTTTCGCGACCCCGACCGGCCCGGCAAGCAGCTCCGCTACGTGGCGGAGTTTCTCAAGGGCTCGGCGGTCGAAGGGGGCGGCAAGCCGCGGGTGACCTGGATCCGCGAAGGGGCGTGAGACCGCTGCTGGCGGGCATTCGGCTCAGCCGCCCCGCTCGGCGACCACCTGCTCCGTCGCGGCCACGATCTCGGCGAGTTCCTCGATCGGCCGGCCGAACTGGTCGCGGGCCACCGGGGCGAACCACCGGGGCAGGATCTCCATGTCGGCTTCCTTCCAGGCCTGCTCCATCCGCTCGCCCGCCAGCCGCACGATCTTCTCCCGGCCCCGGCCGGTGAGCGTCGAGCGATGGGCCCAGGGGGTGACGGGCCCGTCGAACCCGGTCGCCGCCGCGGCCTTGAGCACCTCCGCCGAGGCGATCGCTCCCGTCTCGCCCGGCATCAGCCGGCCGGCTTCGGTCAGCTCTGCGCCGGTCACGCCGCGGGGCGCGTCGGACAGTCGCACCTCCACGATCCGCCCCTTCGGCACCTTGGCCACCAGCTCGACCGGCTCTCCGGTCGCGTGCAGGGCCCAGGCATCGACCACCGCGCCGATTCGCTCGTGCGACACCGCCACCAGGCCCAGCAGCGCCTCGAAAGTCGCGATGAAGGGGGAGGCGGTCGTTTCCTCGGCCGGCCGTTCCGGCCGGATCGCGAGGCCCAGCTGGATGCCGTGCGGGGCCAGCAGGTCGCCGATGGTGTGTAGCCGGATCCGGTGAAGCTCGAAGAAGTCTTTGAACGAGTGTTCGTCGGAGGTCGGCGCCACGGTCGCGATGGCCCGGTGGCATTCGGCCGCGGCAGCCAACTCGAGCCGCTTGGGCAGGGCGGCGAGCTCGGCCTCGAACTCCTTCTCAGGGCCGTCGAGCCTCACCGGCAGGCGGAACGAGCCGCTCTTGAGCCGGGCGCTGACCATCAGCCGGCGGGCGTGCTCCACGCCGTAGATCTCGGCCTGCTTCTCGAGGTCGAGCAGATCGATGTCCATGCCGTCGAAGCCGAACGACAGGGCGAGTTCGATCAGTTCACTGGGGCGGCCGGAGAGGGGGAGACCGAAGGTGCTGAGGTTGCGAAACATGCGGGATTCCTGGGTTGGACGGAACCGCGAAGTATAACGAGGCCAAGCGAGCCGATAAAAGCCCCCCGGCGCGAGCCGGGGGGATGCCGCGAACCATGCCTTTTGACGGTGGTAGGCTTCGCCCATGTCGCTCGTCGAAGCCATCATTCTCGGCCTGGTGCAGGGGCTGACCGAGTTTCTTCCGATCTCGAGCACGGGCCATCTGCGGCTCGTGCCGGCCCTGCTCGGCTGGGACGACCCCGGGGCGGCCTACTCGGCCCTGATCCAGTGCGGAACCCTCGCCGCCGTGTTGATCGCGATGCGACAGGATGTCGTTGCGCTCGTGCGGGGCTTCGTCGCGGGGGTGGCCTCCGGCCGGCCCTGGGGCACGGTCGAGTCGCGGGTGGCGATCATGATCGTGCTCGGCACGCTGCCGATCGTGGTCGTGGGCTTGGCGGCGCGGGACTTCATCCGCGGTGCCGCCCGCGACCTGGAAGTGGTCGCCATGGCGGTGCTTGGCGGCACGATCCTGATGGCGGCCGCCGAGATCGTCTGCTTGGCGCGGGCCCGCCGGGGCCGCTCCGGCCGCGACGGCCTGGAGTCGATTCGGCTTGCCGACGCGGTCTGGATGGGGCTGGCCCAGGTGCTGGCGCTCGTGCCGGGGGCCTCCCGCAGCGGCACCACGATCTCCTCGGGAATGATCACTGGGCTCGATCGCCGCACGGCCGCCCGGTTTTCGTTTCTGCTCTCGCTGCCGGCCGTCGGGGCCGCCGGAGTGCTCGAGGCCTGGAAGGCCCGCCACGAGATTCTGGCCACCGGCGACGATATCCTGGCGGCCGTGGTCGGCACGGTCGTGGCGGGGGTCGCGGGCTACCTCTCCATCCGCTGGCTCCTGCGGATGCTCACCAGCCACACGCTCTGGCCCTTTATCGTCTACCGGCTGGCCTTGGCTGCCCTGCTGGCGGCAGGGTTCGCAACCCAGGCGGTCCTCGCCCGTTCATGAAGGTATGACGCTCTCGACCGGTCTCCGCCGTGCCCTGGCCCTGCTCGTCGCGGCGGGGCTGGCCGTCGCCACCGCGCGGGCCGCCGCTCCCGTGCCGCCCCCCTGCGACGACGCCACGTTTCTCCGGCGGGCGTCGCTCGACCTGGTCGGTCGCCAGCCGTCGCCGGAGGAGATCGAGACCTTTCTCGCCGATCGCTCGCCCGGCAAGCGGGAGGCGGTCGTCGAGCGACTGCTCGCCGATCCCGCCTGGGCCACCAACTGGGCCCGCTATTTCCGCGACGTGATCCTCTCCCGCCGCAGCGACGAGCGGGCGATCGCGCTGGGCCCGGCGGTGGAAGCCTTCTTCGCCGGGCATCTGGCCGGGGAGGCCGCCTGGGACGAGATCGCCCACGACGTGATCACGGCCACGGGCGTGCCGTCGGAGAACGGCGGCACGGCCATCATCATGGCGCAGATGGGGGAGACATCCGACATCGCCGCCGAGGTGTCGCGGGTGTTCACGGGCGTGCAGATCCAATGCGCCCAGTGCCACGACCACTTCACCGATCGCTGGAAGCGGCCCCAGTTTCACGAGTTCGCGGCCTTCTTCCCCCGGATCGCGATCCGGCGGGGGCCGGGCGACGGGATGGAACGCTTCGAGGTAGTGTCGTTCGACCGCGATCCCCGCGGGGCCCGCGGGAAGAAAGCCGCCAACAACCCGCGGCGGGGCGACCTCGAGCACGAGATGCCCCACCTCGACGACCCGTCGCTCCCGGGCACCGTGATGCAGCCGCGGTTCTTCCTCGGCGGCGGCCCGCTCCCGTTGGGCACGCCCGACCAGGAGCGGCGGGCGATGGCGGCCCGGCTCGTCACGGCAGAAGACAACCCCTGGTTTGCTCGGGCGATCGTCAACCGAGTCTGGACCGAGCTCGTCGGCGACGGTTTCTACGAGGGCATCGACGACCTCGGCCCCGACCGCGAGCCGCGGTCTCCGGAGCTGCTCGCTGAGCTCTGCCGCCGGTTCGTGGCGGCCGACCATGACCTGCGGGCACTGTTTCGCGACGTGATGGCGACCCCCGCCTACCGGGCGGCCGCCCGTTCACGCGGCGATGCCGGGCGGCCCGTGGGCTCCGCTAGCTGCCCGCAGCGGCTTCGGGCCGACCAGCTCTTCACGCAGGTGCTCGCAGCGCTCGGCGTGGAGGAGGGGCAGGTCGCTGGCCGGCTCGCCGCCCAGGCCGGCGGCAAGGGGGGCGGCCGGCGGCAGGTGGGTCTTCCGCGGATCGTCTTCAATCAGACCTTCGGCTACGACCCCGGCCTGCCCCGCGACGAAATCCTGGGCTCGATCCCGCAGGCACTGCTCCTGATGAACAGCCAGCCGCTCGCCCGGGCGATCGACGGCGAGCGGCGGTTCACGCTGCTCGGGCGGCTGCTCGCTGACACGCCCGACGACCGCGAGCTCGCCGACGAGCTCCACCTGCGGACGCTCGCCCGCCACGCCACGCCCGCCGAGATCACCGTCTGCCTGGAGCACGTGCGGGACACGGGCGACCGCGCCGACGCCTTCGAGGACATCTTTTGGGCGCTGGTCAACAGCGCCGAGTTCATTCACCGAAAGTAGTCCCATGCCCACCCGTCGTGACTTCCTTCGCTTGCTTCCCGTGGCCGGCTCCGCGGCCGGTGTGATCCCGTTCGCCCGCGCCGTCGCGGCCAATGCCGCCGACCTCCGCAAGCGGCACAAGGCCTGCATCCTGCTCTGGATGCAGGGAGGGCCCTCGCAGTTCGAGACCTTCAGCCCGCTCGAGGGCCACAAGAACGGCGGTGAAACGAAGGCTATCGCCACCACCGTGCCCGGGATGCGGTTTGCCGAGCATTGGCCGGCCATGGCGACGGTGGCCGATCGGCTGGCCGTGGTCCGCTCGATGACGAGCAAGGAAGGGAGCCACCCGCGGGCCAGCTACCTGCTGCATACGGGCTACCTGCCCAATCCCAGCGCCCGCCATCCGACGCTCGGCTCGATCGTGGCGAGCGAACTGGCAGCCGACGCCCGTGAGACGGGCGACCTGCCGCCGGTGGTGCGGATCGGCGGCCGCGGCCGCGGCGATTCAGGGGCTGGCCTGCTCGGCATGCAGTGGGATCCCTACGAGCTCCGCGCCGCCACCACGAGCCCGGCCAACACCGCGCCCCAGGTGCCGGCCCAGCGGCACCTCCGCCGGCTCGACCTGATGGAGCGGCTGGGTGCGGGCTTCGCCCAGAGCCTGCCGCAGGAGGCTGCCGACCATGCGAGCGTCTATCGCCGCGCCACCCGGATGATCCTCAGCCCGGCGATGCAGGCCTTCGATCTCGATCGCGAACCGGAGGGCATCCGCGCCGAGTATGGCGAGGGAGAGTTCGCCGCCGGCTGCCTGCTCGCGCGGCGGCTCGTCGAGCAGGGGGTGTCGTTCGTGGAGGTCGTCTCCAACGGCTGGGACACCCACCAAGACAACTTCACGAAGGTGGCCGAGTTGGCGGGCGGGGTGGATCGGCCGTTCGCGGCACTGATTCGCGATCTCGAGCAGCGGGGGATGCTCGACGACACGCTCGTGATCTGGATGGGGGAGTTCGGCCGCACGCCGCAGGTGAATCCCCGCGGCGGTCGCGACCACTTCCCGCGCAGCTTCAATACGGTCTTGGCCGGCGGCGGCGTGGCCGGCGGCGCGATCGTGGGGCGAACCGACAAGGCGGGCGTGGAGGTGGCCGACCGGCCGGTGACCGTGCCGGATCTGTTCGCCAGCTTCTGCACGAGCTTGGGGATCGACCCCGCGAAGGAGAACATGTCGAGCAACGGGCGGCCGATCAAGCTCGTGGACGGCGGCGAGCCGGTGCGGGAGATTCTGTCGTAGCCTGGCAGGCGCGTATCATGCCCGTGGATTCGTGGGCAAAGCCCTTCGCCAACCTGGAGACCGCGTCATGCAGTGCAACATCGACAACCGGGGCCGCACGGCCCGGATCATCACGGGCATCCTCACCGCCGGGGTGGGCGTCGGCCTGATCGCGGCGGCGCAGGTCGGCACGCTCGCGGCCTGGGCCCTCTGGGCGGGGCTCGGCTGCCTGGCCGGCGGGGCGTTCTCGATCTTCGAGGGCGTGAAGGGCTGGTGCGTGGTGCGGGCGCTGGGGTTCAAGACGCCCATGTGACGCCCGCCGGCCTGACCTCGCCCGCCCGACGCTCACGCCATCGTCACTCCGTGGCGAAGAGTTCTCGGGGTACCAGCGCGGCCTCGGGGCGGGCCAGCGGCCTGACGGCCTCGTCGTCGCGGTGGGTGGCCCGGGTCTCGTAGCGGCCGGCCCGCGGATCGCGGAGCACGATCACGGCCCGGCTCGCGAGATCGACCACCCAGTAGTCGGTGATGCCGGCCGCCGCATAGAGCGAGGCCTTCGTTGTGGTGTCGAACTCGAGGCTCGTGTCGGCCACCTCGATCACGAGCGACACCTCCGCTGGCAGCGGCCGGCGGTCGGCGTAGCGGCGGAGGGCCACCCAGGCGATGTCGGGCTGCGGGGCGCTCGCCGAGCCGGGGATGGCCAGCGGGTTTTGCACCCAGACGAGGGTCGTGGCCGGATCGACCTGTTGGCTGCTCCAGCGGGTCAGGAACGCGACCGCGTCGGCGTGGCGGTCTCCGATCGGCGACATCATGTGCAGCTCTCCTCCGATGAGTTCCAGCGACCGCGGGTCGGCCGGGTCGAACACGCCGGCGGCGATCATCCGGTCATACACCGCGAGCGTGATCGGCCCGGCCTGACCGGCTGGACCGGCGGCGGGGAGAGCCGCCGCGGGAGACACAGATGGGCGTTCGACGATGCTCATGCCTGACGCGAACCGATGGCCGCGACCGGAACAGGGCGGCCGTGGAGAGGGCCGCCAAAGTGCTGTCTAGTCTACCCGACCAGTCAGGGGCGACGCGGCGACTTCACCCCGCCGACCAATCGCGGCGGGGCTGGGCGTGAATCGTGGGCGGGGCGGCGGCCAGGGCTGCGATCGCGGCCCGCGCTGCCGCGAGCCGCTCGCCGGCGAGGTGCTCGAGGGCGAGCTCGAATCGCACGCTCTCCCCCGGGGCGAGCGGGACGACGCGGCCCTGGGCCTCCTCGAACGATCGCGGGTTGGGATAGTCGGTCGCCGGCTCCAGGCCGGTCACGTAGCCGTCGGCCAGGCCCCCCTGGTTCTTCCAGAGAGCGAAGCAGGGGAGCGTGTCGGCCCGCCAGGAGAGGCCGGCGGCCTGGGAGCCGCCGGGGGCCAGGAGCAGGGCCGAGGCGAGGCCGGTGGCGTCGGGCCGAATCCGGGCGAAATGCACGTCCTCGCCCCGGCCGGGTCGCGGAGCGTCGTAACGGTTCCAAGTGGGGATGTCGGCCGCGGCCGCGGTGTCCCGCGGGGCGAGCTCGTCGATCGCCGCCTCGACCGCGGCGCCGGCGCCGAGCAGCGGCGGTCCGAAGTTGACGTGGTAGAGCAGCTGCATCGTGGCGGGCCGCTCCGAGCGGTTTGTGACCGTGTCGGTCCAGGCGATCCGAGGCCGGTCTGCCGAGAGCACGAGCGTGGTCTCCAGGCGGAGGGCGTGCACCAGAAACCGGGTCTCGTCCACCGCACCCGCGAGCGTGATCGTGCCCGCTTCCTCGTCGAGCGTGATCACGAGCTCGTGGGCCGGGAGATTGGCGATCCGGCCGTGCAGGCCGTAGGCGAGCCGGCCCGCCGGCGTGAAGTCGGGCGCACCCATGCTGACCAGGCCGCAGCGGGCCACGAGCTCGTCGAAGCCGTCGAGCCAGCCGAGGCCCGAGGGCTCCGCCAGCGGCACGAAGGCGGGATGCACCGGCCCGGCCACCGGCGACTGCCAGCCGAGCTCGACCCCGCCGCAGATCATCTTCCAGATGCCCAGGCCGCGGTCGGGCAGGATGAAGACCCGCGTGTCGCCGGCCACGAGCTCCACGAGCAGGACACCTTCGCGGCGGCCCCCGGAGAGCCGCCGGCTGCGGACGGCCAGTCGTCCAGCGGAGACATCGACGACCGGATCGGCGGCGACGCCTGGACGGGAAGAAACCAGCTGGACGACATGGCGCGGCATTACGGGACTCTCGTGGGGCCGGACGGCACCTTGAGCTCGTTCATGAGCATCAAGTCAAGCACGCTGTGGCTGTCATCCTGCTCGAACACGATCGCGGTTCGGCCGGATGGGGAGACGATCACCCATTCCGGATGTGGGACGTGGAATGCGCGTCCGTCAACCATGCGAATCGTAAATGGTTGGAACGGCTGATGCCGAAGGGTCGCTTTGAGCTGTTCGCTCGTCATGCCTAGGTCTCCGAGGCGAAGGTGTGGCCGCAATCTTATATACGGGCGTACATTATTGCAAGTGATCCCGTTTTCGGCGGCGGCGTCTGGATGAGAACCGCCCGCGCCCACGATGGCACCCCGTCAAGCGAACCTTGGACGAGGCTTGAACCGTGGCGGCGGGGGCGTCACAGTGGGGCTCCCGGGCCGCGGTCTCCGCAGCCCCCCCGTCGCCTTTCGAGCGATCCCATGAACGACCTGAAGATCTTTTCGGGGCCGGCCAACCCGGCCCTGACGCAGGACATCTGCCGCTACTTGAACCTGCCGATGGGCAAGATCTCGCTGGGGCGGTTCCCCGACGGCGAGATCTCCTGCAAGATCGACGAGGACGTCCGCGGCCGCGACGTGTTCATCGTCCAGCCGACCTGCCCGCCGGTCAACGAGCACATCATGGAGCTGCTCGTGATGATCGACAGCTTCAAGCGGGCCAGCTCCTTCCGGATCACGGCCGTGATCCCCTACTTCGGCTATGCCCGCCAGGATCGCAAGGACGCCGGCCGGGTGCCGATCACGGCCAAGCTCGTGGCCAATCTGATCACGCGTGCGGGCGCCGACCGGGTCTTGGCGATGGACCTGCACGCCGCCCAGATCCAGGGCTTCTTCGACGTGCCGGTAGACCACCTCTACGCCGCCCCGGTGCTCAACAACTATTTCCAGTCGCTCGAGCTCGCCAAGGAAGAGATCGTGATCGTGAGCGCCGACGAGGGGGGCATCAAGCGGGCGCTCGGCCATGCCAACCGGCTCGGCGCGCCGCTGGCGATCATCGACAAGCGACGGCTCTCGGCCGACACGATCAAGAGCGCCAACATCATCGGGGCCAACGTCGAGGGCAAGACGGCGCTGATGTTCGACGACATGATCAGCACCGCCGGCTCGATCTGCGGGGCGGCGGAGGTCGTTCACGAGCACGGGGCCAAGGCCATCTACGCCGCGGCCACCCACGGCCTGCTCGTGGGGCCGGCGATCGAGCGGCTCAAGAGCGCCCCCTTTCAGGCGATCGTGATCACCGACTCGATCCCGCTCACGCCGGGCAAGATGCTGCCCAACATCCAAGTGCTCTCGGTGGCCAGCCTGCTCGGCCAGGCGATCAAGCGGATCCACCGCAACGAGTCGGTGAGCATGATGTTTCAGTAGCTGGTTTCACGCCCGGCGGGGCATCCCTGCCCCCGGCGGGCTTGGCGGCACTCCGGCCTTCGGCCGCTGCCGCCGGCCGCACCTCCGGGCGGCCGTGTTCGTGCGCGTGGTGGCCCGCGGCGTCCGCGCGGACGAATCGAAGTGCTCCTCATCGACCGTTGGGCCGCGAGGGGTTGCCCATGCCAATCGAGCCGGCCTTGAACGCGAGCGCAGGCAGGATGCCGAAGCGAGCGGGCATGGAGCGACCGAAGGGCAGGCGGGCACCGATCCGCGAAGCGGATTGGTCGCGCAGGGAGCGTCCGGCGAGATGGCATGGGCTTGCCCCGAGCCTGCGTGAGGGAGTTTTTTGGGGCGAAACGCGGGGTTGAATGGCGGGGGCGGCATCTCTACCTTCCCCGCCCGGTTCCCCGAAAGTCCCGCAGCGTCCTTCAGAGGTCCGCCGGTTCATGCACTATTTTCTCCGCGCGCTTCGTGAAGCCGTTCGTTCCTGGCCGCTCTTGGCCGCGGCGATGCTCTGCTCGGCGGGTGTCGCCGCGCTCTGGGGGGCCAACATCTTTGCCCTGTTCCCGATCATCGAGGTGACGCTCAAGGGCGAGTCGCTCCAAGACTGGAACGCCAAGCGGATCGAGGAGGCGGAGCAGCGGATCGAGGTTGGCGAGGCCGAGCGGAAGGGGCTCGAGGCTGAAGTCGCCGCCGGGACGCGGGTCGGCGAGGATCTCGTCTGGGCCCGGCATCGGATCGACACCCTCGCGATCAATCTCGACGTCGACCGCGGTGTGGTCGCCTCCGCCGGTCGGCTGGGCCCCTGGCTTGACCGCCTGATGCCGGTCGATCCCTTTCAGACCGTGCTCCTGGTGGTGGCCTTCGTGGTCGTGAGCACCTTCATCAAACACGGCCTGCTGCTCGTGAGCACGATGCTCGTCTCCTGGGTGGCCATGGACATCAGTCGGAACATCCGGATCAAGATCTTCGATAAGGCGCTGTCGCTCGACCGGGCCCAGTTCATGCGGCACGGGTCGGCCGGGTTCATGGCTCAGGTGACCGCCACGGCCGAGATGCTCGCCAACGGGATCCTCGCCGTCTACGGCGGCATGATCACCGAGCCGCTCAAGATCCTGGCCTGTCTCGGTGGCGCGTTACTCGTGTCATGGAGACTGACCCTCGCCTGTCTGGTGCTCGCGCCCGTGGTCGGGTTTTTGATGGTCTGGCTCAACCGCCGGATGCGGAACATCTCGACGGGCATCCTCTCGCAGTCGAGGGGCTACCACCACGTTCTGCTCGAGGCGCTCAACAACGTGCTCACCGTGCAGGCGTACACGATGGAGCCGTTCGAGCGGCAGCGGTTTCGCGACTGCACCGGCGACATGCTCAAGATGGGCATGCACTACTCCTTCTACCGGGCGCTCGCCAACCCGATCACCGAGGTGCTCGGGATCGGGATGGTGGCCACCTCGATCGCGGTCGGGGCCTGGCTCGTGATCAACCAGGAGACGCGGATCTTCGGGATCACGATGACCGACCAGCCGATGACCGTGCCGGGAATCATGATCTTCTTCGGCTTTCTGATCGGGGCCAGCGACCCGGTCCGCAAGCTCTCCGGCGTGATCACCGGGCTCAACATGGGCATGGTCGGCGCCCAGGGGCTCTACCCGCTGCTCGACACGGAGTCGAAACTGGTGGAGGCGGCCGAACCCAAGCGGCTGCCCTCGCCGCACCGGGAGATCCGGCTGGAGAACGTTTCCTTCTCCTACGACGGCATCGACACGGTGCTCGACGACGTGAGCCTCACGATCCCGTTCGGGGAGCGGGTGGCGATCGTGGGGCCCAACGGCGGCGGCAAGAGCACGCTGATCAACGTCATCTGCCGGTTCTACGATCCGACGGGCGGCCGGGTGCTCCTGGACGGCGTGCCGCTGACGGATCTGGCGCTCGAGGACCTGCGGCGGCGGATCGCAATGGTCACCCAGCAGACCGAGCTCTTCAACGAGACGATCCTCTACAACATCCGCTACGGCCGCTGGGACGCGACGCCCGAGGAGATCGAGGCCGCCGCCCGCAAGGCCCACGCCCACGAGTTCATCTCGGAGTTTCCCGAGGGCTACCGGACGATGGTCGGCCCCAACGGCTTCCGGCTCTCCGGCGGCCAGCGGCAGCGGATCGCCCTGGCCCGGGCCTTCCTCCGCGACGCCGAGATCCTCGTGCTCGACGAGGCCACCAGCCAGATCGACGTCGAGAGCGAGCGGCTGATCCACGAGGCCCTGGCCCAGTACGTGCAAAACCGCACCGTCCTGATGATCACCCACCGGGCCAGCACCCTGGCCCTGGCCGACGCGATCGTCGAGGTCGAGCACGGCAAGGCCGTGAAGCGGCCCGCCCGGCAGTCGCAGGCTGCCTGACGGCCCAATCGCTTATCATCAGGCCTATGAGCGAGCGGATCAGCTGTGTGTGCGGCTACAGCGGCCCCGGCCGGGCCGAGGGGGACCTGGTCGTTTGCCCGCTGTGTGGCGAGTTGGCCACCGCGGCGGAGGCGGAACGGCTGTGGCGAATTCCCTGCCCCCAGGGCCACGTCTTCAAGGCCCCTGAGTCGTGGATGGGCCGGCAGATGGTCTGCCCCAAGTGCAATGAGCCGTTCGTGCTCAAGCTCACCGACAGCCTCGAGAAGCGGGAGGAGCGGCGGCGGCGTGAGGAGCGGGAGGAGGCGAAGTTCGCCAAGCGGTGGCTGACCCGCGCCATCTGGGCGGCCGCGCTGTTTGCGCTGCTGGTGGTGGGCATGATCGTGGCCAGCGTGATGCCGCGCTGAGCTTCGAGGTCCGGTGCGGGCCACCGGGCTGCGGCCTCACCCGAGCCGGTCGTTCCAACGGGCGGCCTCCTTGGGCTCGTAGCGGGCCGGCTCGAACGTGTCGCGGACGACCCGGCGGATCGCCCGCAGATCAACCTTGCCGTCGCCCGCCAGCAGCTGGACGAGCAGGTTGCCGATCGCGGTGGCCTCGACCGGGCCGGCCACGACCGGCCGGCCCGTCGCATCGGCGATCATCTGGCAAAGCAGCGAGTTCTTCACACCCCCGCCGACCACGTGCACCCGGCCCACCCGGCGGCCGAGCAGCCCGTCGAGCTCGGCGAGCGAGCGCCTTACGGCGGCCGCCACGCTTTCGAGCGCGGCCCGCACGGTGGCCGCGGTCGTCTCGGGCTCGGGCTCGCCGGAGGCCCGGGCCAGGGCCCGGATCGCCGCCGGCATGTCGGCCGGGGCCACGAGCGAGGGGTGGTTTGGATCGATGAGCGTGACGAGCGGCGGAGCCTCCGCGGCCAGGGCGGTGAGCTGATCCCAGCTCCACTCCTGCCCGGCCCGTTGCCAGGCGGCCCGGCACTGCTGCACCAGCCACAGCCCGCACACGTTCTTCAAGAGTCGGGTGGTGCCGCCGATGCCCCCCTCGTTGGTGAAGTTGCGGGCCAGACACTCGGGCGTCACGAGGGGGCGGTCGAGTTCGGCCCCCACCAGTGCCCAGGTGCCGAGGCTCACGTAGGCCCAGTCGGGCCGCGGGCTGGGCGGCTCGTCGGCCGGCACGGCGGCCACGGCGCTGGCGGTGTCGTGGCTGCCCGGCAGCACGACCCGCACGGCACCGAGGCCCGAGTCGGCCGCCACATCGGGCCGCAGCGGGCCGAGCACGGTGCCGGGCTCGGTGATCGGCCCGAAGATTCGCCGCGGCAGGCCCAGCCGCTCGAGCAACGGGTAGGCCCAGTCGCCCGTCTGTGGATCGAAGCACTGGGTGGTGCTGGCGTTGGTCCGCTCGTTGGACGCGATCCCGGAGAGCAGCCAGTGGAATAGGTCGGGGATCATCAACAGCCGTTCGGCCGCGGCCAAGACGCTGCTTTGCCCCCGGGCCAGCGCCACGAGCTGGTAGAGGGAGTTGATCTCCATGAACTGCAGCCCAGTGGCCGCGAAGATCTCGTCCCGGGGCACGACGGCCGTGGCGGCCGCGAGCATGCCCTGGGTGCGGGCGTCGCGGTAGCAGACCGGGTTGGCCAGGAGGTCGCCGTCGGCGGCCAGAAACGAGAAGTCGACGCCCCAGGTATCGACGCCCACGCTGGAGACGGCCCGGCCGTGCCGGGCGGCGGCGGCCCGCAGCCCCAGGCTCACTTCCTGCCAGAGCCTGGGCAGATCCCAGATCAGTCGGCCGGCCATGGTCACCGGTCCGTTTTCGAAGCGATGCAGTTCCTCGAGCTCCAACAGCCGCCCGTCGAAGCCACCGGCCACGACGCGGCCGCCCGAGGCCCCGAGATCAACCGCCAGTGCCACCTCTCGCGCCATGGGTCTTCTCTCGCAGACGGGCCACTACCCCGCGGCCCGGGAGCCGCGAGCGAGTCTCGCGGTCGGCGGGGAGGCCGAGGGCCGATTGTTGTGTTTTTCCACCGGCGGGGTAGGGGGGCGGCGAAAGCCTTGCGGTCTGCCGCGGCTTCCCCTGCTGGTTGACCCCGCCCGAATCCGATCCCACAATCCACCCCGGCGATACATGCGAATCATCACCAACTTGGTAAGGATTGAACGATGACTGCTGCTTCGGCGGTGCCTGAGGCGGCCGGGGCAGATCTCGCAGCCGCCGCGGCCCCACCGTCGGCGGCATTCCGCGACGAGCTCGCCCGGGCCAGTCGCTCGCTCGAGCAGGCTGCGCCGGCGGAGATCATCGCCTGGGCCGTCGAGCGGTTTGGCACCCGCCTGACGATGGCCACAGCCTTCGGCCCAGAGGGCTGCCTGATCATCCACTGGCTCGCCGCCATCGCGCCCCGCACGTTCGTCTTCAATCTCGAGACGGGCTACCAGTTTCCCGAAACGCTCGTGCTCCGCGACCGGATCGCCGCCCGCTACGGGCTGGAGGTCTCGCTCGAGCGGCCGGAGACCAGCGTCGAGGACTACGAACGGCTGCACGGCGGGCCGCTCTACCGCTCGGCACCTGATCGCTGCTGCGCCGACCGCAAACTGGCCGTCATCCGCCGGGTTCTCACCGGCTTCGACGCGTGGATGAGCGGCATTCGTCGCGACCAGAGCCCCGACCGGGCCGCCGCGGCGATCGTGGGCTGGGATCACAAGTTTGGCGTGGTCAAGATCTCACCGCTCGCCAACTGGACCAAGGCCATGGTCTGGGACGCGATCGTCCGGGAGCAGGTGCCCTACAACCCGCTCCACGATCGCGGCTACGTGAGCATCGGCTGCGCACCCTGCACCCGGGCGATCGCGGCCGGTGAGGACGAACGGGCCGGCCGCTGGAGCGGCATGGCCAAGACGGAATGCGGCCTGCATAGCCGCGGCTGATTTTCCCCCCCTGCGCCGGTGCCACCATGCGGTTGTCTGCCCGAACCGAATACGCCGCGCTCGCCGTCGTCGAGCTGGCCCGCTGGGGCGAGGCTGGCGGGCCCGTCGGGATGAAGGCCATCGCCGACTCCCAGCGGGTGCCCGGCCGGTTCCTCGTGCACATCCTGCTCGAACTCAAGCGGGCGGGAATCGTGACGAGCGTCCGCGGGGCCGCGGGCGGCTACCGGCTCGCCCGACCGGCAGCTGAGATCACGCTGCGGGACATCCAGGCGGCCGTGGACGGGACCGCGGAGCCCGTGGCCCCGGTGGCCGCGGGCCTCGCCCGAGGATCGCGGGCCGCCGCCGCCCTCGTGGCGGCCTGGGACGAAGCGGCCCGGGCGGAGGCCGAGGCGTTGGCGGCGGTCACGCTGGCCGATCTGGTCGCCCGGAGCCGCGAGGCCGGCCAAGCGATGTATTACATCTGACGGGAGCCGGCGGCTGCACGGTTCTTGCGGAGGCATCCATCGCGTGGCAGACTGTGGGGCTTTCCGCCACCTCCCGACAACGACCGTTCAGGACCATCATGATCGACACCCTCGAGGTCACGCTCCGCAAGACAACCGGATCCAGCGAGGCCCGCCGGCTTCGCCGCAGCGGCATGGTGCCGGCGATCCTCTACGGCCACGGCGAGCCCTGCGTGGGCCTGGCCGCCAAGCGTGAGGCGGTCGAGGCAGCCGTCCGCCACGGCAGCCGCGTGGTCGAACTCAAGGGCGCCGTGAAGACCAGTGCCCTGATCCGCGAGATGCAGTGGGATGCCTTCGGTGTCGAACCGCTGCACGTGGACTTCGTACGGGTGAGCGCGTCGGACCGGATCCGCGTCAAGGTCCCCGTGGATCTCAAGGGCGACTGCCCCGGCCAGCGGTCTGGTGGCACCGTCAACCTCGTGCTCCACGAGATCGAGGTCGAATGCAAGGCCGACCACGTGCCCGAGCGGGTGCACGCTCCCGTCGGCCACCTCGAGGTGGGCCATGTGATCAAGGTGCGCGACCTCGAACTGCCGGAGGGCGTGCGGGCCGTTCCCGACTCGGAGGAGACGGTGGTGACCTGCCTCGTGGCGGGCAAGAAGGCGGCCGAGGAGGCCGCGGCCGCTCCGGCCGAGCCCGAGATCATCGGCCGCAAGCAGGGCGAGGAGGCGGAGGGCGAGTGAGCGTGGCGGGCAAGTCCGTCGCGCCCCACGCAGCCGACCGGGATGGCTGATGTGCCGTGAAGCTCATCGTCGGCCTCGGCAACCCGGGCAGCGCGTATCGCGAGACGCGGCACAACGTCGGCTTCGAGGTGCTGGATCTGCTTGCGCGGCGGGCCGGCGATCCGCCGCGGCGTCCCCGCTTTCAGGGGGAGGTTGCTCAGGTCAGCCTGCGGGGGCATCCGGCGCTCTTGCTCTGGCCGCTCACCTGGATGAATCTGAGCGGATCCGCGGTGCTGGCGGCCCGGGACTTCTACAAGATCGCGGAATCTGACATGCTGGTGGCCTGCGACGACTTCAATCTCCCGCTCGACACGATCCGGCTGCGGCCGGGGGGCTCGGCCGGGGGCCAAAACGGCCTGGCAGACATCCTGACGCGACTGGGCACGCCGACCGTGCCACGGCTCCGGCTGGGGATCGGTCCGGTGCCCGCCGGGTGGAAGCCGGCCGACTTCGTGCTGGGCCGGTTTGCCAAGCCGGAGCGGGAGCAGGTCACTGTCATGGTGGAGCGGGCGGCCGACGCCGCCGAGGAATGGCTTGTTCGCGGGCTTCAGGCCGCGATGAATCGATACAACTGAACAACCGAACGATTTTTCGACCGACATTTTCCACACGGGATCCAGAGGGAGGAGCGACGCGATGGCTGTTTACGAGGGCATGTTCATTCTGGAGCCGGGCCGGTACGCCCGCGATCCGGCCGCGGTCACGCAGCAGGTGGCCGACCTGATCGCGCAGCAGGGGGGCACGGTGCTGGCGGCCCGACTCTGGGACGAGCGGAAGCTCGCCTACCCGATCAAGGGGCACAAGAAGGGCGTCTACTGGCTGACCTACTTCAAGATGCCGGGCGACGGCCTGACTGTCCTGGAGCGGCAGTGCGAAATCAACGACGACATCCTGCGGAAACTCGTCCTGCGAGTCGACGACCGGATCGCCGACGCGCTCGTGCAGCATGCCCTGTCCTCCGGCGAGGCGGCCAAGCGGCCGGCCGCCGCTGCTGCTGCCGCCGGGGCGGCGGCCTCCTGAAAAAAACAGACGCCCTCTTGCAGGCCCGCCAGCGGGGGGCTATCCTGCCCGGAAGTTGAACAGGCGTTCAGTCATTCATCGAAGGGCCGGAGACAGGCTTCAGCAAGGGAGGATCGACCGATGGCGAGTTTCAACAAGGTGGTTTTGGTCGGCAACGTGACCCGGGATCCGGAGCTCCGCTACATCGCTTCCGGCACGGCTGTCACCGACATCGGTCTGGCGGTCAACGACCGCCGCAAGACGGCCACGGGAGAGTGGGTCGAGGAGACGACGTTCGTCGATGTCACGCTCTGGGGCCGCACGGCCGAGGTGGCGGGGGAATACGTCACCAAGGGGTCGCCGCTGCTGGTCGAGGGCCGGCTCAAGCTCGATACCTGGGAGAA
>JBIIYH010000137.1:0-6868 GCA_044346905.1 Pirellulales bacterium
CCGGCAGGCGGTGGCGTAGCCGCTCTCGAGCGCGTACCGCAGCAGGCTGCCGGCGTAGAGCGTGCCATGGTGGTTGGCGTCGGCCGGCAGGACGAGCCGGTGGGAGGTGGTTTCCAGAGCACGGATGGGGTCAGGCATGGGGCCGGGTTATACCCGCACTGCCCCAAGGCGGCCTACCCTGCCCGGCGGGCGTAGCCGGGGTCGATCTTCGCCAGTTCTTCCTGCATCGCCTGGATCGTCCGCCGGATCTGGTCGGGCGTGTGGCGGGAGGTGATGAAGAACCGGAGCCGGGCGGCCTTCTCCTCGACGGCCGGATAGAGGATCGGCTGCACGTTGATCCCGCGGGTGAACAGCGCCCGCGAGAGCCGCAGGGCGTTCATCGAGTTGCCGAGGATCACCGGCACGATCGCGGTGCCGCCGGATGAGCCCGTGTCGAGCCCCGCGTCCTTGGCGAGTTGGAGGAACAGCCGGGCGTTTTCCCGCAGCTGCGTCACCCGCTGGGGCTCGCGCTCGAGCAGTTGGATCGCCCCCAGGGCCGCCCCGGCCGCCGCCGGTGGCAGGCCGATCGAGTAGACGAAGCCCGGCACGGTGTACTTGAGCCAGCGGACAAGCGCCGCCGAGCCGGCGATGTAGCCGCCGCAGCTGCCGAAGGCCTTGGAGAGGGTGCCCATCCAGAGGTCGACGTCGGTCGGGGCCACGCCGAAGTGCTCGCCGGCGCCCCGGCCCGTCGCGCCCATCACACCGATCGAGTGGGCCTCGTCGACCATCAACAGGGCCTTGTGCCGCTTGGCCACGCCCACGAACTTTGGCACGTCGGCGTAGTCGCCGTCCATGCTGTAGATGCCCTCGATCACGACGAGTACGCGGCGGTACTGCCCGCGGACCTGGGCCAGGATCGCCTCGGCGGCGGCGAAGTCGTTGTGGGGGAAGGGACGGCGGCGGGCCCCGGAGAGGATCGCCCCCTGGAGCAGGCTGTTGTGGGCGAAGGCGTCGTGGAGCACGAGGTCGCCCGGGCCGACCACGTGGCCGATCACCGTCTCGTTGGTGGCGTGGCCGCCCACGAACGTGATCGCATCCTCGGCACCCACCAGGCCCGCGATCGCCCGCTCGAGCTCGCCGTGGATCGTCTTCTCGCCCGAGACGAGCCTGCTGGCCGAGACGCTCGTGCCGAACCGGTCGATCGCCCCCTTGGACGCCGCCGTCACGGCCGGGTCGCCCGACATGCCCAGATAGTTGTAGGAGGCCCAGCTGATCAGCTCGCGGCCGGCGATCGTGGTGCGGTCGCTCGTGAGCCCTTCGTGGACGCTGAAGTAGGGGTTTTCGAGGCCCGCGTCGCGGACCATCGCGAAGTTCTGCTCGAGGGCCCGAACCTCCGGGAAATCCTCGATCTTCCAGGCGTCCCGGGGGATCTCCACGGCCGACCGCGTGGCCTGCAGCTTTTCCTGGCTCTCGACCGGCATGTGGTCGATGATCGCCTCGGTCACCTCGCGGCAGGTCTCGATCAGCGGCAGCACCTGTTCCGGGAAGCGGGCCCCGAAGGCCTCCTCCAGGCTGGCCACGATCTCCATCCGCTCGAGCGAGTCGAGACCCAACTCGACGATGTTGGTGTCGAGCGTGAGGTTGCCCGCCCGCTCCTTGGCGATCCGGCGGACGTGCTCGAAGACCGTCTGCACGATCTCCTGCGGCAGGTCGCGATCGGGCCGGTGAGCCCGGGTCGATTCGCCCAGCGGCCGCTGGCGGGCCAGTCGCGGCAGCGCGGGATTGGCCGCGGCCGCGGGCTGGGCGGGCTCGAGCCAGCTGACGTGCTGCTCCACCACTTCGAGCGTGTTGTCGAGGAACTGCCGGCGGCAGGCGTGCCGCTGGATCTTGCCGCTCGAGGTCTTGGGCACGCTGTTGGGCCGCACGAACACGATCGCTTCGACGGCCACCTCGTGCTCCCGCGCCAGCCGGCTGCGGATCGCGTCCATCGCGGCCAGGATCTCGGCCCGGTCGCGGCGGCCCCGCTCGAGTTCGGCCACGATCACCACCCGCTCGCGGCCCTCGTGGTCCACGGCGAAGGCCGCCAGCGAGCCCGCCCGCACGAGCGGTGACGCCTCCTCGACCGAGTATTCCAGGTCCTGGGGGTAGTGGTTGCGGCCGCGGACGATGATCAGATCCTTGAGCCGCCCCGTTACGAACAGCTCGCCGTTATCGAAGAAGCCCAGGTCGCCCGTCCGCATGTAGGGGCCGGGGTTGGGCCGCCAGCGGGCCACCACCTGGGCCGGGGCGTGCGGGTCGGGCTCGGCGAGCATGGCGCCGAAGGTTTCCTGCGTCGCCTCGGCGCGGTTCCAGTAGCCCTGGGCCACGCTCGGCCCGCTCACCCAGATCTCGCCCACCCGGCCCGGCGGCAGGGGCTCGTGGGTCTGCGGGTCTACGATCAACACGTCTTGGCCGTCGAGCTCGCGGCCGCTGCCCACGAGCCGGCGGGCGGTGGCCGCGTCCTGCCGGCCGGGGGCCACGGTGCCCGTCTCGATCGAGACCGCGTCGAAGGAGCGGATCACCGGCGGCTCGAACTTCATCCCGCCGGTGACCATCAGCGTGCTCTCGGCCAACCCGTAGCAGGGATAGAAAGCCTCGCGGCGGAAGCCGCTGACGGCGAAGGCCTCGCAGAAGGCGTCGATCGTCTCGGCCCGCACCGGCTCGGCGCCGTTGAAGGCCAGCGACCAGCTCGAGAGGTCGAGCGCCGCCCGCTGCTCCGGCGTGGTCTTTCGCACGCAGAGCTCGTAAGCGAAGTTGGGGCCGCCGCTGATCGTGGCCCGGTAGCGGGAGATCGCCTGCAGCCACCGCAGCGGCTTTTGGAGAAAGGCCACCGGCGACATCAGGACGTTGAACTTGCCGCCGTAGAGCGGCACGAGGATGCCGCCGATCAGCCCCATGTCGTGGAAGCTCGGCAGCCAAAACACCCCCGACTGACTGCGGGTGATCTCGAAGGCCTGCATGATCCGCAGCGAGTTGTGGAGCAGGTTCTCGTGCGAGAGCATCACCCCCTTGGGCGTGCCGGTCGAGCCGCTCGTGTACTGCAGGAAGGCGAGGGTGTCGCCGTCGATGTCAGGCCGCTCCCAGCGGTCGCCCCAGGTGAGGTCGAGCTCGGAATCCACCTGCCAGGTGAGGTGGTCGAGGCTCGGGGCGGTGGTGCCCAGACTTTCGAACCGGTCGAGCACGTCGCGGGTGGTGAGCGCCACCGCGGCGTCGGCGTCGGCCGCGATCGCCTCGATCCGCTCGACCGAGCGGTTCTTGCGGGGCGGGTAGGCGGGCACCGCGATCGCGCCACCGTACAGGCAGCCCATGAAGGCGGCGATGAAGTCGAGGCCCGAAGGGTAGAGCAGGAGTGCCCGCTTGCCCGTCATGCCCCGGTCCATCAGCCACGCGCCGACCGCCCGCGCCTTGCGGTCGAGCTCGGCGTAGGTGATGTTCAGCTCTTCGTGCTCACCGTCGACCAGGAACGTGAACGCCCGGTCATGGGGGCGGTAGGCGGCCCGTTGCCGCAGGAGGTCGACCAGCGTGGGAGCGAAGGAGGCCTCGGTGGTCGGATTCGGGATCACGCTCGCTGTGCCTCCGCCCTCGACTCCTACCGCGCCGGCGGCGGTCCCAGGATGCCGTGGAGATTGTCGGCCCCGGATCCGCCTTGCCGCCACAGTCTACCCGTGCGGCCCGCACAACCGGAAGTTTCGGAACAGGCGGAGTTTCCGGGTTTTATGCCGGTTTTACGCGGGGGAACCGCCCGAGCAGGGGGCGTGAAACGCCCGCTCGAGCAGCACGAAGCGAGCGGGGCTGATCTCCTCGGCCCGGGCGTCGGGGCCGAGTCCCACGGCCGCGTAGGCGGCCTCGACCCGGGCCTTGGCATCCGGACTCCCCTTGCCGCCTGCCAGCCGCAGCAGCACCCCGCGAAGCAGTTTGCGGCGGTGGCAGAAGACGTCGCGGACGAAGGAGTGAAAGCGGGACAGGTCGGCGATCGCCGCCCGTCGCTCAGGCTCGAGATCCAGCCGGACGATCGCGGAGTCGACCTTGGGCCGCGGCCAGAACACGCTCGGCGGCAGGATCCGGACGATCTCGCCGCGGCACTGGCAGCCCACCCAGACGGAGAGCGCGTTGTAGGTGGGCGACCCGGCCGCCGCGGTCATCCGCTCGGCCATCTCTCGCTGCACCGTCACCACCGCCGCGTCGAAGGGGCGGGGCAGGGCGAGCAGATTCGAGATCACCGGCGTGGCGACGCAATACGGCAGGTTGGCCACCAGCAGAAACCGCCCGCCGGGCGACGCGGCCCGGGCCGCCTCGACCGCCGCGAGCAGGGCCGGTGCCAGCCGGTGCTTGGACGCCAGCGCGTCTCCCTCGACCACGGTCACGTTGTCGTGATCGATGAGCCGGTCGCGGGCCAACTGGGCCAGCCGCGGGTCGATCTCGGCGGTCACGACGCGGGCGGCCAGGGCGGCGAGCCGCTCGGTGAGGGCGCCGGTGCCGGTGCCCACCTCCAGCACCACATCGTCGGGGGCGACCTCCGCCGAGCGGGCCAAGAGGTCGAGCAGGTTCAAATCGACCAGGAAGTTCTGGCCGCGACGGGCGTCGATGGTGAAGCCGACCTGGGAGAACAGCTCCTTGAGATAGGCCGTCGTCTGCCGCGGCGGGGCGACCGGGGTCGAGCCGGGCTCGGGCAGGGAGGGGTGCTCGGTCGTCATGCGGCCCCCGGGCCGCTGGCAGCGAGCCAGCGGGCGACGTACTTGAAGACGAGGTCGGTCTCGAGGTTCACCGCGTCTCCCTCGGCCAGGCTCCCGAGCGTGGTGACGGCGAGGGTGTGCGGAATCAGCGCCACGCCGAAGGTCTCTTGATCGACGTCCACCACCGTCAGGCTCACGCCGTCGATCGCCACCGAGCCCTTCGAGGCCATCTGGGCCAGCAGGTCGCGGGCCGCGGCAAAGCGGCAGGTGGTCCAGTCCCCCTCGTCGCGGCGGCTTGCGAGCCGGCCCAGGCCGTCCACGTGACCGGTCACGAGGTGCCCGCCGAGCCGATCGGAGAGCCGCAGCGACCGCTCCAGGTTGACGCGGCCGCCGGCAGCGAGGCGGCCGAGCGACGTGCGGGCGAGCGTTTCGGGGCCGAGCTGAAACTCGAGCCGGTCGCCGTCGATCCGCACCACCGACAGACAGCAGCCGCTCACGCACACGCTGTCGCCGAGCGCCGCGTCGGCCGCGATCCCGGCCGCCTCGATCACGAGCCTGACGCCGGGCGGCTCGGGCACGACGGCGACGACCTTCCCGAGCGATTCGACCAGACCGGTGAACATGAAAGAGACACACTCGACGGGGTGGGCAGCGGCAAAGGTCCCGGATTGGCCAGGAGCGACGCCCGCAGGATACCGCCGGATTCGCCGGCAATCATGCCCGCCCCGAAAACCACTTGCACGTCGCTTCCCCGCCGTCACAATCAACGCCGTTCTCGGCCCGGCTTTCGGCCAATCATCACCTCGGAGGTTTCATGTCCACGATCGTCGACATCCACGCCCGCCAGATCCTCGACAGCCGCGGCAATCCCACCGTCGAGGTCGATGTGACGCTCGCCGACGGGGCCTTCGGCCGCGCGGCCGTGCCGTCGGGGGCGAGCACCGGTGCCCACGAGGCCTGGGAGAAGCGCGACGGTGACAAGGGCGTCTACCTCGGCAAGGGCGTGATGGCCGCGGTCGAGAACATCAACACCCGGATCGCCGAGGAGCTCGAGGGCTGCGACGCGCTCGACCAGACGACCGTCGACGAGCTGATGATCGAGCTCGACGGCACGCCCAACAAGAAGGACCTCGGCGCCAACGCGATCCTCGGCGTCTCGATGGCGGTGGCCCACGCCGCGGCCGAGCACTGCGGCCTGCCCCTCTACCGGTACCTGGGCGGCGCCGCCGCCCGGCTCCTGCCCGCCCCGATGATGAACATCATCAACGGCGGGGCCCATGCCGACAATCCGCTCGACGTGCAGGAGTTCATGATCCTGCCGCTCGGTTTCGACTCGTTCGACGCCGCGCTGCGGGCCGGCGTGGAGACCTTCCATGCCCTCAAGAAGGTGCTCAAGGACAAGAAGCTGGCCACGAGCGTGGGCGACGAGGGGGGCTTCGCGCCCCACATCGGCAGCTGCGCCGAGGCGCTCGAGGTGATCCTGGCGGCGATCGGCAACGCCGGCTACAAGCCGGGCGAGGAGATCGCGATCGGCCTCGACGTCGCGGCCACCGAGTTTTACGACGCCAAGACCGGCATGTACGCGATCGAGGGCAAGTCGCTCGACTCGGCCGGCATGGTGGGCTTCCTGGCCGACCTGGCGGGCAAGTACCCGATCGTGTCGATCGAGGACGGCTGCTCCGAGGACGACTGGGCCGGCTGGAAGCTGATCACGGAGCGGCTCGGCGAGCGGGTGCAGCTCGTGGGCGACGACCTGTTCGTCACCAACTCCGAGCGGCTGGGCCGCGGGATCGCCGAGGGGGTGGCCAACTCGATCCTGGTGAAGGTCAACCAGATCGGCACGCTCACCGAGACGATCCAGGCCGTGCAGTTGGCTCATCGCTCGGGCTACACCTCGATCGCCAGCCATCGCAGCGGCGAGACCGAGGACGCCACGATCGCCGACCTGGCCGTGGGGCTCTCGACCGGCCAGATCAAGACCGGCAGTGCCTCGCGGAGCGACCGGATCGCGAAGTACAACCAGCTGCTGCGGATCCAGGAGTCGCTGGGTGACGGCGCGGTCTACGCGGGCCACGACGTGCAGTCCCGCTGGCCGGGCATGGCGTGAGGTGCCGGACGCTCGCTTCATCGTGGGTGACGCAGGCTCGGGGTTGCCCATGCCATCTCGCCGGACGCTC
>JBIIYH010000138.1:0-6865 GCA_044346905.1 Pirellulales bacterium
GGCCTCGCGGCCAGCGCCCGCTACCCGATGGCCTACTGCCGCCATGGCTGTCCGACCGGGGCCCTGCTCGACCACCTGCGGCTCAACCGCAAGAGCGGAAGTTTCACCTGGCGTGACGGCGTGCTCGCGGGCTGCTTGGCAGCGGCGGCCGCTGCGGCATGGTGGCCGGCATGAGCGGCCGGGCGTGGATCCTGGCCGCCGCGGTCATCGGGGGGGCGATTGAAGCGCGGTGCGCCGCGGATGAGGCTCCGCTCGTCCTGGCCGGGCCGGCGATGGGCACGACCTACCGCGTCGTGCTGGCCGCCGAGCTTCAGGGCCTCGCCCGCGGCGAGGTGCACCGCGAGATCGAGGCGGTGCTCGCGCGGATCGACGCGGCGGCGAGCACTTGGCGGGCCGACTCCGACGCCAGCCGGTTCAACCGCGCGGCCGCCGGCGAGTGGGTCGAAGTCGGGGAGGATCTGGCCCAAATGGTCGCGATCGCCCGAAACGTGCATGCCGAGACCGATGGTGCGTTCGACATCACCGTCGGCCCCCTCGTGCAGTTGTGGCGCGACGGCCGGAGGCCGACCGAAGCCGAGCTGATCGCGGCCCAGCGGCTCGTGGGGATGGATCTGCTGGAGTCGCGGCCGGCCACGGCGGGGCGTCCTGCGGCGGTCTCTAAGACACGGGATGGCGTCATGCTCGACCTGGGCGGGATCGGACCGGGATACGGAGTGGATGCCGTGGGTGAACGGCTGGCCGCGCTCGGCTCGAGCAGCCATCTCGTCGAGCTCGGCGGGGAGGCCAGGGCCTGGGGCACGCGGCCCGACGGCGGCTGCTGGAGGGTGGCCGTGCCCGCCGACCCGGCCGCCGGGCGCGACCTGCCGCCGGGCCGCGCGATCGCATTCGCGACCGTGCGGGCCGGCCGGATGCTCGTCGATCCGCGGTCAGGTCGGCCGGTCGCGGCGGTGGCCGGCACATTCCGGGGCGAGGCCGACTCGTGTGCCGTCGCCGACGCCCGGGCGGTGGCTCGCGCGGTCGCCGCCGCTACTTCCCGCCGCCCGAATGCGGACAGGGCTCCGGATTGAACAGGCAGTTGGAATCGTCGCCCCGGGCGGCGACGTAGGCGACGAGATCCAGGATCTCATCGCGGCTGAGCTTGTCGAGCAGACCCTTGGGCATGAGTGACACCGGCGAGGTCGTCCGCTCGTCGATCGCGGCCTTCGGGATCCGCAGCGGCTCGGACTTGGCGACCGGATTTTCCACGATCGCCACCTCGGAAGGCGTCTCCTCGACCACGAGGCCCGTGAGGGCGCGACCCTCGTCGGTGATGATCGTCGTGGAGCGGTACTTGTCGTCGATCCTCAGCGACGGTTCGAGGATGTGCCGCGTGATCTCGACGGCCGTCATCTCGCGGGAGAGCTTGGCGAGCTCGGGCCCGAAGGCGTTGCCCTCGTCGCCGAGCTTGTGGCAGGCCACGCAAGAGGCCGTGCGGAACAGCTCCCGGCCGTGGACGAACGACCGCCCGCTCGTCATTCCGGCCACGCTCGCCTCCAGATCGGCGAGCGTCCACTCCGTCCGCGGCCGGCGGTCCTTCAGGAGCTCGTCCTGGATCGCCACGGGATGCGCGGCCAGGTAGGCGGCCGGGTCGGCCAGGTAGCCTTCCAGGTCGTCCACGACGTACAGCGCCCCGAACATCCGCCGCCAGTGGCCGGGATAGGTGCAGACATACGGGTAGACGCCGGGCTCGGTCGGGGCTTGGAAGGTCAGCTTCTGCGTGGCCTGCGGCTGCATGAGCGTGCTGGCCGCGAGGACGTCGGGCGACTGCGGCACGAAGCTCGCCAGCGCGAAGGCGGGATCCTGGGCCTTGGCCTCGGCGAGCTCACCGACCGCCTGCATCCGCCCCGGCTTCGTGATCACGAAGTTGTGGGGCATCGCGTCGGGGTTGTCGAGCACGAACAGGACGGGCCGCCCGGCCTGCACGACCACCGTCTCGGTGTCGTAGGCCATCCGCTCATACGCTGTGCCGATCCGCACCACGCGGACGCCGAGCTCGGCCAGCTCCTCCCGCCGGACCTTCCCCTCGGCGGCCGGCAGGAGCGTCGTGAGCCGCTCGGCGAACTGCCAGACGGCCAGCCCAGCGTCCGAGGAGCGGTCGGCGGCGGTCGCCGACCGCAGCCACTCGAGCAACGGGGTCAGCGTGGCCGCCGCCTCGCCTGCGGGCCATTGGGCCAGGGGGATCGTCGTGGCCGCGCGGATCACCGCGTCGCGGTCGCGGCCCGCGCGGATGAACCGGGCCAGCAGGGAGAAGGTGTCGGCCTCGTGGCCGCGGAGCCCGGCCAGGGCTTGAAACGCCGCCCGGCGGGCGGCCGCCAGCTCTCGCGCCGCCGCCGACTCGACCGCGACCGCAGTCACAAGCGATTCCGCAGCCTTCGCCTCGCCGCGGAAGGTCTCCCGCCGGTCGGCGTCGAGCATGATCAGCGTGAAGTTCTTCAGTCGGTCCTTGTTGAGACCGTCGGCCTGCCGAACCACGATCCGCTCGAGCAGCCGCTCGCCGCCGAGATCGAGCTCCCACCAGGGATCCTCGTCCGGTTTCGCGGCCGCCACCGTGTCGCCGCGGCCGTCGATCGCCGCGGCGGCCTCGCCGGGCTGCTTCTGCCGGGCCGCGCACCCGCTGGCCACGTTGGCCCCGCCGGAGATGGCTTCGACTTCCGCCAGCCAGAGCGTGCGCATGCCGCCGGTCATCTCGAGCCGCACGAACCGGCCCGGCACGGCCGTCTCAACGCCCGGGTCGCGGTCGAGAAACGCCACGATCCGCTCCCGGAGGGCCGCGCGGACTCCGGCATCCTCGACCAGCGGCAGGGCTTCGAACAGATCGACGAGCCGCTCGGGCGCACCGCCGGCGACCGCCCAGGCCCGTTCGCTCGCGTCGCCGGCCGACTTGCTGGCCGCGTCGATCGTCATCAGGCTCGCGTAGCCGATCCGCCGCAGGATCGGTCGCCGGGCCTCGGTGGCGAGCTTCTCCAGGGCGGCCCCGAGTTCGGCCCGTTCCGCGCCCGGCCGGGCGAGCAGCACGCGGACGACCGCGAGGGCGGCCATCGAATCGACCTCGCCCGGCCGCCGGTCGAGATCCGCCAGGGCATCGGCCACGACCCTCACGCCGCTCGTCTGCTCGGCTTTGGCGAGCGCCTCGACCGCCTCGGCCCGCAGCCGCTCATCGAGGCCGGCCCGCAGGAGCATCGCCCGATAGACCGCCGGCGACCGCGGCTCGGCCTCGAACTGCTCGCTGGTCATCGAGCCGTAAAGAAGCTCAAGCCCCGCCGGCGTGGTGAAGGCGATCGGCCGGCCCGCGGCGCGGGCCGCTTGAAACTCGGGCTCGAGCACCCGCGCGGCCTCCGCCTTCACGTAGTCCATGAATCGGTCGCTGGGAAACTCGGTCGCGATCGCGAGCGGCTCGATCGCCTCCGGCACTCGAAGAAACGTGGCCGCCCGGACGGCCTCGAGCCGGACCCGGGGATGGGCGTCGGCCGCGGCCTGGCGGACCATGTCGAGCGCCCCGGGCACGCGATCGGCGATCGCGGCGAGCACCCGCACCCCGGCCGCGCGGGCCCGGAAGTCGGCCGACATGAGCACGGATTCGAGAAGCTGCACCTCGACCTGGTCGAAGTGCCGGAGCGTCCAGAGGGCCTCGAGCCGGCGATGCTCGAACTCAGGATCGGCTGCGTCGAGCCCGGCCAGCCAGGCCTTGACCGCCGGCACCACCTCTGTCTCCGGCCGGCCCGCCAGCTCGATCCGAGCCCGATACCGCACGCGGTCGGTCGGGTCGGCGAGCAGGCTGACGAGCTCGGCCACCGGCCGGCCGGCGATCGGCACGGGCCGCTCGGTGGGCCGGCCCTCCATCACGACCCGGTAGACCCGGCCATGCGCCCGGTCGCGGCTCGGGTCGCGGAGGTTGTGCTGCATGTGGCCGATGATCGGGTTTTGCCAGTCGGTGAAGTAGACGGCGCCGTCGGGCCCGACCTCGATGTCGGCCGGGCGGAAGTTGGGGTCGCTCGACGACAGGAGCGGTTCGACCTCGACGGCCACCGGGAAGGAGTCGGCCGCAGGGTCGGCCCCCGGCTGAAACGCGTACTGCAGAATCCCTTGGAAGCCGATCACGTTGCCCACCAGCAGGTTGCCCTGGAGCTCGGGCGGAAAGTGGGGGCTCGAGACGATCTCGATCGCCGGGCAGGGGCGGGTCCGCTGCTGGTAGACGCGGGGCGCGTTCGCGTGCTTGTTCAGCCCGTCGAGCCGCGAGGAAAATACGCTGCCCCAGTAGGGTTCGGAGCCGGTGCCATCGACCACGATGTCGTCGCCCCAGCGGCCGAAGACATGCCCATGGGGATTGGCGAACGAATAGGACGTGTAGAGCCCCGTCTTGCCCGTCCGCGGCTCGTAAGAGAAGACCGCTCCGTTGGCGGTGCGCACCGGCGGGCCCCAGGGCGTCTCGGGCTGCGAGTGGTGGAAGGTGCCCTCCTGGAAATGGAGCGTGCCGGAGGGGTCGAGCGTGAAGCTGTTGGCCGTGTGATGGGTGTCGGCGGTGTCGAGCCCGCGGATGATCCGCCGCTTGACGTCATACGCATCGTCGCCGTCGGTATCCTCGAGGTAGAGCACGTCCGGCCCCTGGGCCACGATCACGCCCTTCCCCCAGAACTCGAAGCCGGTGGGGTTGTGGAGGTCGCCGGCGAAGGTCTTCGCCCGGTCGGCCTTCCCGTCGCCATCGTCGTCTTCGAGGATCAGGAGCTTGTCGTTCATGCCCTCGTCGGGCCGCCAGTGCGGGTAGCTGAGCCAGGCGGCCACCCAGAGCCGGCCTTTGGTGTCGAAGGCCATCTGCACGGGGTTCACCAGCTCGGGAAACATGCCCTCGTCGGCCACCAGCTCCACCTTCATCCCGGAGTGGACGGTCATCCGGGAGATCGCCTCCGCCCCGGAGAGAAACACATGCTGGCCCCCGGCGAGCGGCCCGGGCTTGTTGGTGGTCACTCCGAGGAGCGGCGGCAGGCTCGAATCGTCGACCGGCGGCAGCGGCGCGGCGGGGTCGGCGAGCGTGGCGGCCGTGGCCCAGATCCGCCGGTCGCGATTGGCGGTCTTCACGTCGAGATACTCGAGCTCCCGCTGGCCCACCTCGTAGTTGGTCTGGCCGTCCACGAACTTGAGCCAGGCCCGGCCGCCGTAGGTCGAGTAGCCGTCGGTCACGCGGTAACGGTTGAACCAGTAAAAGTTCTTGTCGAGCACGGCCTGCCGGAGCCGTTCGAGCGACGCTTCATCCCGGGCCGGGTGCCGGCCGAAGAGGGCCTCGTCGATGATCCGGGAGATCTGCCGGTCGCCGCGGAGATTGGGGTGGATGCCATCCTCGGTCAGGTGCTCCGGGCTCTTCGCGTAGGCCTCGAGGGTGGGCGTGAACAGATCGACGCACTCCACGCCGTGGGCCTGACAGACCTCCTCCAGGGCGGCCGTGTAGATCGCGAGGTTGGTGGTGTGGGCCTGGCCGTCTGGCCAATGGGCCCGGCCCAGGTCCTCGTGGGCGATCGGCGAGAACATCACGAGCTTGGGGGCTGAGACGCCGTTGTACTTCTGGGCCAGCGTGTGCTTGATGAACCGCTCGACCTCGGCCTTGAAGGACTCGAGGCCGGCCGGGCCGGCGTGAGACTCGTTGGCCCCGAAGAAGGCGAGGATGATGTCGGCCCGGGTGCCCGTGAGCTCGAAGCGGTTGGTGCGGACGGCGTTCTTGTCGGCCACGTCGGCGGGGCGGGGAATCGGCGCCGAGCCAGAGAGCCACTCGTCCGGTGTGCCGAAGTCGGCGGAGCGGAGCCGCTTGGCGGGGTCGACCTCGTCCCCCTCGTAGCCGAGGTTCCGGATCACGAGCCGGTGGTCGGGAAACCGGCTGTGAAAAAGCGTCTCGAGCCAGCCCGTGTGCTGCATCGCGTCGGCCACACCGCCGCCGATGATGCAGATGTGGGCACCCTCCGACACGTCCAACCGGTCGGCGGCCGCGGGGAGCGGGGCCGCCACCAGGCAGGCCAGCAGCACGAGGGCACGAGGCCATGACATCAGGCAGCTCCTGGAAGACGGTGGGCGGAAAAACCAGTATAGACGCCGCCCGTCGCCTTCCGACCTCGGGGGCTCTACCCTTTCGAACTCTCGGCGGTGCTGCGCATGGTGGCGGCCGGGAGGCCGCGTTATGGTGTGGAGCATGCAGCCGCTCTTGGTCCTCGACATCGTCGGGCTCACCCCCGCGCTCCTGCCGCATGTGCCCCGGCTGGCGGCCCTCGGTCGAGCCGGGTTCACCGCTTCGCTCGGCACCGTCCTTCCGGCGGTCACCTGCTCCGCCCAGGCCACGATGCTCACCGGCCGTCCCCCCCGCGACCATGGCGTCGTCGCCAACGGCTGGTACTGGCGGGATCTCGCCGAGGTGATGTTTTGGAAGCAGAGCAACCGGCTTGTGGGCTGCGAAGAGGAGAAACTTTGGCATGCCGGGAAGCGGCGGTTTGGCGATTCCTTCACGACGGCCACGATGTTCTGGTGGTTCAACATGCACCCGGCCGTGGACGCGGCCGTGACCCCGCGGCCGGTCTACCCCGCCGACGGCCGCAAGCTGCCGAGCATCTATACGCAGCCCGCCGCGCTCAAGGACGAACTGCAGGGGCCGCTCGGGAAGTTTCCGCTGTTCGACTTCTGGGGCCCGCGGGCCGGAATCCGTTCGTCGGAATGGATCGCGAGGGCGACGCGGCGGGTGATGGAATCGCGGCGGCCGACCGTCACGCTCTCTTACCTCCCCCACCTCGACTACGACCTGCAGCGGTTCGGCCCCGACTCGCCCGAGGCGGTGCGGGCCTGCGGCGAGATC
>JBIIYH010000020.1:0-20759 GCA_044346905.1 Pirellulales bacterium
TCGGCGAGGAAGACAAGCCCCCCTTCGCCTTCCGCAAGGAGCGCTGGCACGGCACGACGATCGGCCTCGAGGACGAGGTCTGGGATCCGTTCACGCCGCTCGACTACTCAAGCTCGAAGCCCGACGGCCAGGTCGTCTCCACGCTCGCGCACCGCATCGCGCTCGATGCCTCGGGGCTGCCCGCGCAGCTCGAGATCAGGGCCGATCCCCGCGATCTGCCGCTCGAAGCCCGGGCCAATCCGGCCGCGGTCGCGGCGGAGGAGCTGGTGGCGATCGGCCGCGGGCCGCAGTTCCGCGGCCCGGTGCGGCTCGAGGCCGTGGTGGATGGCAAGCGGGTGCAGGCGAAGGCGATCGAGCCGGCCAAGCCCGTGCGGCAGGGCAAGAGCGAGGCGGAGTACCGCGCGAAGCTCGAGGTCGGGCCGCTCGAGGCGGTGCTCACCACCCGCTACGACTGCGACGGCTCGCTCCACGCCAGCCTCGCCTACACGGGCAAGAAGGCGAAGCTGGACAGCCTCGAGCTCGTCGCCGACGTCGCCGGCCCCGTCGATCTCTGTCTCTCCGAGACCGGCAACGGCGGCATGACCGGCGCCGACCGCTGGGAATGCACGCTGCCGCCCGGGCCGGGCGTCGTCTGGGACAGCCGCGTGACCGGGATGGAACTCTCGTACAACAAGTTCGTCCCCTGGTTCTGGTTCGGCAGCGCCGACCGGGCCTGGAGCTGGTATTGCGACAGCGACTCCGGCTGGCTGCTCGACCGCGAGGGCACGAGCATGCGGCTCGAACGCGATGACACGGGGGCCGTGACCTGGCGGGTGCTGTTCGTGAACCATCCCACCGAGGTCGAGGGCACCCGCACGATCGACTTCAGCCTCCTCACCCATCCGGCGAAGCCCAAGCCCGCGAAGCACCGGCTCGACGCCTGGCACCATTACATCGGCCCCGGCTGGGCGACGGGCTACATGCAGGAACCGCTCGAACTGTCGGAGGAATATCTCACGAAGCGCTGGCGGGCCGCGGCGAGCGCCCCTGCCGACTGGCCCGACGAGAAGCGGGCCGAGTGGCGGAAGGACGAGGCGCCCCATCACCGCTACGGCCGCTGGCGAAATGCCGCCCCCGACAACCCCACCGCCGAACTGGACTTCGAGTGGGAGGAGAAGGCGACCTACTTCTTCGAGCAGCACGTGCGGATCGGCCGCCGCGTGGGCTGGTGGATGGACGAGTATTTCCCGGTCGTGTTCGGCCGCAGCGACAACCTCGCCGCCGGAAATGCCCGGCTGCGAAGCCCGGCCGAGGTCGAAGGGGACGAGTTGCCCTGGCAACCGGGCTTCCTCACCACGCCGATGCGAAACCATTACAAGCGGATGGCCCGCGTCTTCCGGGCCAACAACGTGCCGCAGCGGCAGCACACCTGGAGCAACAACGCCTCCTCGATGCTCGAATCGACGGTCTGGAGCAGCCTGATGGTCGAGGAATGCGGGGCGGCCAACCGGGCGTATGAAGTGGACACGCTCACGCAGTTCCCCAACTCCCTCTACCGTTTCATGGGCAAGAACTGGACGGGCCTGGTGACGGCGATGTGCGCCGACTTCACGCCCTGCATGCCCGGCGACGACAAGCGGCTCGACCGGCAGCGGCTCGGGCTGGGGCTGCTCCACGATTTCGGGGTCGTGCCCAACGGGCCGCACGGCACAATCGCGCACAAGGAGCAGGGGGTGCGGCTGCTGCGGGAGCTCGCGCGATTCGGGGTCTTCGACGACGCGACGGTCGAGAAGCTCCCGTTCTGGCGGAATGGGGCGATCGTCGCGGTCGGCCCCGATGAAAACCCGGCCGCGAAGGAGGCGGGCGAGGCGGCGGCGCAGGCCCGCGGCACGGCGGAGGTGCGGGTGACGGCCTATCGCCGGCCGCTCGCGGCCGGCCCGGACGGGGCGGCCAAGGGCACGGGCGTGCTGTTCGTCGTGCTCAACGAGACGCTCCACGACTGCGACGTGCCGCTGGTCGTCAGGAATCCAGGCCGGCTCGGCGGCGCGGGGTCGCTCCGGGCGGCCGCGGTGCTGGGCGAACTAGCCCCCCCCGCCGGCTTCGCCGACTGGTGGCAGAATCTGGTCTCCCGCGACGGCGAGGCGGTCGTGCTTCGCGACATCGAGTCGGGCGACGTCGTCGAGCGGAAGTCCACCGGCCCCGACGGCGAGACCTACGGCCCGATCCACGTTCCCGCCCACGACTACCGCGTCTTCTACGGCGTGTTCGGCGGCTAGTTTTTCCCGAGGGCTCGCCCACCGTGACCATGATCGCCTCACCGACCGCCCGCCTGGCGGCCTGCTTGACCGCGGTTGCGTTGACCGCCTCCGCGGCGGCCGCCGCACCCGCCCTCGACGGCAACGCCGTCCGCTCCGGCCGCGTGACCTTCACCGTGGACGCCTCCGGGCTGCCGGCGACGATCACGATTCCGCCGCGGCCGGCCGAACTGCCGCTCACCGCGCGGGAGGGCAATCCGCCGGCCGACGTGCTGGCCGCGATCGGCCGCGGGCCGCTCCTGCGGTCACCCGTGCGATTCGAGGCGGTCGTCGCGGGCAAGCCGATCGCGGCCGAGGTGAAGGAGGCGGCCAAGCCGGCCGCCGCCGAGGGGGGCATCCGCGCCGCGGCGAAGCTTGCCGCGGGGCCGCTTGCCATCGCCGCCACCACCACCTACCGCGACACGGGCACGGTCGATCTCGACCTCGAGACCACGGGCGACGAGAGCATCGGCGGCCTGAAGATCGTGGTGCCGCTCGCGGGCGTGGTCGATCTCGCGATCCCGCTGGCCGCGGCCGCGAAGGGCGATCCGCCGCTCGGGGCCTTCACGCCCGCCGCGATCGACGGCGTGGCCTGGTCGGCGGCCAAGGGCAACGGCTCCCCGGCCGTGGTGCCGGCGGCCGGCCTCGCCTCGCCCGTGTTCTTCGGCAGCGGCGACCGGGGAATCGTGTTCACCGCCCGCGACGCCGCGGGCTGGCCGCTCGATCCGGCCGGCTCGTCGCTGGAGATCGTGCGGGACCAGGCCGGCGCGGTGGAGGCGCATCTCTCGCTCGCCAACCAGCCCCAGGGCCTCGCCGGCAAGAAGTCGTTCAAGTGCGCGCTGCAGGTGCTGCCGGCATCCGCGGCCGAGCCCGCGGGTCGCGCCCAGGCCTGGCAAAAGCCGGCGGCCGGCGGCCGTCCGATGGCCGAGGGCCTCGAGGCTCCGATCGTGGAGGGCAGCCTCGACGTGCCGGCGGCGGCCGTCTTCCTGCCCGACGGCAGCCTCGGCTCGATCGAGCTGTTTCGCTATCTCGCCGGGGCGCCGGCCGGGCTGCCCGGCGTGATCCGGGGCGATCCCGCCGCGCGGCAGGCAGCCGGCGGGTCGGCGAGCAGGTCGCGGGCCCTGATCGGCCGGGCGCTGCTCCACGGCCTCGTCGTCGATGGCGGGGCCCTGGCCCACCGGGCCGACCTCTTGCGGGCCGTGAAGGCACTCGCCGCCGGCGGGCTCTTTGACGAGGCCGCGGCGGTCGAGACCGTGCCCTATTGGCGTTCCGCGGGCCTCGCCCGCTACGGCGAGGTCTTCGAGTCGGGCGACGGCTTCGAGACGACGAGCGAGAATCCGGTGGCCCGTGTCCACACGGCGGCCTTCGTGGTCGCCCGCGGCGGCAAGCCCGACGGCCCGCGGCAGACGCTGTTCGTGGTCGTCAACGAGGGTGACAAGCCGATCCGGGAGCAGTTTTACGTGACGAATCCCAAGGCGGCCTTCGGCGGCCCCAACCGGGCCTCGGCCAAGCGGCTCGTGGGCAGTTGGGACTACGCCGGTCTTCCGGCCGACAGCGACTGGTCGAAGCAGGTGCTGGTCGGCTCCACGCCGGGCACGGAAAAAAAGCTCGATGCGGCGCTCGTCGATCTCGAGGACGGCGGCTTCGTGGCCCAGACCGCGGCCACCGAGGCGCTCGAGGTCTATGGCCCGCTGTTCATTCCCGCCCGCAGTTACCGGCTGCTCTGGGGCTCGGGCGACTCTTCCGCGCTGCCGGGGCAGACGGCGGCCAAGTGACCCCGGCGGCGACGCGGCCGGGGTCCGGACAATCGACATGGTCTTTCGGGATGTCAGCATGACACGATCACACCGCCTGGCCCTGCTGCTGGCCCCGCTCCTGGCCCTGCTTCTGGCCCCGCTGCTGCCCCTGGCCGCGGCGGCCGACGACGTGGGCCTCGTGGCCAAGGGCGACACCCTCCCCAACGCCGTCGTGACGGGCGAAGGCGACGTGAAACGGCTTCAGCCGCTCGTCGCCGCGCTGCCCGACGGGCATCGTCTCAGGCTCGAGTTCGCGACGGTGTCGAAGGCGATCACGGGCTACAAGACCGACCTGCGGTATGCCCGACTGGTGACGACCATCGACGGGCAGGACCGGCCCGACGGCCTGGAGCTGGAATACGACGACTGGTATCGGCCGGCCCGGCGGAAGACGCTCTACCGGCAGGGCGTGAAGGACGGCGTCGAGCAGCTGTTTCATCCCGGCACCGACAAGCTCGAGCAGGAGATCCCCTGGGTGAACGGGACTATCCAGGGGGTCAAGAAGGCGTTTCACGAAACCGGCGCGGTAGCCGTCGAGACCCCCTATGCCGGCGGCAAGATCGCGGGCGAGGTGCGGAGCTACACCCCCCGCGGCGGGCTCCTGCGGGTGGCCCGGTTCACCGCCGGCGTCCGCGACGGGGAGATGGTGGACTACTGGCCCGATCGGGCCGACGCCGTGGAACGGACGGTTCCCTACAAGCAGGGCAAGATCGACGGGATGTCCCGGGCCTTCTACGCCGACGGCAAGCCCAAGTGGGAGAAGCCCTTTCGCGGCAATCTCCAGCACGGGATCGAGAAGCAGTTCGCCCCGGACGGCACGGTCGAGCGGGAGCGTCACTGGATCGACGGCGACACGGTGACCGCGGAAGAGTTCGCGGCGAAGTTCAAGCCGTAGGCGGCGGCCGGACGCGGGACGAAACGAACCGGAGACAGGAGGGCGACGATGGCGAGATGCGCGTGGTGGGCGGCCTGGGTGGCGACCGGCTGGTCGGCCCTGGCCACGGCGGCCGACCCCTGGAAGTCGATCGCCGCGGCGGCGGTGCCGGCACTGCTCTCCGACGAGATCCAGCTGCTCGTGCCCGCCCGCGACGGCAGCCTCTTGGTCGGCACGCTCGGCGGCCTCGCCCGGCTCCGCGGCGAGGCGGTCGAGCCGGTGGCCGGCGGAGGCGGACTCAAGGTCTGGGCGGCTCACGAGCAGGCCGACGGCACGCTCTGGATCGGCCACGAACGGGGCGTCGCGAGGCTCGCGGGAGGCCAACGGCAAGACTTCCTCCCGACGCTGCAGGTGGCGCCGATCATCGAGGTCGAGCCGGGTCGGCTGTGGGCCGTCGGCAAGCAGGCCGGCAGCCCCGACGCCGGCCTCTACGAACTGGCGGGCGAGGCCTGGAAGCGGGTGCCCGGCAGCGAGGCCTTCACGATCGAGGACATGGCCCTCGCCTCCACCGGCAACGTCTGGCTCATCGTCGAGGGCAACGGGGTGCTCGAGGTCGATCCCGCGGCGGGCTTCGCCAAGGCGGTGCACCACCTGCAGGGGATCACCGTGACCACGACCCGGGAGCTGCCCGGCCCCGACGGCGGCCCGGCCCGGGTCTGGGCGGGCACCTGGAGCCGCGGCGTCGCGGTCTGGGACGGCAAGGAATGGACCCGCCACCTCGACGCGCTCAAGGACTCGTCGGTGCTGCAACTCGCCCGCGACGCCGCCGGCCGCACGTGGGTGGCCACGAGCGCGAGCGGCGTCTTCCACGCCCCGGCCGATCTCGCGACCTGGTCGCAGGACCTGGCCGACGAGGGCGGGATCAACCTGCTCGTCCCCGACTCGGCCGGCAACGTCTGGATCAGCGGCCAGCAGACCGGCGGCCTGCGGCGGCACGACGGCACGGGGTGGGCGGCGTCGCTCGACAGCCCGCTGCCGATCCAGTGCCTGGCGGAGGCCCGCGACGGCCGGCTCGTGGCCGGCGGCGTGCTCGACGGGCTCCACCTGCTCGCCACGCCCCCGAAAGGAACCCCGTGACCGCTCCCATCAATCCCTCCGCCGCCGCCGAGTTTCGCGAGCTCATCGACCGGGTCCGCCACGAGATCCACAAGGTGATCGTGGGCCAGCAGGAGCTCGTCGATCTGACGCTGCAGTGCATCTTCTGCCACAACCACGCGCTCCTGATGGGAGTGCCCGGGCTGGCGAAGACTCTGCTCGTGACCACCGTCGCCCGGGCCGTGGGCATCACGAGCAACCGGATCCAGTTCACCCCCGACCTGATGCCCTCCGACATCACCGGCACCGAGATCATCCAGGAAGACCCCGAGACCGGCCGCAAGCAGTTCGTGTTCGTGCCCGGGCCGATCTTCGCCAACATGGTGCTGGCCGACGAGATCAACCGCACCCCGCCCAAGACGCAGGCCGCGCTCCTGGAGGCGATGCAGGAGAAGCAGGTCTCGGTGGGCACCAAGAAATACCCGCTCGAGAAGCCGTTCTTCGTGCTGGCCACGCAGAACCCGATCGAGCAGGAGGGCACCTACGCCCTGCCCGAGGCCCAGCTCGACCGGTTCATGTACCTGATCGTGGTGGACTATCCCGAGACGCTCGACGAGATCGAGGTGCTCCGCCGCACCACCACCAACTACCGGGCCGAGGTGGAGCGGGTGCTCGACGGGCCCACGATCCTCAGGTATCAGGAGATCATCCGCGAGGTGCTCGTCCGCGACGATCTCTACGACTACGCCGTGCGGCTCGTGCAGGCCTCCCGGGTCACGAAGGACACCTGCCACCCCTACGCCAAGCAGTGGGTCTCCTGGGGGGCGGGGCCGCGGGCCTGCCAGAATCTCGTGCTCGGGGCCAAGGCCCATGCCTTCTTCGCCGGCCGCACCCACGTCACCACCGCCGACATCCGGGCCGTCGCCCTGCCCGTGCTCCGGCACCGGATCATCGTCAACTACGCCGCCGTGGCCGAGGGGATCCGCTCCGACGACGTCGTCCGCGAGCTGGTCAAGAGCGTGCCCGCGCCGGCCGACAGGGCCGTCGCATGACACGGGGCCCTGGCACGAAGGGATCCTGCGCATGAGCGGGGCCGCCGCCTACGAGCTATCCGACCTCTTGCGGGCCGAGGGCCGGCAGGCCCTCGAGCACCTCCACGTGCGGGCCAGGAAGCTCGTCACGGGCATGCTCCACGGCGGCCACCGCAGCCGCCGCAAGGGCGTCTCGACGGAGTTCGACCACCACGCCCTCTACCAGCCGGGCGACCCGCTCAAGCTGATCGACTGGAAGGCCTCGGCCCGCCACGATCGCGTCTACGTGAAGCGGCAACTGGAAGACACGGCGCTCCAGGTGCGGATCGTCGTGGACCGCAGCGGCAGCATGCGGCGGGCCAGCGGCGAAGGCCCCACCAAATACCTCCAGGCCGCCCGGCTGGCGACGGCGCTGGCCTCGGTGATCCTCGAGGAGCGGGACCGGTTCGGGCTCACGATCGCCGGCGCGACGGCCGGCAAGGCCGCCGCCTGGCTGCCGGCCGGCAGCGGCGAGACGCACCTCGTGCGGCTGGTGCAGGCGCTCTGCGCCGCCGAGGGGGCCGGCGGTGACGACCTCGCCGAGGCCCTCCGCGTGCAGGCGGAGCGGAACGAGCGGCGGGGCCTCACGGCCGTGATCTCCGACCTGATGTTCGATCCGGCGCCGGTGCAGGCGCAGCTCGCCACGCTCGTGGCGCAGGGGCACGACCTGGTCGTGTTCCAAATCTGCGATCCGGTGGAGCAGGAGTTTCCTTTCAGCCGCTGGATCCGGTTCCAGAGCCTGGAGGCCGGGGGTCGCGGCCGCCGCATCGACACGGTGCCGCTCAAGAAGCTCTACCGGGAGGAGTTCGCCGCGGTCCAGGCGGAGTGGCGGGCCTGGTGCCGCCGCAACGACGCCCACCACGTCGCGGCCCGCAGCGATGCGGTGCTGGAGGCGGTGCTCGCGGAATACCTCGCCTTCCGCGACCGGATCGGCAGGTAGCCATGCCCGGCCTCTCGTTCGTCAATCCCCACCTGCTCTGGGCGCTGCCGCTGGCGGCGGCCCCGGTGATCATCTATTTCCTGATGCGGTTTCGCGCGATGGCGGTGCCCTGGGGGGCCGACTACGTGCTCGAGCGGGCGCTCGAGCGGCTGCGGAAAAAGTTCTTCCTCGACCAGCTGCTCTTGATGGCGCTCAGGACGCTGGCCGCCGCGGCGATCGTGCTGGCGATCGCGCGGCCGGTCACGAGCCGGCTCGGGGGGACCGCGGGCACCGTGCAGGCCAGCGGCGTGCATCACATCGTGGTGCTCGACGATTCGGCCAGCACGCTGGCCCGCCTGGCCGGCGGCGGCGCGGCGACGATCTGGGATCGCGAGCGGGAAATCCTCGGGAAACTCGCCGCCACCTGGGGCCGGGGCGAGCGGTGGTCGCTGCTGCGGGCCGCGGGCGAGCCCCGCTGGGTCCGCGAGTACGCCGAGGTGACCGATCCGCGGGAGACCGTGGCCTTCGTGGAGTCGCTCGAGCCGCCGGCCGAGGAGGGGGCGAGCCTGGGGCGGGCCCTGGCCTTGGCGCTGGCCGCCGCCGGCGACCGGCCCGCCGAGATCGTGCTCATCTCCGACGACCAGGCGACGAGCTGGGAGGGTGCCGAAGAGGCCCTGCCGAAAGGCGGCCCGCCCCGCCAGGTGACCTGGGTCAGGCTCGCGCCGCGGGACCGCGCCAACCTCGCCGTGACGGGCCTGACGGTCAGCCCGGAGGTCTGCCTGGCCGGCCATCCCTGCTCGGTGGAGGTGAAAGTGCGGAGCTTTTCCACCGCGCCGGCCGCCGACGTGCCGGTGGAGGTCCTGCTCGACGGCGGCTTCGCCGCGCGGTCTTCGACGCCGCTCCAGCCCGGGCAGGAGGCCACGCTCTCGTTCACGATCACGCCCCCCGCGGCGGGCTCGCACCGCATCGCGGCCCGGCTGCCGGCCGACGTGCTGCCCGCCGACGACGAGGCCTTCGCCGGGATCGACGTCCGCGGCCGGGCGACGGTGATCGTCTGCCGCGATCCGGCCAAGCAGGGCACGTTCGCCTCGGCCGGCGGGTTTCTCTCGCTCCTGGCGGAGGTGGCCTCCCGCCCGCGGGGCGAGGCCGGGCCGCTCGGGCCGGCGGCGCCGGTCGTGGTCGAGACCTGCACCGACGACTGCTCCGCGGCCGCGCTGGCCAAGGCCGACGTGGTCGTGGTCGATGGCGGCAGCCGGGTCGATCCGCCGCTCGTGGCGGCCCTCGCGCAGCGGGTCGATGCCGGCGGGGCGGTGCTGCTGGCCCCCGAGCCGGCCATCGATCGCGAGTCCTGGAACGCCGCCTTCTCCGGGGCGGGCCTGCTCCCGGCGCGGGTCGTCGGCGCGGTGGAGGGCAGCCCCGGCCTGGAGCCGGTCCGCAGGCTGCCCGGCTCGGCGGCGGTCTTTCATTCCTGGCTCGACCTGGAGCCGGTCGCGGAGAAGTCGATCGTCGTGAAGTCGTTCGCCGACGGCGGCCCGTTCGCGGTGGCGCTCGCCCGCCGCGGCGGCACGGTCGTGGAACTCGCGGCCGGCCTCAACGGGCGGATCAACAGCATGATCGTTTGTGCCGACGTCCTGCCGCTGTTCATCGACCTCGTGACGGGGGCGATGTCGCGGGCGGCCTATCCGCGGACGGTCCAGGTGGGCGAGCCGATCGCGCTGGCCCTCCCGGCGGCCGATGCCCTGGCGGGCCTGACGTTCACGGTCGGCGATGCCGAGCCCGAGCCGCTCGAGCCCGCGGCGGTCGTGCGGCTCCCCGGCGGCGCGCGGCGGAGCGGCCTGGCGAGCTTTTTGCTCCTCTCCCGCGATGCGGGGCAGGAGAGCGCCGAGCGGATCTGGATCGGGGTGCAGGGCCCGCGGGCCGACTCGGACCTCGCGGCGCTGGGGCGGGACCGCGAGGCGGCGCTCGCCTCGGCCGTCGATCTCGCCGCCGTGGGATCGTGGGAGGAACTCGACCGGCTCCTCGAACAGCGGCGGACCGGCCGCGACTGGCAGTCGTGGGTGCTCGTCGCCCTGGCCTGCGGCCTGCTTGCGGAGACGGTCCTCTGCCGCCGATTCGTCTGACATGAACCCGATTCGCTCCACCCAACTCGCGGTGCGGTTTGCCGGCGAACTCTCGCCGGTCTGGCTCGCCGTCGCGCTGCCGGTGGTCCTGGCCGCGGCGCTCCTCCTGCTCCGCGGGCAGTTTCCCGACGTCCGCCGGCCGCGGGCTCTCGCGCTCGCGGCCTTGCGGCTGCTGCTCCTCGCCCTCGTGACGGTGCTCGCCTTCCGCCCCGATCTCGTGCTCACCGAGACGCTCACCTGGCCCGGCCGGGTGATCGTGCTCGTGGACAACTCCGCGAGCATGGGCGTGGCCGATCCGGCCCTGCCGCCGGGCGAGGCCCTGCGGCTGGCCCGCACGCTCGACGCCGCGCTCGAGCCGCGGGCCGAGCACGACCGGGCCGAAACGCTGCTCGCCGCGGCCGACGCGCTGAGCCGGTTCGAGCCGGTCTCGCGGGACGGCGATCGCGAGAGCGACGCCTTCTGGGCACGGGCCGAAGCGGCCGAAACAGAGCTCGGCGACCTGCTCGCCGAGGCCGGGCAGGCCGACCTCCTGCCCGGGATCGCGCCGCTCTTCGGCGGCCGCGGGCACGCGGGCGGCCGGGCCTTCGCCGAGGCCCGCGACGCGCTCGCCGCGGCGGCCGCCGCCGTCCGTGCGGCGGGCGACGCCACGGACGAGCAGGCTGTGGCCGCGGGCGCCTCCGCCGCGGCCGGCCTCGCAGCGGCGCTGGCCGAGATCCGCGGCCGGAGCCGGATCGAGCTCGTGCGGGCGGTCCTGGCGGGGCTGCCCGAAGCGCTGCCCGAGCAGCGGCTCGAAGTCATCCCGCTGATCACGGGCCCGGGAGCCGAGCCGTTCGCGACGCGAGCCGGCGGCACCGACGCGGGCGGCCGGATCGTGGGCTTGCTGGCCGATCCCGAGCCCGATGCCGCGGGGCCGGTGGATCGGGCGCCCGTCAACGCGATCCTGCTCGTGGGCGACGGCCGCGACACCGCCTCTCCCACACGGCCTCCGGAGGCCGTGCTCGCCCGGCTCGCCGAGCGGAAGACGCCGGTGATCGCCTGCGGCGTCGGCGGCGCCGCCGAGCCGACCGACCTGGCCGTGCTCGACCTGGCCGCGCCGCCGATCGCGGTCGCGGGCACGCCATTGAATCTCGTCGCCCGGCTCAAGACGGCCGTCGCCGCGCCCGCGAAGGCGTCGCTCCTCGTGCAGCCCGCCGGCGCGGCCGCTCCGCCCGTCGCGCAGGCCGAGATCGCCCTCGACGGAGACGCCACCGAGACGAAGGTGGTGATCCCGTTCACGCCCGCCGCCGGGGAAGGCCCGGCGGCACCGCAGCGGCTGGCCGTCGGTCTCTCGCCGCTCCCGGGCGAGGTCGTGCCGTCCGACAACAACCGCCGGGAGTTCGTCCTGGCGGTGCGGCCGGAGCCGGTGCGGGTGCTCCTGCTCGATGCCGTGCCCCGCTGGGAGACGCGGTTCGCGGTCAACACGCTCGCGCGGATGCCCTTCGTGGAGACCAATGCCATCGTCGCGAGCACGCGGCCGCAGGGTCTCCTCGCCCGTGGCGTGCAGCGGGGCGCCTGGCCGGCCGACGAGGCGACGCTCGGCCTGTTTTCGCTCGTCATCCTCGGCCGGATCCCCTCCGACATGCTCTCCCGCGCGGAGCGAGACGCGGTCGACCGGTGGGTGACGGAGTCGGGGGGCACGCTCGTCGAGCTCGCCGCGTCCGCGGCCTGCCCGATTCCCGTCGCCGACTGGCAACTGCGGCGGACGCCGCTGGGCCTGGTGCATCCGCTCACCCGCGGCCTGCCGGCGGCCGCGGTCGAGACCGCGGGGGCGACCGGCGGCACCGCCCCTGGCCAGGCACCGCAGCAAGAGGCACCCCAGCAGGGCCAGACGCCCCTCCTGGTCACGCTCGATCCCGCCGGCGGGCCGCCGGTGCCGCTCATCACGGCCGGCCGCGCCGGCCGGGGGAAACGCGTGACGATCACCAGCGACGAACTCTGGCGGGTGCTCAACCCGCGGTTTCTCGACGCCCACACCGGGCTGTATGCGGAGCTCGTCACCTGGGCGGTGCTCGCGCCGCCGCCCGCGGCCGCGCCCGAGGCCGATCTCTGCGGTGCGACCGACCGCCAGCCGATCTCGGTCGTGCTGCCGGCCGCGGCCGACCCGGGCGCCGAGATCGAGATCGTGCGGGACGGCGAGGCCGTCGCCAAGCTGCCCGCGCGGGACGGGATCGCGATCCTGCCGCCGCAGCGGCCGGGCACGGTCCGGCTGCGGCTGGCCGACGGCGACGCCCTCTCGCAGCCGGTCGAGATCGTGGCCGACGATCCCGAGCTGAACCTGCTCGGCCGCGACGACCGGTGGCTGACGGCGCTCGCCGTCGGGAGCGGCGGCCGCGTCGCCGGGCTGGTGGACCTGCCGCGGCTCGTGCGTTCGATTCCGCCGCGGGCCCATGTCGAACGGCTCGAACGGGTCTGGCGGCCCTGGAACAGCGGCCTCGCGATCGCGGTGCTCGCGGGCCTCCTCGTCCTCGAATGGATCTGGCGGAAATGGGAGGGGCTCGTATGACGCCGCTGGCCGCCATCGATCGCGCCCTGGCCCGCTTCGGCCGCCGGCTGTTCGTCAAGCGGCTCTTCCGCTGCGGCCTCGCCGCCCTGGCGATCCACGGGTCGCTCGTGCTCCTGGCCGCCTTCCTCGACCGGTTCCTGTTTCTCGACGACGGGGTCCGACGGCTGCTCTCGGCCGTGGCGCTCGGCCTGCCCGTCCTGATCTTCGTCTGTCTCGTCGTCTGGCTCGTCGCGACGCGGCCCGACCGCCGCACGCTCGCCTATCTCGTCGAGGAGGCCGGCGGGCTCGATCACGGCGAGACGATCGTGACGGCCGAGGCCGTGGCCCGCGAACCGGCGGCCGCAACCGGTGCCGCCAACCCGGTCCGGGACGAACTCGTGGCGGAGCTCGTCACCGCGGCGACGGCCGAGGCGAAAGGGGCGGCCCGGACGGCGCGGCCGCGGGACCCGTGGCTGACGACCGCGACGCTCGTGACGGCGGCGGTGGCGGCCGTGTGGGGGGCGCTGGCGGCCTGGCCCGCCTGCCAGTTTCCGCTCATGCTCGAACGGGCCTACGCCCCCTGGCGGGATCTCCCGAAGCCGAGCTTCATCCGGCTGAAGGTCGCGCCCGACGAGATCCGGATCGGTCGCGGCGAGGAGCTCGTGGTGCAGGCCGAGGTCGAGGGGGAGCTGCCCTGGCTCGTGGAGCGGCTGCTGAAGTTCGCTGGCAACGACACGCGGCGGTGCTTCATCGAGGTGGCCGGGCAGGACCCGGCCGAGATGACCCGCGTGCATCGCCGGCTCTTCCTCGCCGCCCGCGGCGATGTCCGCGAGCCGCTCTCATTCCGCGTGCGGTGCGGCGATGCCCGCACCCGGCTCCGCGCCGTGGAGGTGGTCGCGCAGCCGGAGGTCGCGGCGGTGTCGCTCGAGATCACGCCCCCCGCCTACACCGGCCGCCCCGCCGAGACCCGGTCGTATCCGGCCCAGGCCCGGGCGACCGGGGCGGAAACGCTCGCCCTGCTGGTGGGCTCGCAGGTGGCGGTCGAGTATCGGGCCGACCAGGATCTCGAGACCGCGGCCGTCACGGTCGGCGGCGAGCCGCTCGCCGGCGCGACCTTCGATCCGGCCAGCCGCACGGGACGGTTCGCCTTCGAGGTGACCGAGTCGGTGCAGATCACGATCGACCTCGTCAACCGGCAGGGCTTCCGGGCCGTGCGGCCCACGGTGCTCGCGATCGAGGCGGTGGCCGATCGGACGCCGGTCGTGAATCTCACGGCCCCCGCCGCGGAGAGCGAGCAGGTGCCGGCGGCGCTCGTCCCGCTCGCGGCGACGGTCGAAGACGATCTGGCGATCGCGGCGGCCGCGGTGGTCTGGCAGCTCAACCCGCAGCTCGATGCCGACGCCCCGCTCCGCGAGCTGCCGCTCGAACTGCCCGCACCGGGCCGGGCCACGCTCACGCTCGAGGCGCCGCTCGATCTCGACGCCACAGGGGCCGTGCCGGGGGACGAGATCGTGGCCTTCGTCCGCGTCCGCGACTCGGCCGGCAACGACGGCGAATCGGCCCCGTTCACCATCCGGGTGGTGTCGTTCACCCGCGGCGAGAACGAGCGGCAGCGGCTGGCGGTGCTGCGGTGGCTCGCGACCGCGGCGCCGACGCTGGCGGCCGGCGACGCGCAGCCGGCCGACGACGTCGTGGCACAGGTCCGGGAGGAGGCCAAGCGGCTCGGCCTCGGGCAGGAGATCGAGGCCACGCGGCCCGCGATCCTCGACCTGCTCGCCCGCGAGACTTTTCTGAGCGAGACCTCCCGCGACAAGCAGGATCTGATCGCCCTGCACGGCCTGGTCGCCGCGGATGCCGGCCTGCCGGCCGAGGCGATCCTGGGTCTGACCGGCCGGCGGCGGCTGGAGAACGTGATCGTGCGGCTCTATGGCATGCGGCGGGAGGCCGAGCGGCTCGCCGAGGCGATCGCGGCCGGGGGCGCCGGCGCGGGGATCGACCGCCGCGCGGCGCTCGGGCTCGAGACGCTCGAGGAGATCGGCGGCGACCTGCTCGACCTGGCGCGGGGCCTGCCGGCGGCCGGCCTCGACCCCGATCGGCTCGTCGAGCTGCAGGCGGCGGCCAACGAGGCCGGCTACCGGATGACCCGTGGCTCCGCCGCCAAGCGGGCCGCGGCCTGCGGCCGGGTGGCCGACGCGATCACCACCCTGATCGAAGCGGTGCGGCCCGCGATGCCGGGCCTGGCAACGCTCGAAGCCGGCACGCGGGCCCGGCTGACGGAGGCGGTCGCGGCCGTCGCGGCGACGCTCGCCCGGCCGGCCGACGAGGCGGGCCGCGCGACCGCCCGCGAGTGGTTCCGGCGCCGGCTCGAACTGCTCGACCTCGATCCCTTCGTGGCCGGGGGCGAGATCCTGGCGGCCCTCGCGGCCGCGGGGGGCGGAGAGCCGCCTGCGGTTCCCCCGGCGGCCGCGGCGGCCGAGCGGGAGTGGTGGCGGTGGCTGGCGGCGGAATGGGAGCGGGAGCAGCTGGCGGCGGCGGGCGAGATGGCCGCCGACGAGCGGACCGTGCTCGCCGGTTTGCTCGCCGCCCGCCTGCCGGCCGCCGCTCCCGCGATCCCGTTCGCCGAGGCGGTGGCGGCCGTGGCGGCGGCGAGCCCCCCGCTTCCCGATCCGAAACAGGCCGCGACGGCGATCCGCGGTGCCATCGGCCAGCTGCTCGGCGCCGAGCCGGCCGATCCCGTGGCCCGCGCGGCGAGCGTCGCGGCGTTCGACCGCGCGGCCGAGCTGGCCGTGAGGTCGACGGCCGCGCGGAGCCGGATCGTGCAGCTGGCCGCGGGCGGCTCGTTCGCCGACGACGCGTTCCTGCTGCGGCTGCGGGACGCGCTCCTCCGCTACCGGCAAAACGCGCGGCTCGCCGCCACCGAAGCCGCGGGCGATCCCGAGGGCGGGCGGCGGCCGCTGGCGGGGCTCGAGGCCGCGCTCGGCAAACTCCTCGTCGCCGCCGAGGCGGGCGAGCTGACGGATCCCGCCCCGGTGGAAAAGAGCCCGTTCCTCCTGGCGGTGCGGCAGTCGCGGGCGCTCGAGAGTGCGGCCGCGGCGGGTGACCGCGGGATCCTCGCGCGGGACTGGCCCGAGGCCAACGACCTCGGGCTCGCCGCCGGCCTGAGCCTGTTGGGAAGCGTGGCGGCGAGCATCGAGGCGGCCGAGCGGGCGCTCGCGGCCGAGCCGCCGGATCGGGATGCCTGGCAGCGGTCGCGGTCCGAGATCGACCGGGCGTTGCAGGGCTTCGCGGCCGTGGCGGCCGCGACGGCGGAGCTCGCCGGCCCGCTCGCCGACGTGCAGGCGAAGCTCGCGGCGGTCGATCGCCCGACCGGCGACGACGCGGCCGCGGTGCGGGCCCGGCGGCTCGCCCTCGGCGACCTGCGGCCGGCCGTCGCGGCGGTCGCGCGGCGGGCGGCCGTCGTCGCCGAGCGGGCCGACGCCGATCCGGGCGGCTTCGAAGGGGGGCCGGAGCAGGTCCAGGGCGAGGCCTCGCGGCGGGAGGCGCTCCTCGGCCGGCGGATGGTGGTCGATGCCTGGCGGTCGGCGCGGCGGCGGGCCGCGGCGGCCCTGCTCGACGGCCAAGCCGACCCGGCCGCCGTCCGCGGGGAGTCGCTCCCCTGGGCGGCCTTCGCGGTGCGGCTGGGCCTCTCCGAACTGGGCGGGGCGGCCCGGGCCGGCGGCCCGCAGCGGACGCAGGAGGCGAAGGGCGACCCGCTCGTGGCCTGGCTGCAACGGGAGATCGACGCCGCCCGCAAGGCGGTGCGGTCGCCCGCGGGCGAGGGCCTCTACCGGCAGGCGACGCTCGACTACCTCGATGCCGTCGCCGACCTGCTGCGATACTGATACCGGTCCCGACCTGGAGCTGACATGAAGCCGACCCGCTGCCTGCCGCTGCCGCTGCTGTTGGTGCTCGCGAGTGCCGGGGCGACCGCCCGCGGCGACCAGGCCGCGGCGGCCAGGGCCGTCGCGGCGGGACTCGAGCGGCTGGCGGCCACGCAGGTGGCCGAAGGCCCGCAGGCGGGCAGCTGGGATTGCCCGCGGGCCGAATATCGGCCGGCCACGGCGGCCCTGGCGGGCCTTGCCTTCCTCGCCAACGGCAGCACGCCCGCCGCGGGCCCGCATGCGGCGGAGGTGATGCGAACGCTCCGGTACATCCTGCCCCGGATGGGGGCCGACGGCTACCTGGGCCAGGGCGATCCGTCGGGGATGTACATCCACGCGATCGCCCTGCAGTTCGCCGTCGGCTGCCTGGGGATGACCGGCGACGACGAGCTCGAGCAGGAACTCGCCCGCTGGTGCGAGCGGGCGATCGCGGTGATCGAGCGGGCCCAGCAGGTGCGGCGCGGGCCGGCCGAGCGCGGGGGCTGGCGGTACACCCCGACCACCAACGAGAGCGACCTGTCGGTGACCTCGTGGCAGCTGCTCTCGCTGCATGCGGCCCGGCAGTGCGGCTTCGACGTCGCGGAGGGGGTGATCGCCGAGGCCCTGGAGTTCGTGCGGTCGGCCTACCTGCCGCTCGAGCCCGGGCAGGCGGGCTACGTGTACCGCCCCGGGATCAGCCGCGAGCCCGAGCCGTCGGTGACGGGCGTCGCCCTCTGCATCCGGGCGATCCTCGACCGGCCCGACGACGCCCAGACGGCCGCCACGCTCGCGTATCTTGAGGCGTTTCCGCCGGCCTGGGGGGGCGACCAGTACAAGCAGTTCTATTTCCTGGCCTCGTTCTATCTCGCGCAGGGCATGTTCCAGGTGGGGGGACCGGCCTGGGAGCGGCATCGGGCGGCCGTCGAGGAGGTGCTCGTGACCCGTCAGGCCGGCGACGGCAGCTGGCCGTTTCCGCCCGACAACGCGCCCCAGACGAGGCTGGCCGGCGCCGCCTATCCGACGGCTCTGGCCATCCTCGTGCTCTCGCTCGACCGCCAATACCTGCCGGTCTACCAGCGGCAGCGGCCGCTGTTCGAGTAGCCCGGGCCGGCATCGGGTCCCGGCCGGGCCTCGCATCGCAGCGAGCGTCTCACGCCTCAGCGGGGAGCGAAGTACCGGCCCAGGATTCGGCCCAGAACGGCCTTCCCGGTGCTGTTGGCGTGAATGTGGTCGCGGGCGAAATGCTCTTACGGCTTGAAGGACTCCCGCAGGTAGTCGTCCCACACCCGCCGGAAGTCGAAAACTCGACCCCCTCCTCGCGGCACATCGCCGCCACGGCCGCGGGGAACCGCTCCATCAGGTCGAGGGCCACGCCCGCCGGGCGGCCGGCGACGAACGCCGGCTCGATCACCTCGCGGGGGGCGACGGCCCCCGTCAGCACCAGGATCTCGCAGTCGCTCCCGGCCCGGATCTGGCGGATCACGCTCCGCATCGCCTCGACGTCGAAGCCGTGGCTGATGCCGGCGATCATCACCAGGTCGGGGCGATAGTCGAGCACGTAGGGCTGCACCCGGTTCTCGTCCTTGTAGTACTGGCAGCCGGTGCCGCCCCGCACGCTGGTCACGACCTCGATCACCGCCCCCGGATACCGTTCGGCGATCAGGGCCTCGTAGAGCGAGTTGGAGGTGTCGTTGCAGATGCTGTCGCCCAGCATCACGATCCGCAGCCGCCCGCCCGCCGCGAGCTTCGCCATGGTCTTGGGCAGCTGCCGCCCGCGGTCGGCGGCCGGCTCGAACGAGATCACCGGACAGGTGCCCGCCAGGCCGGCCGCCCAGGCCGCCGCCTCGGCGGGGGAGATCTTCTCGACGCGGACATTCTTCACTTCCAGCGGCGGGGCGTCGGCCCGCATGTAGTTTCTCCGCAACCGGATCTGGGCGTGACGGGCGTCGGCGTGGGCGCGGAAGCAGAGCTCGTAAAGCTGCCAGGTCGGCGTCGCGGCGATCGAATCGTAGTCGTCGGCGACGATCTCCTTGCCGTCGGCATCGAGAAACACGGCGGCGCAGTGTCCGCCATCCGCTCCCCGGGCCAGGGCCCGCAATTAATAGTAGCCGAACGGCTCGACCGGAATCGGCGGCGACAGGAGCAGCCCCTTCAGGATCCGCACGCCGTGCTCGTCCGGGTCGCCGATCAGCCGCACCGTCTCCCCGGCGAAGGCGTCGGGGGGCTGCGAACCCTGCCAGCCCTCGCCCGCGGGCGCGAGGCGGAAGTCGCTGCGGAGGAGGGGGGGAAACTCGGTGATCCGGATGTTCCGGTAGCGGACGGTGCCCTTCATCTTCCCGTGGATCTGCAGCGCGATCACGCCCTCGCGGGCGATCGCCGGATCCGGCTCCGTGTAATCGGCCGTCTCGACGCCGTTGATCGCCAGCCGGATCCGCGGACCCTCGCACCGGATCAGGTACTCGTTCCAGCCGTCGCGGGACTTCGCCAGCGCCGCGGCCACCGTCGCCGCCTCCGGCGTGACCAGCGTCTTGTTTCGCCGGCTCTCGTCGTAGAGGCAGCCCTCGAACCGCTCCCCAATGTCGGCCTGGTAGCCGATCACCTCGTGGTGACCGGGAATCCGCAGCGTGCGAAACTGGACGCCCGCGTTGCAGTCGGCCACGCAGTCAAGGCGGTACTCCAGCCGCAGTTCGAAGTCGCCGAACCGCCGGTCCGTCGCCAGAAACTCGTTTCGCGGCGCCGGCTTGTCGGGGTGGCCGGCCACGATGGCGCCGTCCTCGATCCGCCAGACGGAGGCCGTGTCGCCGTTCCAGCCCGAGAACGTCGTGCCGTCGAAGAGGCTCTCGCCTCGACAGGCGACCGGCCAGGCGGCGAGCAGGGCGGCCGCCAGCCCGAGTCGCCGGCCCGCACCGGCCGCCATCAGGCTCCCGAGCCTGTTGATCCGCATCCTGAGTGCCCTCCGCGGGGAAACGGGCCGGTCCGCCGGCCTAACGCTCCGAACCAAACTGATCGGCCGCCTCGCCCGCCGCCGCAGGCAGGGGCGGGCCGGGCCGCGGCTACAACCCCTGGTCCTCGAGGAAGTTGAGCAGGTCGGCGACCCGGCAGGAGTAGCCCCACTCGTTGTCGTACCAGCTCACCACCTTGACGAAGTTGCCCAGGCCCACGGTGTCGACCGCCGAGAAGATCGAACTGTGGGGATCCTGCTTGAGATCGGTCGAGACGAGCTCGGCGTCGGTGTAGCGGAGGATGCCCTTGAGCGGCCCCTCGGCCGCCTTTTTCATGGCGGCGTTGATCTCGGCCGGCGGGGCGTCCTTCTTGAGGATCGCCGTGAAGTCGACCACGCTCACAGTCGAGACCGGCACGCGGAACGCCATGCCGGTGAACTTGCCCTGGAGTTCCGGGATCACGAGGCCCACGGCCCGGGCGGCGCCCGTGCTCGAGGGGACGATGTTCAAGGCCGCGGCCCGGGCATCCCGGAGGTCTTTCGCGGCCGTGTCCACGGTCTTCTGCGAGTTGGTGTAGGCGTGCACCGTGGTCAGGAGGCCCTTCTCGATCCCGAAGGTCTCGTGGAGCACCTTGGCGACCGGCGCCAGGCCGTTGGTGGTGCAGGAGGCGTTGGAGATCACGTGGTGCTTCTTGGGATCGTACATCCCGTTGTTGACGCCCAGCACGATCGTCAGGTCCTCGTTCTTGGCCGGGGCCGAGATCACGACCTTCTTGACGCTGTCCCGCTTGTGGGCGACGGCCTTGGTGGCATCGGTGAAGAAGCCGGTGCTCTCGACCACGATCTGCACGTCCTCGCTGCCCCAGGGATCGCGCCGGGATCCTTCTCGGCGAACACCTTCACCTTGCCGGCGTGATCGCCGCGGTCGCCCGCACCCCTGGATCTATCTCCGGGAGGTCACCCTCCTCGGGCTCGTGGGCCTGTCGCTGCTCTTGGGCTCGGCCGACGTCCGCCGCCGCAACGGCTTCACCTATTTCGCGATCCTCGAGGTGGCCGCGCTCTTCGTAGGCATCTTCATCTGCATGCAGCCGGCGCTCGCGATCCTCAACGAGCGCGGCGGGGAGCTCGGCATCACCTCGCCGCTGGGCTTCTTCTGGGTCACCGGCGGGCTCTCGAGCGTGCTCGACAACGCCCCCACGTATCTCGTGTTTTTCAAGACGGCCCAGGCCCTGCCGGCCGAGGCGGGCGCCG
>JBIIYH010000139.1:0-6817 GCA_044346905.1 Pirellulales bacterium
GGGAAAAGCTGCCCTCGGATCCCGGGGCCGCCTACGACCGCGTCGAGATCTTCGCGGCTGCGGATGTCGTGCCGCAGGTGACCTGGGGGACGAACCCGGCCCAGGTGGTCGGGATCGACGCCCGCGTGCCCGATCCGGGCTCGTTCACCGACACGAACGACAAGTCGAGCGCGGCCCGGGCGCTGGATTACATGGGGCTGGCCGGCGGCACGCCGATCGTGGAGATCCCGCTCGACCGCGTGTTCATCGGCTCCTGCACCAACAGCCGGATCGAGGACCTGCGGGCGGCGGCGGCGGTGGTCCGCGGCTACCGCGTGGTCCCGACGGTGCGGGCGATGGTGGTGCCGGGCAGCGGTCGCGTGAAGCGGGAGGCCGAGGCCGAGGGGCTCGACCGGGTGTTCACCGCGGCGGGCTTCGAGTGGCGGGAGGCCGGTTGCAGCATGTGCCTGGGGATGAACCCCGACACCCTCGCGCCCGGCGAGCGGTGCGCCTCGACGAGCAATCGCAACTTCGAGGGGCGGCAGGGCAAGGGAGGTCGCACCCACTTGGTTTCGCCGGCGATGGCAGCGGCGGCGGCCGTCAGCGGCCACTTCGTGGACATTCGCGGCTGGGAGTATCGCTGAGGAGCGCCGATCATGGAGCCGTTCACCACTCATTCCGGCCTCGTCGCGGCCCTTGACCGGGCCAACGTGGACACCGACCAGATCATCCCCAAGCAGTTCCTCAAGCGGATCGAGCGAACGGGCTTCGGGCAGTTTTTGTTCTTCGACTGGCGGTTTCTGCCCGACGGCTCCCTGGATCCCGCCTTCGAGCTCAATCGTCCGGCGGTGAAGGGAGCCACGATTCTGCTCGCCCGGCGGAACTTCGGCTGCGGCTCGAGCCGCGAGCACGCCCCCTGGGCGCTGGCCGACTACGGCTTCCGGGCCGTGATCGCCCCGACCTTTGCCGACATCTTCTTCAACAACTGCTTTCAGAACGGGATGCTGCCGATCCGGCTCACGGAAGCCGAGGTCGAGGAGCTGTTCAAGCGAGCGGCCGTCGCCGCCGCGGCGGGGCAGGGCTACCGGCTGCACGTCGACCTGCGGGAAGGCAAGGTGCACGACGACGCTGGCTTCGCGGCCTCGTTCACGGTCGATCCCTTCCGCCGGCAGTGCCTGCTCGAGGGGCTCGACGACATCGGCCTGTCGCTGCGGCACACCGACGCGATCGCCGCCTGGGAGGCCGCCCACGGCCTGCCGGCGGTCGGCGGGTGAGGCGATGCTGCGACCGCTGGCGGCAGGAATCGTCGCCGTGCTGCTCGCTGTGGCCGGCGGCACGTCGCCGGCGGCCACCGGCCCGGCCGAGCCGCCGCTCGGCCCGCGGTTGGCGGCCACCGCCAACGGACAGACGATCGCCGCCAGCGACGAATCCCGGCGGTCGATCACCGCCTTCGATGCCTCGCGGCCCGACGCCCGGCGGGTGCTGGTCGGGCCGGCGGCCGCTGACGCGGCTGCGTTCGTGGCGGTCGGCTTCTTGACCGGCGACGTCGTGGCGGCGGTCTGTCGGGCCGGCGACGAGTGGTCGCTCTGCACCTATCGGACCGCTCCGGATGGCCCGGTCGAGGCCGGCAGCCCGCTGCAACGGATTCCGATCGGTACCGGCTCCGGCAGCTCCGAGCAGGTTGACCTCGCGGTCAGCCATGCCCGCGGCTGGCTGGCGGTCACGGGCCTGCCGGCGCCGCTGCCGCAGGTGCTGCGGGCGGCGGTGGCCGGGGTGCGAGTCGGGCCGCTCACCGATCGTAGCTGCCCCGGCCTGGCGGCCGACGTGGTTCCCGTGGCGGCGGCCGTGAGTCCGGCTGACGAGCTCGTGCTCGTGCTGCGATCCGCCCGGGCCGAAGAGCCCCAGGCCACCGGCGAAGAAGTCGCGTTTTACGATCTTCTGGGCCGGGAGTTGCTCTGCCTGCCGACTGGCCTCGCCGGCATTCGGGGAATCGAGTTCGGCCGCGGCGACCAGGTGCTCTGGGCGGTGGCCGCCGGCCCGGGCCGCTCGGGGCTGTGGCGGCTCGATGCGGCGGTCGCCGACGGCCGCCAAATGATCCGGCCCGCGCTCGTGGCTCCGCTCGAGTCACCCCGCGATCTGGTCGCCTGCTCGCCGCGGGCGATCGTGGTCGTGTCGGGTGGAGCGGTCGGCCGTGTGGCCGTGATCGATCCGACCAAGCTTGCCGCTCCCGAAATCCCTGGAGGTGCACCATGAGCCAGTCCCGCCGCGAGAAGATCGAGGCCCTGCTCCGGGACGACCCGGGCGACGTGTTTCTCCGCTACAGTCTGGCGCTCGAGCTGGAGTCGGCCGGCGAGTGGGAGGGCGGCCTGGGGATCCTCGAGGATCTCGGCCGCGGCTCGCCGCCGTACGTGCCCGCGCTGCAGATGGCCGGGCAGTTCCTGGCCGCCCGCGGGCTGGTCGAGGATGCCCGTCGCGCCCTCCGCGAGGGCATCGAGGCGGCCCGGGCCCAGGGCAACTCCCACGCCGCCGGCGAGATGGCCGAGCTGCTGATGAGCCTCGGGGACGCGTGAGACGCGGCAACGCCGGCTACCCGAGCGCCGGCACGGGCTCGGCGGCCTCGGCGCCGCGGGTGATCGTGAACCCAAGGTCCTGGATCATCTTGTAGTCGGCTTCGGGCAACTGCCCCTTGGTGGTCAGGTAGTCGCCCACGAACATCGAGTTGGCTGCGTAGAGGCCCAGGGCCTGGAGGCTGCCCAGGTGGATCTCGCGGCCGCCGGCGATCCGGATCTCGGCGGTCGGGTTCACCAGCCGCATCAGGGCCAGGCCCCGGAGGCAGTCCCGTGGCGTGAGCCGCTCGACGTGCTCCAGCGGCGTGCCGTCGATCGCGTTCAGAAAGTTGAGCGGAATCGACTCGACCTGGAGCTCCCGCAGCTCGAAGGCCATGTCGATCAGGTCCTCGGGCGACTCGCCCATCCCCATGATCCCGCCGCTGCAGAGCGCCAGCCCCGCCTCCCGGCAGGCAGCCAGCGTCGCGACCCGGTCGGCGTAGGTGTGGGTCGAGCAGATCTCTCCGTAGTACCGTTCGCTCGTGTTGAGGTTGTGGTTGACCTTGTCCACGCCGGCGGCGGCCAGCCGCTTGGCCTGCTCGGGCGTGAGCAGCCCCAGGCAGGCGCAGATGTTGAGCCCGTATTCCGCCTTGATCTTCGGAGCGATGTCGCAGACGAAGTCGATCTCCCGCTCGGTCGGGCCCCGGGCGGAGATCACGATGCAGAAGGTCTTCGACTGCTGTTCCGCCGCCAGCCGGGCGGCGTCCATCAGCTTGGGGGCCGAGAGCAGGTTGTACCGCGGGATCTCGGCTTCCGAGACCTTCGACTGCGAGCAGTAGCCGCAGTCCTCGGGGCAGAGGCCGCTCTTGGCGTTCATCAGGAAGAACAGCTGCACGGTGTTGCCGAAGGCCCGGTGGCGGACGCGGTAGGCCGCGGCCAGGAGGTCGAGCAGTTGCTCGTCGGGGGAGGCCAGGATCGCCCGGGCCTCGTCGCGGTCGATCCCGCCGCCGGCCAGGACGCGGTCGGCGAGGGCATGCCAGCGGCTCGGGGCAGGGGGGGCGGCGACGGTCATGGGGGCTCTCGCACGGGCCTGGGGAAGTCGGGAAACGGCCCGTAATGTAGGCGATTCATCGGGATCGCGACACCGGCGCAGAATCCGCGGCTCTGGTGTGCAGGCTCGGGCCGGCCGGTCCCTCTCGCCCGGACGTTCGCTGCGTGCAGGCTCGGGGTTGCCGGTCCCCGTCGCTCGGACGCTCGCTGCGTGCAGGCTCGGGGTCGCCCATGCCATCTCGCCGGACGCTCCCTGCGGGCATCCTGCCCTTCGGTCGCTCGATGCTAGCTCGCTTTCGGCATCCTGCCTGCGCTCGCTATCAACGCCGCTCGATTGGCACGGGCAACCCCTCGCAGTCCAACGCTTGAAGGGGACAGTCAGCCTTCAGCAGTCGACTCCAGATTCGTCGGAACGAACGCCGCGCGCCGAACACGCGCACGAGCACGGCCGCCCGGAGGTGCGGCCGGAGGGCCGCGAAGCCCGCCGGGGGCAGGGATGCCCCGCCGGGCGTAAAATCAGCCCAGCCCGAGCGGGAAGGGGCTCAGGAGCTCGAGGCCCGTGGCGGTGACGAGGTAGTCGTTCTCGAGCCGCAGGCCGCTGCGGAGGGCGGGGTCGTAGAGGGCGGGCTCGACGGCGATCACCTCGCCTTCCTCGAGCACGTCGTCCCAGGAGGGGTTCAAGTGCGGGGCCTCGTGGGGGAAGAGGCCGATCCCGTGGCCGAGGTGGCTCGACCACGACCCGACCGGCGAGCCGGCCAGCCACTCCTGCACCGCGGCGTAGATCTCGCGACAGCGGACCCCCGGCTTCGCCAGCTGCTCGACCAGCGACAAGGCTCCGCAGACCCGCTCGCAGGCGGCGAGCTGCTCCTCGGTGGGCCGGCCGTCCACCGCGATCACCCGCGAGGTGTCGGCGAAGTAGCCCCGGTAGGCGGGCCCGAGGTCGAGGATGTAGAGCTCGCCGGCCTCGCAGCGGCGGTCGCGGGGCGGCCCGCCGCGGACGCCGCAGGCGTAGTCGTTGCCCGTGCCGGTGAGCATCTCGCCGCAGCTGGCCACCGCCGCCGCCTGCAGGGCCGAGAAGACGTCGAGCTCGTTCACGCCCGGTGCGATCAGCCCGCGGGCGGTCTCATACATCCGGCCGGATGCCGCGATCGCCTGCCGCAGGAGCAGGATCTCGTCGGGATCCTTCCGCCGCCGCATCGTCAACAGCGCCGGCTCGACGTCCACGATCACAGCCCCGCCGAGCCGCTCCACGACGTGGGGCGGGCAGGCGGAAAACTCGACGCCCACGCGACGCAGCGGCCGGCTGGCGAGCCAGTCGCCGAGCACGGCGGCGGCCGCCGCCCGCTGGTCGTTGCGGAGCGTGGACCGCCACTTAGCCTCGTAGGTGCGGACATCGTCCGCGGCCGGCTCGGTCGCCGGCTTGTCGGGGCAGACCAGCAGCGAGGAGCCGTCGGCCAGAATCGCCGCCAGCGGCCGGAACCGGTCATCCCAGCGGTGGCCGGTGAGATATTGGACGTGCTCGGGCGAGACCACCACGACCGCGTCGAGATCGTGAGGGGCGAGGGCCTCGAGCAGCCGCGCTTGGCGGCCGCGGCAGGCGGCGGGGTCGAGCAGGGGCGTGGTGCCGTTCATGACGGCCACGGTTGTACCGCGCCGCGGGCCGGGAGGGGCGGCAGCGGGGGACTGCCCCGGGCCGCTCAGTCCTCGGCACCGGCGTAGAACACCGCCCGCGAGCTCACCGCCCGCTGGCGGCGGCGACGGGGCCGCGGTGGCACGATCATTCGCGACGCGAGGACGTCGGCGATCAGCTCGCGTTCCAGGTGCCGCACCGCCTCGTCGCTGCCCGGTTCGAGCTGGCTTTCGAGCTCCAGCACCTCGGGGATCGGCCAGACGGCGGTCGCCCGGACAACACACTCCGCGTCGCCCACCTTGATGGTGAACCGCTGGGGCACATGGGCATTGCACGAGTGACTGGTCGGCATGGCTGGCTCTCCTGGGGCGGGGACGGCATCGGGCCGTCGCTCGGGAAAGTGCATACGGCGTGCCAAACCGACCGGTTCGGTCGCATGTCGCCGGATCCCGGCGCAGTCCCCGCAGCCTGCCTGACCGCCATGCAGGCTGGGATGGTCGGGCAAAAGAGCGAGACGATCCGGCCTCTGAGACGTCGGTCGGATTGAAAAAAATGCAGGGAGCCGGATCAGGTTTCCGACGGCTTCGACCGCTGGCGGGCGTCCTGCGGCTGGCTGCCGGCGGGCACATGGTCGCGGATCTCGTCCCGCAGCCGGGCGGCGAGCTCGTAGTCCTCGGCCCGGATCGCCTCGGCCAGTTGTTCGTCGAGGGTTCGGCCCACCTCGTACCGCTGGCGGACGCTCTCCCGCATCTCCTCGAGCCGCCGCACCAGCTCGTCGTCGGCGTACCGCTCCACGGCGTCGTAGCGGGCGAACAGGTCGCGGAACCGTGCCAGACCCGTGTTGATCTCGCTGATCGCCGTCTCGGGGCCGGTCTCCTCGAGCGCCGCCAGCGCCCCGGCCTGCACCCGGTGAAAGAGCACGAACGGGCGATACTGCTCGTGCGAGAGCGTCCATTCCTCGTCGGGGGAGTGACGGTGGACGAAGTCCATGAACGCCAGGCTGTGGTCGGCATCCTGGGCGGCCCGCCGGTATTCCCGCAGCGACAGCCAGCAGAGCCGCCGCTGGTAATACTGCACGAACTCCCGGTCGGCCTCGGCGCACTGCTCCTGCGAGAGCCGGAACGAGTCGCCGCCGCGGATCGCCTCGCCCACGAGGTAGTCGTAGTAGGTCTCGGCGCCGCCGGGGCGCTGGCCGTCGGGCCGCATCTCCGTCTCCATCTGTACGACACCCATGTCGATCCGCATCTGGAGCACCTCGCGGCCATTGCGGGCCTTGAGCAGCCGGGCGTTGACCTCGCCAGGCGTGAACTCCCAGGACTTGAGCAGCGTGTCGATGTCGCGGGGGCTGGGCATCGGAATCCTTCACCGGGGCGGAGCGCGGGCGTCGTCGCCCGCAGGCCGATTATACCAGCGGCCTGCCGAAGAAAGCGGCTCACTCGTCGGGCCGGCCGCGAAGCCGCTTGGTGGTGCCGCGGCGCTTCTTGGCATCGAGCCGGGCGGTCCGGGCGGCCCGGGGCACGCGGGTGGGCCGTCGCACCTTGGGCGGCACCAGGGCCCGCTCGATGATGACCGACAGTTTCGCCAGACAGTCGGCGATGTTGCGAGGCTGTTC
>JBIIYH010000140.1:0-6718 GCA_044346905.1 Pirellulales bacterium
CCACCGCCGGCCCCGGTGCCACCGCCGGCCCCGGTGCCACCGCCGGCCCCGACCCGCGCGGGCGGCGCGGGCGACCTCCCGCTCTCGGCGCTGCTGCCTGAGTCGGTGTTGGAGGGCCGGTCGCTCGGGGCACTGCTGCCCTCGGCGCTGCTCTTCGGCGCGGCCACGCTGGCGCCCGCCGTGCTGCTCATGACCACCTGCTTCGTGCGGATCTCGGTCGTGCTGGGGCTCGTCCGGCAGGGCCTCGGCGCGGCTGGAGTGCCCGGCAATCAGGTGGTGGCGTCGCTGGCGATCTTTCTCTCGGCCCTGGTGATGTGGCCCGTCTGGACGCAGGCCTGGGATCAGGGCCTGGCGCCCTACCAGGAGGGATCGCTCGACGCGGCCACCGCCTTCGAGCGTGGCTCGTTGCCGATTCGTCGGTGGATGGCGGCCCAGATCGAGCAGGCCGGCAATCGCGACACGATGCTCCTGTTTCTCGAGCGGCATCCTGCCGGCCCGCAGCGGGCGGCCACCTATGACGAGGTCCCGCTCGAGGCGCTCCTGCCGGCCTTCCTCGTGAGCGAGCTCGAGACCGCCTTCGCGATCGGCTTCCGTCTGCTGCTGCCGTTCCTCGTGCTCGACATCCTGGTGGCCACGCTCGCCGCCGCGACCGGCCTGGTGATGCTGCCTCCCACGCTCGTCTCGCTGCCGCTCAAACTGCTCGTGTTCGTGGCCGCCGACGGCTGGACCCTCGTGGTCCGCGGGCTGCTCGACGGGTTCGCCGCCGGCTGAAGGCCCTGAGCGTTTCAACCATGACCGAAACCGACCTCGTCGAACTCGTGCGGGAAGCGGTTCTGGCCGGCGGCGTCGTGCTCGCCCCGGTGCTCGGCGCCGGCCTGGTGGTGGGCGTCGTGACGGGGCTCGTGCAGGCGGCCACCGGCATCCACGACGCCGCGGTGGGCCTCGTGCCCCGGCTGCTCGTGACCGGACTCGTACTCGCTTGGACGCTTCCTTGGATGGTGGACCGCATGACCGACCTGTTTCGGCTGGCCGCAGGACCGTGAACAAACCGTGATGGACCGGGGTTGCCCGTGCCATCTCGCTGGACGCTCCCTGCGGGCATCCTGCCCTGCGGTCGCTCGGAGGAAACCTCGCTTCGCAATCCTTGCTGCGCTCGGTTTCCTACGCCGCTCGATTGGCACCGGCAACCCCTCGCGGAACACGCCGGCTCTCTATCCTTCAAGTTCGGTCGTAGTTTTCCCACCCCTTCATCCCGCACGAGCCCCATGCCCGCCGACTCGCTGCCTGCGATCCTTTCCGCCGACCCGGCCCTCGTCGCCGGCGTCGTCGCGCGGATGGCCGCGGCGGTGGCCGCCGGGGGGCTGCCCGTCTTTCCCTGGCTCGACATGCGGGTCCGGGCGGCCGCCACGCTGGCGCTCGCCGCCGTGGCCCTGCCCGGAGCGGTGCCAGCCGGCGATTCGCTGTCACTTCTGCCGCTGCTCCTCGGTGAGGCCGTCGTTGGCCTGGGGCTCGGCCTCGCCGCGGCGCTGGCCTTCGCGGCGGCGGCCTGGGCGGGCGGGATCCTCGCGACCGTTTCGGGTCTCAACTGGGCCGCCGACTTCACGCCCGACAGCCCGGCGGGCGAGGGGGGGGCCGCGCGGCTGGCCACGTGGCTCGCCGTCGCCGGGTTTCTCGCAGCCGGTGGCCATCTCGCGGTCGTGGCCGGCCTGGTCGACAGCGTCGGTCGGATGCCGGTGGGCACGCTGGCGGTCGCCGGGGGCGCGGGGCTCGCCGAACTCGTCGCCTCCCTTCCGACCGCTGCCCTCGAACTGGCATTGGCGCTCGCCGCCCCGGCGCTCGCGGCCGTGCTGGCCTTCCACGTGGCCGCCGCGGTCTGCCTCCGTGCGGTCCGCTTCGCGCCGGGACCCGGGCTCGTCCAGGTGGCGGCCTCGCTCGTGTTGCTGGCAGCGATCGGCGTCGGAGCGGGGGCCTGGACCACGGGATTCGCCGCTGCCGCCCGCCACCAGATCGAGCGGAGCCTCGGCGATCTCCGCCCCTGAGTGACCATGCCCATGGGCGACGAATCCGACCGGACGATCCCCGCCACGCCGCGCCGCCGTGAGGCCGCCCGCCGCGCTGGGCTCTCGGCTCCGGCAGACCTGCCGGCCTGGGCCGCCTCGGCGGCCACGGCGCTTGTCCTCGCGCCCTGGTGGGCGCGGGCCACGATCCCCGCCGCAGCCGACGGCCTGCGGGAGTCGTTCGCCGCCGCCCTCTCCGCCGCCGGCACCGGATCGCAAGCGCCACCGCTGCCCGTCGCGTTGGTGCTGCCCACGCTCGTCGTCGTCACCGCGGCGGCCGTGGCCGGACTCGTCGTGCGGTTCGCCTGCGACGGCTTCTCCTGGCAGCCCCAGCGAGCCGCGCCGGACCTGCGCCGGATCGACCCGCTGGCGGGGCTCGTGCGGATTTTTTCCCGGGCCACGCTTGGCACGCTGCTCACCGCGGCGGCGGGCCTCGCCTTGCTGGGTAGCGCCGCGGTGTTCGCCGGTCGGCCGTTGCTCGCGGTTCAGGCGACGCTGCCCGAGCCGGGCGATCTCGGGCCGCTGGCCGCCGTGGCTTGGCGGGCGCTGGCCTGGCTGATGGCGGGGGCGGCCGGCGTGGCGGTCTGTCAGTGGCTTCTCGCCCGCCGCCGCTTCGAGCGCCGGATCCGGATGACGCCGCAGGAACTCGCCGAGGAGCAGAAGGAGATGCAGGCCGATCCCCGCGTCCGGCTGTTCCATCAGCGCCGAGCCCCGCGGGCTCAGCAGGCCGGCACGTCGTAGCCGTAGCGGTCGATGAACGGCCGCCAGCGGCGGACGATCTCCGCCACGACCTCGGGCTCGTGCCGGTACGTGTTGGTGCGGTAGTGCTTCATCGAGCGGGCCTGGTCTTCGAGGGCGGGCCGCACCGCCTCGAACCCGCCGAGGCCGAGTCGGTCGTAGGCCGTGGCCAGAGAGCCGACCGGGTCGGCCACCAGATCCTCGTAGCGGATCTCGTGGAGCCGATCGGGGCCGAGGGCGGCCCGATCCCGCTCGAAGGCCGCGTACATCTCGGCGAAGCAGGCGAACACGTAATGATCGAGCGACTCGCCCTTTGACACCTGCAGACCCTGCACCTCGTCGAGGGACATCCAGAGCCGCTTCGTCGAGGGGAACACCACGAACGGATCGCGGACCACGTGCAGAAACCGGGCCTCGGGAAACATCTCGGCGAGCACCCCGAGGCGGGCGGTATGCGGCGGGCTCTTGAGGACCGGGCGGCGGGCATCCCGCACGGCGAGCCGCTCGAGGAACTGTCGCAGCGTCCGCTTCCAGCGATCGAGCTCGGCCGGCGGCAGCTTCGTCACGTCGAGGGCCACGGGCTCGGCGGAACTCGTCGCCGGGAAGGCCATGCGGCGGTAGGGGGAGGGGGCGCCCAGGTTCGCCAGGGCAAACTCGTCTTCCTGGGGCCGCGACCAGCCGGCCGCGACGTTGTCCATCGGCCGCTTGGCCGGCATCATCCAGGCGAGCAGCCGCGTGAGCACGTCCTCCGTGAGCAGGAAGTGGCTCGGCGCGAAGCATTGGTAGGTCGAGGGGCAGCAGAACCGCTGGTCGAGCATCGCCAGTTCGTGGAGCAGGGTCGTGCCACTCCGCCAGTGACCGACGATGAACAGCGGTGGCGGGGTGACGGGAGGCGAGCGCAGCCGGCGGCGGAACCGCGCTTCGCTGAGGGGGCCGGCGAGCGAGTTGAAGGCGGCAGCCGCCGAGATCGTGGCGGCCAGGCCGAGCTTCGAGAGATGGATGCGGCCGCGGTGCTCGCCCACCAGTCCGAGCCACACGCCCAGTGGCATGCCATGCCAGAAGCGGGGGCTCCACCACGGGTAGGCATGGAAGGCATCCTGCCCCGGAGGCTTCGGGGCGGCTGCGGAGGCAGGGGAGGCTGAGGAGGCAGGGGTCGCGGGAGCGGTCATGCGGGAGCCAAGCCAGGGCTGGGAGCAGAGCGTCGGGGCGCCACGATGGTACCCCCAGGTGTCATTCCGATGCGTCGCCGTCGGGCGGCAGACCGGCCACCCGGGGTCGCGGCCGCAGCACCACCGTCTCGACCGCCGCGGCCAGCCCCAGGCGGGCGGCGGTGCCGGTCGCGCGGAACTGCTCCCGGCGGTCGGCGTCGAGCAGGATCACGGTCGGAAACCCGCTGACGCCGAAGGAGCGACAGAGGGCGGCCTCGCGGTCGGCATCGATCGAGGCGCAGACGAACCGCCCGCCGAGTGCGGCCAGCCGGCCGTCGGCCACCAGGGTCTCCATCAGGTCTCCGCTCCAGCGGCACCAGGTGGCCCGAAACACGAGCACCAGCGGGAGGCCGGCCTCGGCCGCCCGCCGCGATCCCGTCTCGAAGCCGTCGCAGCACTCGATCCTGCCGCCGGTCGGCCGCGCGACCTCCGGCGGGACCGGCGCCGCCAGCCGGCGGGCGGTCGATTCGAGCCAGGGCGTGGCTGGGCCGCTGCGGGCCTGCTCATCGCGCACGTCGCAGCCGGCGGCCAGCAGTCCGCAGCCGAGCGCGAAACACAAGATGGGCAAGCAGCGAGGCACGGGCGAAGGCCGGAAGGGGACGCGGGCGGGGTGTGCGGCCGCTAGAGCAGCGGACCGCAGCCGGCGGCTTGTAGGCCTGACGGCCAGCGGCAACAAGTCCGTCCAGCTGGCGGTGGCCGGATGCGGCGAAACCTGGGTGACGCCGGCAAGCGGGGGGATAGGAGTGTCGGCCGACGGCCTGTTCCCGAGACCGCTCGGCCGCTACCGTCCCGCAGCGAACTCCTCCGCGGCCTGCGATGCCCCGATCCCTTCGCCTGCTTGCGCCCACCATCGGCGTCGCGATCCTCGTCGCGTCGTGCGGTTCGGGGTGCAGGCTCGTGCAGCGGGGCGGGCCGGTGCCTCCGGAGGTGGCCGATGCCCGCCGGCTCTGCAACGAGGGGCTGTCGGCGGCCGACCGGGCCGATCTCGTGCGGGCCGAGGGGCTGCTCGAGCAGGCGGTCGCGCGGTGTCCGGTCGACGTCGATGCCCGCAAGCACTACGCCGACGTGCTCTGGCAGCGCGGCCTGAAGATGGAGGCGGTCGGGCAGATCAAGAAGGCGATGGAACTCTCTCCGGCCGACGCCTCGCTCTGCATCACCGGCGGCGGCATGTATTTGGAGCTCGGGCTCTTCGACGAGGCCGACCGCCTGGCCCGCGAGGCGGTCCGGCTCGCGCCGCGGTCCGCCGGGGCCTGGCATCTCAGCGGCCGGGTGGCGCTGGCCCGCGGCCAGGCGGAGCCGGCGTTGGCCGACTTCCATCGCGCGCTTGCCATCGCCCCGGAGAATCGCGAGGCGCTGCTTGACACGGCCGAGGCCTACCGGCGGCTCGATCGGCCCCAGCGAGCCCTGGCGACGCTGGCGGTGCTGGGCGAGACCTACGGTCCCGCCGAGACGCCGGCCGAGATCCTGGTCCTCGAAGGGCTCGCCCAGGAGGCGCTGGGCCGGCCGGCCGACGCCGTGGAGAGCTACCGCCGGGCCGTGGCCCGCGGCGACGCCCCCGCGGAGGCCGCCAAGCGGCTGGCGCTCTTGGAGCCTGCGGCCGGCCCGGTCATCGCCGGCCAGCCGGCGACCGCTCCGCGCTAGCCAGTCTCACTCGCCGCTGCGGCCGGTGAGCAGGTCGAAGGCCATGATCGACGGGATCAAGAGCGCGAGCGTCGCGAAGCCGTAGGCCGTCACGACCACCAGCAGCACCTGCAGGCTGCTGCCCTGGAGGAATCCGGTGATCGCCACGAAGGTCAGCGCGGGCAGGAGGGCCGCCGTCCAGCCCACGGCCGGCGACGGGTTGCGGGCGGCGAGCGCCGCGTAGAGTCCGACCGCGCCCCCCACGATGGCCGCCAGGAACGGCGCCAACTGGAGCTCGAAGCTGCCACCGAAGGCCACCATGATCCGCATCGCCGTGGCCACGCCGACCGACAGGAACGCGACGATCCCCAAGGCCACGCCGATCGCCTGCCGCGAGACCGGATGGGAGAGCCCGGTGTAGACGCCGAGCACGGCGGCGAAGAAGACGAGCACGGCGAGCCCCGCCGCCATGAAGAGTCCGTGCTCGGCGGTCACGATGCCGGTCGGCACGAGGGCCAGACAGAGGGCCAGCGGCAAGACGACGATCTCCCGGGCCGCCGCGATCACGCCCAGCAGTTTTCCCCAGACGAACTCCCCCGGCTCGAGGTCGCTGACGAGCAACAGGTCGAGCGTGCCCCGGTCGCGTTCCAGGGTCACGCTCGTGACGGCGAGCGCGGCGACCGCCAGGATGCTCGCGAGCATCATCGGCACGATCGCGGCTGCCACGGCCAGCCGATCGGGCCGGTCGGCCCGGGCCGCGGCCACCACGCCGGTCACGGCGGCGGCAAACAGCAGCAGCCAGGCGATGCGGACGACGATCATGGCCCGGCCGTGGGCCCGGGTGCGGATCTCCCGCCAGAGCACGGGATTCGCCCAGACCTCGCGCCGCCGCTCGCCTAAAGCCATGGCCGCCGGCTGCCGCCGCGGCTCGCTCGCGGTGTTCCAGCGGCGGACGCCGAGCACAGCCACGCCGCTGGCGGCCGCCACGATCCCGGCGCAGATGGCGAGAAACGCGGGCAGGCCCCGGCCGCCCGCGGGCGTGAGCGAGGCGAGGGCGGCCCGCGCGGGCGACACCCGCGCGGCCAGCTCGGGGCC
>JBIIYH010000107.1:0-8756 GCA_044346905.1 Pirellulales bacterium
GCTGGAACTCGCGGCGGAAGTCCATGGCCAGGCCCACCACCTGGGCCACGGCCTCCGGATCCTCGCCGTTGACGTGGAAGATCGGAATCTGGAGCATCTTCGCCACGTCGGTGGCGTAGGTGCAGGAGCGGGCCTCCATCGGGCCGGTGGTGAACCCGATCTGGTTGTTGACGATCACGTGGAGCGTGCCGCCGACGCGATAGGCGTCGAGCTCCGAGAGGTTGAGCGTCTCCTGAATGATCCCCTCGCCGGCAAAGGCGGCGTCGCCGTGCACCTGGATCACCATCCCGTGCTGGCGGGCCTGGTCGCCCGAGCGGTCCTGGCGGGACCGCATTCGCCCCAGGGCGACGGGGTTCACGAACTCCAGGTGGCTGGGGTTGAAGCAGAGCGTGAGGTGCACGCTCCGGCCGTTGGCCGCCTGATAGTCGGTCGAATGGCCCAGGTGATACTTCACGTCGCCCCGACCGACATGAAGCTCCGGATCCATGTCGGCGAACTCGCGGAAGATCCGCTGCGGGCTCTTGCCCATGATGTTGGCCAAGACGTTCGGCCGCGGTGGGCCATGGCCATGACCACGTCCTGGATCTCCTGCCCGGCCGCCCGCTCGATCGCCATTTCCAGCAGCGGAATCAGGCTCTCCGAGCCCTCCAGCGAGAAGCTCTTCGCGCCCAGGAATCGCTTCTGGAGGCCCTGCACGTGGCCATGCGGGCCTACTTCGCCGCCGTCATGCTCCACGACGCCCTGCCGACCGGCAACCACGACGGCCACGCGGACAACCTGATCGCGATCCGCCGAGAGTTCGGCATCGGCGCCGACGACGTGACGTTCCTGCCGTACTGGGACAAGACCGGGCTCGAGGCGGCCGACAACGACATCAAGCTCGCCGGCTGGCAGCGGCCCGGCAAGCTGCTGCTCCTGGTGGCCAACTTCGGCGAGCAGCAGACCGTCCAGGTCACGCTCGATCTCGACAAGCTGGGCTGGAAGGCCGCGACCCTGGCCGTGAGCGACCCCGAGCAGGGGCAGAGTCTCACGGTCACCGGCCAGGACGGCCCCGTCACGATCACCTCCGACGCCCCGCCGCCCAAGCTCGACGGCACGACGCTGACCGTGCCGGTCGGGCGGCACGACTACCGCCTCGTGGTGCTGGAGAAACAGTGATCGCTGGCCCGGCGCGACGGGTCGCCGCCGCGGGTCCGGGAGCGGGGCGGCCCCCAAGCTGGGTGGCGGGGGGACGTAACGGTTCCTCGGGGCCCGGCATATGATCGTAGCCTGGGAGATCCCGGACATCGCCCCCGGGCCCTCCGGCCATGATCCCCTTCGGGCCTTTCAAACAGGAACCAGCATGATGGCGTTTTCCGCGGGAGCGACGAACCTGGCGGCCGGAATCATGGCCGGCGTCGTGGGCGGGATCGCCGCGGTCGCCGCGGCGCAGGACCCGGCCGCCTTCGAGTTTCAGCCGACCAAGCCCGTGCCCCCCCACGGGCAGCCCTGGGTCGAAACCCCCGAGCCCGACGTCCGCACCGCCCTGCTCTGGAAGTTCGTTTCGGAAGCCGACCGGGCGGCGGTGGCCGAGAAGCTGCTCGACGACGGGGAGCTCGACGACCTCGTCGCCGACGAAGACGCCCTCCCCACGGCCGGCGTGGCCGGAAAGGGAGCCGGAGGCCAGCCCCCCAAACTCATCGGCCGGGCCGCGATCCAGGATGCCGCGGGGCGGTTCGGCGGCGGCCTCGTTCTCGATGGCCAGAGCCACGCGGAGGGCTCTGTTGATTTCCCCGGGCTGGTCGCCCGGGAAGGGGGCTTCACGATCGACTTCTGGTTTCGTGCGGCCGGCGGGAACGGGGAGCCGGCGGCCGGCCCGCAGACGCTCTTCCTGCTGCCGAGCCTGAGGGGCGAGCCGCTGCTCGCGGTCCGATTCGAGGCCCCCGGGCAGGTCGTGCTCGCCGTCGCGGGGGCAGACCGCGTCACGGCTTCCTGCCCGCCCACGGCCGACGGCTGGCATCACGTGGCGGTCGTCGCGGACGTGCCGCGGGGCCAGCCCGATGCCGCCACCCTGTCCCTGGCCGTCGATGGCGTCACCGCGGCCGCGCGGAGTCCCGATCCGGCCACCGGCACTCCCTGGATGAAGGGCGGGCTCGCCCGCGTCGGCGCCGCGTTCACGGCCGGGGGCGGCCCGGGCGTGACCGGGCTCACGGGCGGGATCGACGAACTCCGCGTCTCCAAGGGGGTTCGCCTCCTCTACCCCTGGAACCTCGGCCGGCTGGAGCGGACCCGCACGCCCGACTCGCTCGAACTCCGCGCGCCCTACTTCAAGAGCGGGGCCGTCCGCACCCGGCTCCGCTTCGACGGCTCGCTCGAGCCCGAGCCCTTCGCCGGCCGGTCGTGGACGGGCAAGGCCGATGCCTCGCACTTCAAGCCCGGCGTGCAGGGGCAGGCCCTCGATCTCTCGGCGATCGACAAGACCGGCTTCGCGCTGAAGGGATTCGACATCCTGCCCGAGAAGAACGGCACGGTCGAGTTCTGGTTCCGCCCGCTCGACTGGCACAACTTCTACAAGGCCGACTTCCACGGCACCGGCATCAAACACACCTGGCTGATGACGCTCAAGGCCGCGGATGCCCCCGCCCACGCCGTCTCGAAGACTCTGGACGTGCGGCTGGGCCGCGCCGGCCGGGATGGCCCGGTCCAATGGCAGAAGATCCATCCCGGCACCTGGACGCACGTGCTCTGCTCGTTCAAGGACGGCCGGCAGACGGTCTACCTCAACGGCCGGCCGCAGCGGCTGCATCAGGCGGCGCTCGCGACCCGCGCCCGGGTCTACGACGGGGGCGCCCTCGAGAAGTGGCGCGAGCGGACCGGCGGCCAGGACGTGGACGACACCTGGACGCTCGCCTTCACCAAGTCGCCCACGCTCGTGGACGAGTTCACCGTGTTCGACTGGGGGCTGGATGCCGACGAGGCCTGGAACGCCTACGCCCGCTGGCTCCCCGACGCCGCCGCGGCCATGAAGCCGCTGCCTCTCTTCCAGACCCGGTTCGACTACTTCGCCCACTCCTGGGACCGCGAGGAAAAGCTCGTGGCCACGGTCGGCTGCCTGCCGGTGAACGGGGTGAACCCCGCCGCCGCCGACATCGAGATCCGCGACGCAGCCGGCGCTGTGCTCTCGTCGGCCGAGAAGCAGTCGCTCGCCGAGGGGGCCACGGCGAAGTTCACGCTCGCCAAGCCCCTCCCCTTCGGCCGCTATTCCGTGCTCGTGCGGTCCCGCGACGCCTCGGGGAAGGTGCTCGCGGAAGAGAAGCTCGAGTATCTCCGCGAGCAGCCGGAGTGGCTCGGCAACACGCTCGGCAAGGAGCGGACGATTCCCGCGCCTTGGACGCCGATCACGGTGAATGGCGAGTCGCTCGAGCTGGTCGGCCGACGGATCGACCTGGGCTCGAACGGTCTCCCAGCGAAGATCGAAACCCACGGCCGGCAGATCCTCGCCCGGCCGATCGCGATCCGGGCCGCCGGCCCCGGCGGCGACGCGACGCTCGCGGGCGAAGGGCTGACGTTCGGCGAGACGGCCGACGATCGCGTCGAGTGGCAGGCCGCCCTCGCGGGGGCGGGGATCAAGGCGGATGTCGACGCCTCGCTCGAGTTCGACGGGCTCCTGTATTGCACGGTCACGCTCGCGCCCGCCGCCGGTGCCGAGGTCGCCCTCGACGAACTCGACATCGACGTGCCGCTGGTCGCGGCCGAGGCCACGCAGCTGCTGGCCAACGGCGGCGGCAACGACTTCCGCAACTCCTGGATCGCGACCATGCTGCCCGCCGGCGAGGGAAGCGTCTGGCGGAGCAGCGACAAGCCCTATCCGTCGTTCGGCCGGGCCGACGGCGTGACCAACTTCATGCCGCACATCTGGCTCGGGGCCGACGACGTGGGGCTCTACTTCGGCGCCGAGAACGACAAGGGCTGGACGGTGGACGGCCCGAACCCCGCCCAGGAGATCCTCCGGGAGAAGGACACGGTCGTGTTCCGGATGAACGTGATCCGCGAGGCCACGACGATCCCCGCCGCCGGCCGGACGTTCCATTTCCTGCTCCTGCCCACGCCCGCCAAGCCCGAGCCCGCCGACTGGCGGAAGCAGATGACCACCGGCGGCGTGAACTTCGGCTCGTGCGACACCTTCGGCGGGTTCGAGATGAAGACCGATCCTGCCGACCCCATGCAGGGGGACGATTTCCGGCTCGAGCCGCGGAGCTGGGAGCATGCGGCGGTGATGTCCCCGCAGTGCCGCGACAAGTGGGGCCGCTGCATCCTCTATGCCGACGCCTCGTACGCAAGGCCCGGCCCCGCCTTCCGCGACTACGACCACGACACCCACGCCGGCACCGGCCGCCACGCCTGGACGCCCGAGTTCGAGGACTACGTCGTCTGGGCGGTGAACGAGTTCCTCGAGCGGGGCCTGATCGACGGCATCTACTGGGACGACGTGAGCGTGGGCAACACCTACTCGCTCGACTCGACGGCCTATGAATACGCCGGCGGCAAGAACGGCCGCCGCGTGGGGTTCACCGCGCTGGCCCAGCGGCGGACCAACATGAGGCTCTGGCGGCTGTTCGAGGCGGCCGGCCGCGAGCCCTGCATCTGGGCCCACATGACCGTCTGCCACGAGGTGCCGCTGTTCAGCTTCTGCCGGTATCTGGCCAACGGCGAGTTCACGACGGGCGTCGAGCCCTATGGCAAGCGGGACGCGATGGACTTCTGGAGCCCCGAGCGGCTGCGGGTGCTCGGCAGCTCCGCCAAGTGGGGCACGGGGGTGATGTTCCTCTCGACGCTGCCCAAGTCCCTGCCCCTCGGGCCCGCGGCCGAGCGGTGGGCCTATGGACAGATCCGCACCGAAGACGCCCTCTACGCCACGAGCGGCATCCAGACGCTCTCCGACGGCCTCGTGCGGAAGCTCATCAAGGCGAAGCTCTACGACGGTCCGCTTCGCTGCTTCCCCTGGTGGGAGGCCGACCGGGTCCTGAAGCTGGCCAAGCCGGACAAGGCCGCCGTGCTCTCGGCCGTCTACGCCACGCCCGACAAGGCGGTGGTGTTCGTGGCCAACTTCGACCGCGACGCCGAGCACGAGCTGACCGTCGAGCTCGATCCGGCGACGCTCTTCCCGGGCCGGAGGGTCACGGGCCTCGAATGGCGGGATCTCGACCCGGGCCTCGAGCCGCCGCAGGTGGCCGTGGCGAGTGCCGCGGAGATCGCGAAGGAAACGAAGGCCGCCGCCAACGCCGGAATCGAAGGCCAGGACCGGCCGCTCGACGAGGAGGAGCTTGGCGATTTCCTCGAGGGCACGACACCCCACGGCCGCGCCAAGGGCCGGCTCGAGATGAAGGTGGAGGGCTCGAAGGCCCGGGTCACGATCCGCCCCCGCGACTACCGCGTGCTCGAGGCCCGCCCGCGCTAGGCCGGCGGCCGCCGGGAACGCAGAGAGGCAAAACCATGGGCAGCAACCTGTCGGCATGGGCCGGAGCCGCGGTCGGCGGCCTGGGTCCTGCGGTGGCCGTCTTGCTCGCGGTCGGCCTCACCACGCCGGCCGCCGCCGCCGACCGCCCGGCCACGCTCCTGCTGGAGCAGCACTGCGGCGACTGCCATCGGGCCCCCGATCCGGCGCAGGGCCTCGTGCTCGCGGCGGCGGCGGGGGCCGCGGCGCCCGCCCTCTCCGACCTGCCCACGCTCGAGCGGATCGCGGAACGGGTGCGGTCGCACACGATGCCGCCCCCCGACGCGGAACCCCCGCTGTCCGCCGAGGATCGCGGCCGGCTGCTCGGCTGGCTCGACGAACGGATCGACCGCAGCGTGGGCGATCTTCGCGACCCGGGAACGGTCGGGATGCGACGGCTCACCCGCACCGAATACCGGCACACCGTCCGCGACCTCCTCCGGCCCGAGCTGCCCGACGCCGACCTGGATGTGGCCGCGTTTCCATCCGACGACGTCGCCTACGGGTTCGACAACATCGCCGCGGTCAGCTCCCTCTCGCCGCTGCTGATGGAGCGGTATGCCGAGACGGCCGAGACGCTCGGCGGCCGCTGGGCCGCGGCGGTGCTGGCGGCGGCGGCCGCCGCGGGCGCTGAGCCGGTCGAGCACGCCACGGGCCGGCTCGAGGCGCTGCTGGAGCGGGCCCTGAGGCGGCCGGCCAGGCCACGCGAACGGGAGGATGCCCTGGCGCTGTTCTCTGGCCTGCTGGCGGAGGGCACGCCGGTCGAGCCCGCCCTGGCGGCCGCCGCGGCCCGCGTGCTCGCGACGCCGGCTTTTCTCTTCCGCATCGAGCAGGACGGGCCGATCGGCCGAGACCGGCCGCTCGACGGCTTCGAGCTGGCGAGCCGGCTTTCCTATTTTCTCTGGAGCACGATGCCCGACGAGCGGCTGTTCGCGGCCGCCCGCGGCGGCGAACTGGCCGACGGGCCGGGCCTGCGGCGGGCGGCGCGGTCGATGCTCGCCGACGAGCGGATCGGCCAGGGCCTCGTCGGCAACTTCGCCTCCCAGTGGCTGCAGACCCGCCGGCTGGAGGCCGTGCGGCCCGACCGCTCGACGTTCGACTCGTTCGACGAGCCGCTGCGGCGGGCGATGGCCGGGGAGACCGCCGCCTTCGTCGCGGCCGTCATCCGGGAGGACCGGCCGATCACCGACCTGCTCGACGCCGACTTCACGTTCGTCAACGAGCGGCTGGCCCGGCACTACGGGATCGCGGGCGTGGAGGGGGAGGAGTTCCGCAGGGTGAGTCTCGGCGATCTCCCCCGCCGCGGACTCCTCGGGCAGGCGGCCATCCTCACGATCAACTCGCAATCGACCCGCACCTCCCCGGTGCTCCGCGGCAAGTGGATTCTCGACGTGCTGCTGGCCGCGCCGCCCCCGCCGCCGCCGCCGGGCACGGCCGACCTCGAGGCCGTCGGCACCGCCGGCACGCTCCGGGAGCGGATGGCCCGGCACCGCTCGGCGCCCCAGTGCGGCTCCTGCCACGCCCGGATGGACGCCCTGGGACTGGCCCTGGAAAACTACGACGGGATCGGCAGCTGGCGGGCCGCCGAGGCGGCCGGACCGATCGACGCCTCGGGCGAACTGCCGGGGGGCGGCAGCTTCAGCGGCCCGGTGGAACTGGCGGCCCTGCTCCGCGAGCGGCACGCGGCCGATTTCCGCCGCGGCCTGGTCGAGAAGCTGCTCGTCTACGCCCTCGGCCGGCCGCTGGCCGTGGGCGACCGGCCGGCGGTGCGGGCGATCCTGGCGGAGGTGGTCCGGGAGGGGGATCGATTCTCGGCCCTGATCGAGGCGATCGTCGCGAGCGATCCCTTCCGGCTGCGGCGGAACCCGGGGCGGATCGGCATCGAAGGCGTGCCGTTGGGCTTGGAGGCGAACCTGGCGGGCAATCCGGACCAGCAGGTGACGGTGTCGCTGGCGGCCGACCCGCGGGCGGAGGCGGCCTTCGAGTCCGGGGAGGCGGCGATCGAGGTGCAGTCGCTCAAGCGGCTGCTCGGGGCGGCGACCAGCCGGGGCCGGCAGCTGCCACTGCCGGCCGCCGCCGGCGGTGCGGACGGCCAGCCCTGGCGTCAGCCGCTCGCGCTGCCGGTGGGCGAGCCCGTGGTGCTCACCTTCCTGGAGGGCATGATCGGCCCCGGCCAGACGAGCGACGACTTCCTCAAGGCGGTGGCCGAGGTGCCGCTCTCCGACATGAGCCGCGTGCTCGACATCGCCCGCTCGAGCCATGCCTGGAACTCGTCGCTCGCCGGCCCCGACAACGTCCGCCCCGGGTCGGTGCTGGCCGTCGAGTTCGACGTCTCGCTGGTCGCGAAGCCGAGCGACACCGTCGAGCTCTGGATCGCCACGACCGGCGGCACCAACGACTCGATGGTCACCAACTCCGGCGGGTTTCGCGTGGAGGGGGAGGGAACCCACCGGCTGAGGCAGGTGGGCCTGCGGCGGACCACCACCCACGACGCCTGGAACGACCAGCTGACGACGGTGATCCGCACCCGGCCGCAGACGCTCGTGGGCAACCTCTCGCCGATTCGCGTGGTGCGGCCGCGGCTCGGCCTGGCCGGCGACCGGGAGATCCGGCTGGGGCCGGTCGGTCCCGGCGAGCCCGCCGAATCGGGGGACCTCCGCATCTCGAACGCCCAGGCCACGACGATCGACGACCAGCACGGCAAGCCGGTCGCGTCGATCCTGTACGGCTGCTGCCGGATGCGGATCGATCCGCAGTTCGCCTACAAGGTGGCCACGGAGCACGTGGGCTGCGAGCTCGTCGGGCCCGATGCCGCCGCCTTCGAACTGGCGGGCGACCACGCCGGGGAGGATGGCCGCACGCTGTCGTTGATCGGCGGCGACGGCGAGCCGGGGCTGGCGGGCGGTCCCGATCCGGAGCGGGAAACCTTCCGGGTGCGGTTTCGGGGCAGGCCGGAGCCGAGACGCTATACTGCGTCGGTTCGTGTCGTCACGCAGGCGGGCAACCTGGGCAAGCCCTCTCCCGGAGGGCCGGGAGAGCCGCTTCCGGGCCTGTTCTTCGTCGAAGTGCCGGTGGAGGCGACCGTCGGTCCCCCGGCCCGTCCGTGAGGGTGCGTCTGAAGGGTTCGCGGGGAATACCATGGCGGGTCCGCGGCGAACTCCGCGCTGGACGCGGCCCGCCCTGCAGCCCGTTGCTCAGGAGATCTCCAATGCCCACCGCGCTCTTTGCAGCCCGCCGCAGCCTGACGTTGCTGTCGGCCCTGCTGTCGGCCCTGCTGTCGGCC
>JBIIYH010000075.1:0-11544 GCA_044346905.1 Pirellulales bacterium
TGCTGTCGGCCCTGCTGTCGGCCCTGCTGTCGGCCTGCCCCGCCGCGAACCCGGCCGCCGCCGCGGCCCCGACCAAGGAGGAGGCCGAGTTGCTCTCGGCCCCGGAGGCCGACCGGATTTCGACCGACTACCTCGCGCCGGCGGTCCGGCAGGCGGTCGCCAACGGGGTCGGGGCGCTCCTGGCCAGGATCACGGCCGAGGGCAACGACCACGGCCTCGCCTTCCCGCCGACCCAGACGATGAAGGTCGTGGAGATCGTGGACGTGCCCGCCAAGCGGGTGCAGGTGGAGCGTGCGATCTACGAGCATGACTACGCCACCGTCGAACGGATCGTGCCCGTCCTGGAGAGCGGCCAGCCGACCGGGCGGTTCACGACGGAAAAGCAGCGGGTGATCGTCAAGACCCGGCAGGTCGGCAAGAAGCTGGTCGAGGACCTCGTGCCCGACCCCGACGGCGAGGAGACGATCAAGCGGCCCAAGTGGGGCCCGGGGGGGCCGGCGGGCTGGACGGCGAACCTTCCCGGCCTCAACGGGATGGCGCTCTACATCCTGGCGAAGGCCGGGCTGGGAAGCCATCCGGCGACCGTCAGCCACGCCAAGGCCCTGGCCGCGCACTGCTCCACCTGCGGCATTCCGGACAGCACGTTCGACATCGCCTGGATGGCGGCCGGGTTCGTGGCGCTCGGTCCCGGCTCGCCCCACGCCGAGCTGGCCGAAAGACTCCTGATGAAGCTCGTGGACGGGCAGGTGCGGCAGAAAGGGGAGCTCGACGGCCTCTGGGGCCCGATCTGCGTCAACTACCGCTATTTCGCCAAGCTCTTCACCCTCGGCCAGACCCTGCGGCAGGAGATCGACGTCAACATCCCCAAGAAGCTGGAACTGGCCACCACCCCGGCGATGCAGGCGGCGGTCGTCGCCATGGGCCGCGAGATGAAGCAGATCGCCAACGAGTACGAGCGGACCTACCGCGACGTCTTTCGCTGCGGCACCCGGATGCTCGAGATCCGGTCCCCCTTCGCGATCGGGGAGGAGGCGATGGTCCCGGGGCTTCCTCTCAACGCCTACCAGTGGGTGACCAGCGACATCGAATCGACGCAGGCGGCGGCCTTCGCCCTGGCCGAGGCCAGGCAGGCCAGCATGCTGCCCGCCGACACCGACCGGCTGGCGATCCGCGGCAAGAAGATCGACCTGCCGGTCACGGCCGACGCCGCCCTGAAGAAGGGGATCCAGCGGCTGGCCGAGGCGATCGGCGACGATGGCGGCATCAAGGCCCTCGCACAGATGGCGGCCAATGCCGGCTTCGCCGACACGGGCTTTCCGGCGCCGGCCTTCGACGACGGCGATTCCATGCGGCCGATGTTCGACCTCGAGACCGCCTGCACGAGCGTGGCGGGCCAGGCGGCCATCGAGTGGCTCGTCGCCGCCGATGCCGCCGGGCAGGACGAGCCGCGGCGGCGGTCCTCCCCCGGCCGCAAGGCCGCCTCCGGGAGCGAGCGGCTCGAATCACGGCGGCAGGCCGCCCGCGGCCGGGCCGCCGCGATCGCCGAGCGGTGGTACGCCGCGTCGGCCAAGCCGACCGACGACACCTGGAAGAGCATGTACCTCGCCCTCGAGGTGTCGCACAAGGATCTGGCCGCCTCGGGGCTTTTGCAGGTGCCCAAGACCGGACCTGCGGCCGTGGATGCGCTTCCCTGGGGAGGGTCGGGCTCGCTCTACGGGATCGTGCCCGGCTTCCGCGGATTGTTCGCCGCCGCCGGCTCGGCCCAGGATCGCTACGCCGACGACCTGTTTCGCCGGATCGCCTACCGGCTGGTGGCGCTCCAGGACCAAAGCGGCCAGTGGGCCGGCGGCGGCAGCCTGCTCTTCTCGACGGCCGCCGAGTCGCTGACGATGGGCAGGGTGGCCGACGCCTGGCACAGGCTGCTGAGCCGCGACCCGCCCGGCAAGCTCAACCGGCCCGATCCGGTGCCCTACGAGTCGATGCTCCATCACGAGGGGGCCGGGTGGGTGAGCGACAAAGCGGCCCGGCCCGACCCGGCGGTCTTCCCGACGCTCGCCAGCCTGGTGTTTCTGCTCCAGGGCGTGGACGGGCCCGTCAGCCTGGAGGGCGTGCCGATTCTTCCGCAGCCGGCGGAGGAGGAGGCCGCCGCGGCCACCCCCGCGCCCGACGGCTCCGCCCCGCCGCGGCTCAGTCCGATCGACGCGGCGCGGAAGGTGGCCCGGCCCAACGAGCCCCGGCGGGAGCTCTACGAGGCGATCATCGCCACCCGCTGGCCCCGCCAGACGGCGGCCGCCAAGCCCGCGGCGGCCGAGAAGCCGGCTGCAGTGGCCTCGGATAAGGCCGAGCCGGCCGTCAAGGAGGACGACGGCCTGGGCCGGTTCGAAGACCTCCTCGCGCCAGCGGAAACCAAGGAGAACTGAGATGACCGCCGGGCCGCTGCCACGCCGCACGGTGCTGCGGGCCGCCTCGGCCGCGATCGGCCTGCCGTTCCTCGAGGCCATGACGCCGCGGCCGGCCGCGGCCGCGGCCGCCGCGCCCCAACGCCGGGTGGCCTTTCTCTTCGTGCCCAACGGGGTCGTCCACGACTCCTGGAAGCCCGCCACCTCCGGGCTCGACTACGCATTGCCCCCGAGCCTGGAGCCGCTGGCCCCGATCCGCGACCGGGTGTCGGTGATCACGGGCCTGTCGCAGATCGTGGCCGGGGATCGGCAGGCCATCACCGGCCACGCCCGCCCGACGGCGGGCCTGCTCACCGGCACCGTGGCCAGCAAGGAGGGCGTCCGGGCGGGCGTCTCCATCGACCAGATAATCGCCGACCGGATCGGCCAGGGCACGCGGCTGAAGTCGCTCGAGCTGTCGATCAACGGCGCCCAACTGGCGGGGCTCTGCGACAGCGGCTTCAGCTGCGTCTACAGTTCCGTGATCTCGTATCGCGACGCCACCACGCCCAATCCGCCCGACAACGACCCGCAGAGCGTGTTCCGCAGGATCTTCGGCCGGCCGCCGGGCGCTCCGCCGGTCGCCGCGGGCCAGGCCGACCGCCTCGCTGCGGCCCGCCGCAGCGTGCTCGACGCCGTCCGGGACGACGCCCGGCGGCTCGGACGGACGCTCGGGGCCGAAGACCGACGCAAGCTCGACGAATACCTGTATGCGGTCCGCGACCTCGAGCGCCGGGTGGCCTTCCGCCCGGCCACGGCCGAGGCCCCGGCCGATCTGCCGGAGGGGGACCCGGCCGATTTCGTGACCCATGTGCGGCTGATGGCCGAACTGATGGTGATGGCGTTTCGCGCCGACGCCACGCGGGTCTGCACGTTCATGCTGGGCAACGCGGCCGGCAACCAGACCTATCCCTGGGTGGGCGTGCCGGAGGGGCACCACGAGCTTTCCCACCACGGCAACGTCGAGGCCAAGCTCGCCAAGCTCCGCAAGGTGGATCGGGTCAACGTCTCGCTGTTCGCGGAGTTCATCGCCCGGCTGGCGGCGCTGCCGGAGGCCGACGGCAGCCTGCTCGACCAGACGGCGGTCTTCTATGGCAGCGGCCTGGGCAGCGGCAACGCCCATACGCCCTTCGATCTTCCGGTGCTCCTGGCCGGTTCCGCGGGCGGCCGCATCAAGCCGGCCGGCCACGTCAGGCTGCCGATGGACACCCCGCTGGAGAGCCTCTGGGCGACCCTGACGGCCGCCTACGACGTGCCGGCCGACCGGTTCGCCGCCGGGGCCGGCCCTCTCGCGCAAATCCGGGACGGGAGCGAATAACCGGTTGCCCGCTGCGGGGAGCGAACGGGCAGCCGGTGGAAATTGAGCCCGGAACCCGAGCTTGCACGCCGCCTCCCGGCCCCGGGCTATTCCATGGCCCCCGCGACTGCCTCGTGGTCAGCCACGCGTGCCGACGATGCGTCTCAGATCTTTCATGAGCAGGAACAAGTGAAGCGGATCGGTCGGCGAGGGGAGAAAATCGAACCGCTCGTAAAACGCCCGCGAGGCTTCGTCCTTGGCGTGGACGACAAACGCCCGCAGCCCTGCGATGTCAGCCGCCCGGAGCGTTCGGAGAATCGCATCCTTGAGCAGACCGGCCCCGAGCCCGCATCCCTGCCTGTCCACGACGACGGCGAGTCGCGCCAACACCATGATCGGGATCGGATGCCGCGCGAGCCCCCTGCCGATCCGCGGCGGAGCCGCGACCCGCGCCACCTCCCCGAACACGAGCGTGAAGTAACCGACCACCCGGTCGCCCTCGACCGCGACATAGGTGCGGGAGGCGTCGGCCTGCTGGCTCTGCAGCGCGTGCCGGATGAGAAACCTGTTGAGCGGCTCCTGCCCGCACTCGAAATCCTCGACCGCGTGCGTGCGAACGAGCGGCTCGATTCGCCGGTGCGCTGCCATCACGACCCGTGATCGAACGGACCGCGGGAACGGAGCAGTCTGCGGAGTCGCGGCCTGGCCGTGGCGGGGTTTTCCAAGGCGGCAAGAAACGCCTTCCAACGGCCCTCATCGAGCCCGAACCACTGCCGGTCGGGCAGCGTCTCTGCAGCCCGCCCCAGCGCGCTTTCGACGACAAACTCGGACAGGCTGCGATCCTGGGCGGCCGCGGCTGCTTGCAGGGTGCGTTTGGCCTCCGGGCTGACACGCAGATCGATTTTTTCGGAGCGAACGGGAGTCGATGCCATGCGACGCCTCCGCGAAACGAAACGAGCTTCACGACATCGTGCAGCCTAGCCACGAACGCCAGACAATGTCAAGACATCGCGAAATCCGGGACGGGAGCGAATAACCGGTTGCCCGCTGCGAGAGCCAGAAGCCGGCCGGCGGATAGCCAGCCCTGAGCCCGAGCTTGGAAATCCGCTCCCGTCCCGGATTATCCGCGGCGACGCCGCCAGGCGACGAGGCCGGAGAGCGCCGCACCCGCCGCCGCGAGGGCCAGGGCCGTCGGCTCGGGCGCGACCACGAGCTGGAGCGACGCTTTGGCCAACCAGATGGGGTAGGCGAAGGGGGTCGGCGAAAGCTCGAGGAGCCTATGGCCGCTTCGGCCATCAGCGACACTCTGAAAGACCGCGCAGCGGCGACTTTTGCCCCCCCCCCCCCGAGCCGGCGATACACGGAAGCCGAACGCGCTTTAGTCGCCGACCTCGATCAGGGCGAAGTCGTGCCGGCGGATGGAAAGTTCAAAGACGCCCGGGGCGATCCGTCGGAGCACGGGCAAGGGGGCGGCCCGGTCCTCGGCGGGCGAATCCGGCTCGGGCTCGGGCGTCGCGTCGCCGGATGGCCGGGGCGGTTGGACCGGCTTCGGGCTCCGGGCCTTGGTGCGGCCCGCCTGCAGTTCCACGTCGTGGGCCTGCGAGTTCTCCGGCAGGCCAAGCTGCTGCAAGTCGAGCTGCAGCCGGACGGTGTAGGGCTGGGCCTCGGCCGCCCCCCCGGCGGCCCCGTAGTTGCCAAGCGCGATCATCGCCCTGCCGTTCCGCGCCAGCACCAGCCCCCGCATCTCCGCCCCCTCCGTCCGCAGCGGAAAGCCCTCGTCCCAATACCGGAAGACCTTGCAGTCGGGCAGCCCGTACCCGAACCGCGTCAGTGCCGTCTGGACGAACGCCACCTCGGGCGTCCCGTGGTGCATGCGGATCTCGTGCGGGAAGCAGACCGCCATGCCGGTCCGATGGAGCCACTCGCGAACCTCCTTCGGCCCCTTGAGGATGTTGCCGGTGATGCCGACGGACACGTTGCCCGCCTGGAGCCCGAGGTGGTGCGCCAGGATTTCATCGAGCCCGATGCGGTCCTGCAGGTCCATGCTCCCCAGCGGCCCCTGATCCCGCCATTCCCAGTCCAGGTTGATCGTGCCGAAGGAGAGCATCGGCACGATGTTGACGTTGGTCATGTGGATGTAGGTCAGCGGCCGCTTGCCCATGACGTGCATCATGGTGGCGGTGCGCTTGACCAGCTCGCGGAACCCCATCAGGTTGACGCCCGCCCGCGGGCGGCCCTCGTCGTCCACGTAACCCGGGCCGCCCGCCTCGGCCGGCACGAAGCTCGGCTGCAGGAAGAAGTTGTCCCAGTAGATGCCGTCGGCGAAGGTCGCGAGCATCTTCTGATGGTAAAACAGGAGCATGTCGTGCAGGCTCGACACGGGCTCGACCTGATACCAGCAGGCGATGCCCGGAAATCCGTCGTGGACCCGCCGGGGCCGCTCGTTGGTCGGGAAGGCGTGCCACCGCGGATCGACGATGTCGCCGCCCAGCCACTCGTCGATGTAGGTGCTGATGAACTCCGGCGTCTCGATGCTCGCCCCGCGCGGATTGGTGTAGGGAATCAGAGCCTGAAACTTCTTCGTCTCCGGCGTGTTCACCGCGGCCCCCGCGGCCCAGGTCAGCCCGGCGTTGTAGTGGGTCGCGAGCTGCCCGACGTCCTTGACCAGGTCGAGCCCGTGCCCGGCCTCGACGACGTGCTCGGGCAGATTCTCGAACCGTGATCGCCAGCGGTCCGCGAACCCGGGGTCCCGCTTGCCGGTCCGGCGGCTCTCGGCCAACTGCTCCCAGAAGTCATAGCCCTTGAAGGCCGGATGGACGGAGGTGGCGAAATGCAGCCCGCCCCAGTACATGTTCGCGCCCCAGAAGTTGATCTGGAAATCCGCGACCGTCGCGTCGGTGTTCGTCGCCCACCAGCGCCGCCAGTTGACCGGCTCCTCGGGCATCGGCTTGGCCGGCGTGGCCTGGAGGGCGAAGCGGATCGTCCGCTCCCGCGTCAGCCGCGCCGGCTTGGCGACGAGGTTGAGCCGCAGCAGCACCGCATCCCCTTCGCGGTCGATCACCATCATCGGGGTGCCGGCGTCGGTGATCCAGTCGCGGTCGTTGTCGGCCGCGAAGCAGATGCCCCGCTCCGGGCCGCCGAGATAGATGGAGGGCACGAACGTGCCGTTGAGGAGATTGGGAACCCGCGCCGAATCCCAGACCCTGCCGGCGGGCGACCCCGCGGGCAGGGCCGGAATCCGCCCGGCGAAGTGCATGCGCAGCTGGGTCGTCACCGGATGCATCAGCCAGGCCTCGGAGGCCTGGAGCGGGATCACGAGCTGCACCCGCTCGACCTCGGTCGCGGTCGGCGCCAGCACGAGCGTGATCATCTGCAGGCCGTCGTAGTCGTAGACGAACCGCGTCGTCCCCGAGAGCGGTCCGGCTGTCCAGGCCGCTTCCCCCGAGACGGCGGTGGGCTTCCGGCTCGTGAATCGCGGGCCGGGCCCGGCGGCGGCATGCACGGTGCCGCCCTGGGCGACCTCGAGCCGCACCGGCCCGGCCAGGAGGTCGCGGCCCTGACTGACCACCTGCCGCCAGAATCCCGCCGGGCCGTGCTCATGGCTGCGCAGGACGCAGCCCACGCGGTTCGCCTGCTCGTCCGCGGTCAGCGGCGTGAAGGGGGGGATCACCAGATCCTCGCGGCCGAGCCGATTCCCCTCCCACTCCGGGCGGTCGCGGCGGATGGGCCGCTCCTCGATCACCGGCTGGGGGCCGCCGGCGAGCGTCAGCGTGAGGGTGTAGTCGCCTGCGGCCAGATCCGGCACCGGCATGCCCTCGCCGCCGGCCGCCATGGGCAGCTTTCCGGCCCGCTCGGCCAGCACCCGACCACCCTCTGCCGGCCGCAGCGCCAGGTGCCACTCGGTGGCGTCGGCGGGGGGCTTCGGCAGATGCACCCGCACCAGGTCGTGCGAGGGATAGTAGGCGTAGCGGTAGTCGAGCGCCAGATCGGTGAACTGGCCGAGCAGGGCCTCCTGTGTCGGCGGCCGGGCGAAGATCTGCACCTCCGCCGCGCCCGGGCGGATGGTGCCGGGGCGACCCTGTGCCCAGCCGCAGCGACCGCCGGCATGACGCGAGCGGAACTCGAGCCGCAGCCTGCGGGCGGTCACCGGCTCGGGCAGCGTGACCGACTGCGGTCCGTGCCCGTTGCGGAAGACGCCCGTGGCAATCGGCTCTGCGGCGTCGTCGAGATAGAGGGCGTAGTCCTTGAAGGACTCGAAACTCCAGGTTGTCCGGCCGTAGTAGACGACCGTCGAGACCGTGACCGGCTCCGGCCAGGCGAACACGAGCGCGGCGGGCAGATCCGCCTCGTTCACCGTCCAGACGGTGCCGCGGTCGTCGCGGCCGCCGGCGGGGGGCACCTTGCCGTCGGCCACCTTCGCGGCCGCGTCGGCCGCCACGCTGGCGGTGATCTCCGCCCGCAACGCCAGATTGGGATTGTCGGCGGCGGACGCGGCGGCGGACACGCCCAGAATCAGCCATCCGACGCAGAGCGAGCAGAAACGCATCGTCGTAGCCTTCGTGGTGGTGAAAAAAAGGTGTCAGGAACCTTTTCCGAGTTTTTCCGAGTCAAGAAAAAGGTTCCTGACACCTTCTTTACGGACGGCGGCGGGGCTCGAGGTCGGTGAACGGGGGCTTCTCGAAGGGCACGTCGGCCGCCAGCCGCGGGTCGCCCGCCGCGCGAAGCTCGGAATCGAGCCGGGCGGCGAGTTTTCGGCGGACGGCGGCCTGGGCCGGATCGGCCGCCACGTTCTTGATCTGATCGGGATCGGCCCGCAGGTCGTAAAGCTCCTCCGCCGGCCGCGGCGCGAAGGAATAGTCGGCAAGCCACCGCCACTCTCCCGCGGTGCCGTGGCGGACCACCCAGGCCTTCGTCGGGCTGGCATCCATGTCGGGATAGGCGGCGAAGGTATTGGTTTCCAGGGCCTTGGCATCGGCAGCCTCGCCGGCCGCCGCGATCCCGGGGCGGCCCATCGGCAGGCGGTCGGGTGCGAAGTTGCGAATGTAGAGATGGTCGGCCGTGCGGATCGCCCGCATCGGGTAGGGAAGGTTGCCGTCGCGGGCGGTGTCCACGTGCCGCTCCCGGCCCGTGATCACGAACGAGCGGGCGGGGTCGATCTGCCCACCGTGGTCCGACAAGAGGGCGGGCAGCAGGCTCGGGGCCGTCATCCCGGCCGGCCGGGGCACGCCCGCGACCTCCAGGAACGTGGGGGCCAGGTCGGGCAGCGACACGAAGTCGTCCACGATCCGCCCCGGCGTGCCGCCGGGCACCCGGGCCACGAGCGGCACGGCGGTGCCGTGGTCGTGGAGCTCGCACTTCCCCGCCGGCACGCCCGGCATGCCATGGTCGCCGCTGGCCACGACGAGCGTCGAGTCGAGCAGGCCGGCCGCGTCCAGCTCGGCGACCAGGGCGGCCACGTAGGCATCGACCGCCTGCACCTCGCCCAGGTAGTCGGCCACGTCCTCGCGGACCTCGGGCACATCGGGCAGAAAGGCGGGCAATCGGCCGCGGAGCGAGTCGGGGTCGATGCCCCAGAGGGCCCTGCCCGAGCCCTTGACCCAGGTGCGGTGCGTGTTGGTCGGCCCGCAGAAGTAGAGCCACGGGCCGCCGGCCGCGTCGGCCAGGAAGGTGCGGAAGTTGTCGCGGATCTGGGCCACGATCGCCGCTTTCGCCGCGGCGAAGGTCTTGCCCTCGGCCACCATCCGGCTGGCATGCTCCGAGAAGTCGTTGGGCAGGCGGCCGGCCTTCTCGAAGGCCCGCCGCTGGCCGCCGAAGGGCGCGTCGGCCGGCCGGCCCGGGCTCCACACCTTGTACGACTTCCCGATCCGGTAGCCCGCCCCCTCGAGCAGGAGCGGAAACGTCGGGATCGACTCGTCCCAGACCGCGTTCAGCAGGATCGCGCCGCGGCCGCAGGCGAAGAACGGCCGGCCCGAAAGCAGCGACGACCGGCAGGGCGTGCAGGAGGGCGAGCTGACGAACGCGTTGCGAAACACCACGCCCTCGCGAGCGAGCCGGTCGATGGCGGGCGTGGCGACCGCGTCGTTGAGCCCAGCGCGGCCGTCGAGCATGCGGTAGCAGGAGGCGTAGCGGCCCCAGTCGTCGGCGAAGACGAAGAGGATGTTCCAGCGGGGCGGCGCGGCCTGGGCATCGGCCGCGGCGGAGGGCCCGCTCAGGGCCGCGAGGCAGACGAAGACCGCGGCGAGCCAGAGGCGACCTGGGAGCATGGCGAGGTTTCGGGGCGGAAAGGCGGGGCCGTGACTGCGACCCCGGGGCTGAGAAACGGACTTTTTCGGGCAGGCCCCGCGACCGTGCATGGCAAGGAGGTCGCGGAGTCTACACCAAGGCGGTATTCGCAGAGTGGCACTCTGCGGCCACATGGGGGACGCTGCGGCCACATGGCTACTCTCCCAGACGGTGAGGGCCCCCGGCCGACGGTCACTTTCGTTCGATCACGATCAGCCGGTAGTTGTGCCGCTCGACGGGCACGGAGAGCGTCGTGCCGTCGAGCACGGGCGGGGGCGCCGCATCGCCGTCCCAGGCGAGCACCTTCTCCGAGCGCATCGGATTGGCCTTGAAGGGCTTGGCCGTGAGGTCGGGCGCGGGAGGGGCTGGCTTGCCGGCCTTCTTCGCGGCCTCCGCCTGGCGGGCATGGGCTTGCGAGAGCCGATCGAGCCGCTGCTTCTCGGCGGCCTCCCACCGCCCGCGGTCGGCGTCGAGCTCGGCGGGCGTCTTGGCCACCTGCCGGTTCGTCTCATACTTGAAGCCCCGCTCGATGTCGGTGATGGCGAGCGTCGCACCCTTCCAGCCGAGCTTGGCCGGATCGATCGTCACCACGGCCTCCTGCCGCTCGCCGAAGTTCGCCACCAACAGCAGCAGCCGATCCGGCCGCTGCCAGCCGGCGAGCTTGATCGCCTCCCCCTTGGCCACGAGGCCCGTCTCGTCCCAGTGCGGGAGAAAAGAGACGTCGTCGGCCCCGATCCCGAACTGCTTCCGCATCGCGATCAGTTGCCGGGCGTGGCCGTTCTGGTTGCCCGTCGGCAGGGCGTCGTGGAGCATCACCGCGGCGAAGTAGGCCCGGTAGGCGGCCTGCTCGACGACCGGGTCCTTCTTCCAGTCGCCCTGGTATTCGTGCATGAAGTTCACGGCCACGCCCCACTGGCCGGGATAGTCCACCCGCAGCCGCTCCAGGCTCCAGAAGTCCATGAAGTCCTTCTTCATCTCGGGATAGATCACGTGGTGCTCGCCGTCGTAGGCCACGTCGGCCGCGCCGATCCAGGGGATGATCATGTTGTTGGTCATGTGGAGCACGAGCTTGCTCGCCCCCCGCTGCTCGAGAAACGCGGCCCGGCTGCGGAGGAAGTATTCCCGCGTGCCGAACATCGGGAAGGTGGGCTGCACCCGGCCGTCGGGGAGCCGGTAGCCGCAGCCGTGCTCGAGGTTGTCGCACTCCAGGGGGGCGATGTTGTCGCTGTAGTAGCCGTCCACGCCGGCCTGCTCGGCGAACTCGCTCCAGCGGTGCACCATGTAGTCGTTGAGCGAGCCGCGGTAGCAGAGCGCCTTGCTCCCGTAGGAGGTGCGGGTGCTGCACCACTCCTCCTGGCAGGTTTTCAACTCGGGCACGAGCCCGGCCGGCAGCACCGTGTGGATGAAGTAGGGCACCGCCGGTTGCCCGACCTTCCGCTGGGCCGCGACGATCTCCTTGGACTTCTCCAGATACTGGGGCACCACGAACGGGGTCGAGGCGAAGATCAGGTTTTGCTCGTGGGCATA
>JBIIYH010000141.1:0-6674 GCA_044346905.1 Pirellulales bacterium
GTAGCAGGACAGCCACCGCCCCACCTCACCGCCTCCCTTGCCGCCGGAGTAGCGGTCGAAGTCAAACCATCCGCTCAACTCGTCGCGGGCCACGAGCACCCCGGCCGGGTTGGCCTGGAGGATCGGGGCGAGCGCCTCGATCGTGGTGTCATCCACGAGCACCCGCTCCGCGGTCGGCCGCTCCGGCGGCGGGCCCGCGTCGGCGTCGCGCCGCCTGGAGGCTCGGTCGTGCTCCCGCTTCTCCGCCTCCCACTCCGCGACCGCGGCCCCGTGGGCGAGGAACGCTTCGTGCTGCCGCTCGCGGATGAACTGGAGCGCCTTGTCGGCCGCCGGGGTTTTCATGCTGCCCGGGGCGGCCACCGCGGCCAGCCACAACACCGGAGGCTCCTGCCAGCCGGGCCACAACTCGATCCGCCGGCGGTTGCCGATCGTCGCGGCCACCGCCGCGAGCATCGGGAACGCCACGAGCACCGGATCGGTCGAGAGCCGCGCCGCGGCCTCCGCCACGAACGGCCCCACGGGATCCGGGAGCAGCCCCACCGGGAACGGTTCCCACTCCAGCAGCCCCTCCGCGGGCCCGCTTGCGGATGCCTCCGCCACCGCCGCCGCCGCGGCCTCGATCTCGCCGGCCTCCGCCCGGGGATCGGCGGCCACCGCCGCCGCCACCGTCGCGGCCTCGATCGTCCGCCGCCGCTTGGCGGCCCGCATGATCTCGGGAGCGTGCCGATCCACCCCGAGGGCATACCCCTGGGGACTGCCGTCGGCCGCCTTCACCAAGTCGGCCAAGAGCGCCCTCTCCGGGTAGGCATCATCCCCGGCCCGCTCCTGGGAGAGCCGGAGAACGTCCGCCAGTTTGGGAGCCTCCAGAGCCGCGGCGGCCGTGATCGCCTCCAGGAGCCCGCGCCCGCCCTCAATCGTGAGGGCGGCCGGCTCCACGAGCGCGGCGGCCTTGCGGCATCGCGCCGGATCATCCGTCACCAACTCCAGGAGCCCGGCGAGAAACGCTCGCTCCGCCTCCGGCCGGCGAGTAGTGTCGCGTTTCATGCGTCACCTCCCGCGGCCGGCGGCCGCTTCACCGGCGGGTTCTCCGTGATCTCCTCCAGCCACGCGAGGATCGCGGCGGTGGGGTAGACGGTCACTCCCCCGAACTTCGCGTGAGGGATCGCCCCGCGCTTCGTGAGGCTCCAGAGCGTGCGGGGGCTGATGCCGATGGCCTTGGCGGCCACGAGCGGCCGCATGGCCAAGGGGAGCGGTGGGAGTTGCTGCCCGGGCCGGAGTGGCCACTCGGGAACCCCGGGAGGGGTGTGATATGCTGCCACGGTGAGAATCCTTTCTCTCGCAAGGGGGAGGAGTCGATCGATCGCGACGGCCGCGGGTTGCCCCCCGCGGCCGTTGTCATTTACCGGCCGGGGGCGGCCGCCGGAGCCGGCCGCGTCACCCGCCACGAGCGGGCCGTTTTCGGCTCCCGCGTGAGGAAGCCTTTTCGCTCGGTCGAGATCGCGAGTTGATGGATCCGGCTCGGATGGAGTTTCATCTCGCGGGCCGCCTCCGCGACCGTAGGGGGAAAGCCTCGATCGGCGGTCATCCGCTCGATCGTGGTCACGAGTTGCCGCTGTCGCGGCGACAGGGGATCGAAGGGTTTCATGTCGTTTCTCCAGGAGTGCCGATCCATGTCGATCGGTACGGGCCGTTAGACTCGACGGGCTCCGAACCCTTGAAGCAGACCGGCGAGATTTTTTTCGAGCCTCAAGAGCCGCCGTCGTCCTCGGGCTCGGGCTCCTCCGCGACCGGCTCCTCCGGCTCGGGCTCGGGCTCCGCCGGGGGCGGGGCCGCGGCCCGCCGGCGTCGCAGCCAGCCGCGGGCCATCCACAGAATGTGATGGTCACTCGGTGGCATCGGCCGCGCTCCCGAGCGGATCGAGCCACCGCTCCGCCGGCCAGCCATGCCGGAGCATCGCGGCCCGCTCGTGGATCTCCTCCGGCGTCGGGGGCGATTCCCGCCGGCGGCCCCCGGCTCCACGGCCACGCCTGGGAAGGTCGGCCAGTTGATCGCCCATCCGGGCCCGCAATCGATCCATCGAAACATCCACGGCCACCGCGATCTCCGCCTGAGTCGCCCCGGCGGCCCACAGGCGGCGGATCTCGGCCAGTTCGCCGGCGGTCAACCAGCGAACCTCACTGCCGCACAGGCGGCCGCTCACGCGATCGTGGAACGCCACGCGCTTCGGCCGCCGGCCCGGGTTGCTCCGGTCAGCAGCGGCCACCGCATTCCCTCGCGCGGCGCGTGCATGTCGAATGGAGCGACCGGAGTTGATCGCTCAACTGGGCTCGATCGTCGGGCCTGGAGTCTCGGAAGACGCGGGCCCGTGCCCCGGGATAGCATCCGCGGTCGCCCGGCTCCAGGAGCAAGGCGACATGCTGGAGCGTCGCCCGCACGATCAACTCCACCGGATGCGGAAGGTGAGCGATCCGCCGCTCGTGGACGATCATCGACACGCTCACCGCGTCGCGGCCGGCCTCGATCGCGGCGACGGCATCGCGGTTCCACGGGAGCCGCATGTCGGGGAGCCACTCCACCGCGAGCCCGTGGGGCGAGTCGATCGCCCGCAGCTGCGGGCCGGCGTAGTCGAACACCGGCCCGGTGTGATCGTTCCGGAGGCTCCAGCCGCCGCCCCTGTTCAGGTCGGCCGCCGTGCCGAACGCTCGCGGGGCGATCGCCTCGGGCAGTGATCGGCCCACGTTCCTTGCGGAAGCATCCATCATCACCGGCGTGAGGAGCACCCGCGTGAGGCTCGCCGGCGGGGCCGCCAGCCTGGAGCCCACGGCCAGCCCGCCGCCGCGAGGGCGGTGGGGCGAGTCGGGATCCCACCACACCCCGAGCCGGCCACCGCCACGATCATCGTGGCCAGCCGTGCCGCCGATCGGCGGGAGCCCGCACCGGGCGCGGGCCGCGTTCACTCGGGAGACGATCCGGGCCGGGGCGTGACGCAAGGCGGCCTCGGCGTATGCGTGCCCCCGCTCGTGGATGCTCGCGTGCTCGATCATGTCGCCACCGCCTTCCGTCGCGGCCGCTTGGCGGCCGGCTCCGCCGGGGCCGGCCGGAATGCGTGAGGATGCTGCCGGCGGAGGCGGCCAGCCTCCCCGAGAATCTCGCCGGCCCGCACCTGGAGCGGATGGACGCCCGAGAGCCCCTCCAGTTTCCGGATCTCGGCCCGGAGGGCCGCGATCCGATCGCGCCGCTCAGCCTGCGTTCCGTGCGGTGCCCGTTGGGCGGCCGCTTGCTCGCGGAGCCCGGCGGCATGCGCCTCCAGGTCGGCCACGCGACGGATGGCGGCCGCGTCGCCCTCCAGGGCCGCGGCCGGCTCGTGGATCCCGAGCAACGCGGCGGCCTCCAGCAGTTCCAGGGGCGGCGGAGGGGCTCCGCCATCCGCGAGCCCGCTGGCCCATGTGCTCCAGTTCCGTTCCGCCGCCGCGCGTAGTTTCTCGTACATGTCGGCCTCCGTGCCGTGAGGGGTGTCGATCGATCGGCACGGAGTGGAACCGATCGCGGCAGTGAGTCAACGTCTCGACGGACGTTGAAATCCCCCCTTGGCAAAACCTCCGGAAACGCTCGCGAAGTTCGCGTGGGGTCTTCCGTGGGATGTTGATGTTGTGGGCGACCCCACCCCCTTTCAACCGGCCGCCGGGGGCCGGGCCATGCGACGGAAGTACGTTTCACTCGGGCGAGACGAACTTCCGTCGCGTGTCGCACCGTCAACAACGCGCAACGCGCAACGCCTCCGGCCGGGGCTCCGGGGCGGCGGCCGTGGCCACGATCTCCAGGATCGCGAGCCGCTGCTCGCCCGTGAGCGTCGGCCACCGCCGCGTCACGAGTGCGAGGGCGGGATCGAGCCCCGCGTCGGCGGGCTCGGGCCCGGCCGGCGGCAATTCATGTGCGCCGCCCACTTGGGCAACCTCGATCATTCCCGGGGGAAACGTGGTTTGTTCGAGTCCTATATCGCCCATCCTGAAACCACGCTTTCCCCGCGTTTCCGGGGAAAGCGTGGTTTTTTGTGCGCCGCTTTCTGCGCCGTGCGACCCATTTCTGCCACTTGCTGCGCCGGATTCTGCGCCGCTTTTTCCCCCGCCCCCCTCGATCGCGTCGCGGAAGTGTGAGTCGCGGAGCATGAGGTAGTGCTGGGCCGCGATCGTAGGCGAGTGCCCGAGCCACTTGGCGGCGACATGGGCCGGGAACGTCTGCACCCAATCCGTCTCGCATGATGCCCGGAGATTCTGAAAGAGCCGCGGCCACGCCTCGACACTCGCCCGGGCGATGATCTTCTCCGCGGTCGTGCGGAGGTTTGCTCCAGGTCGGCCAGCCATCGGCACGACGAACTGAGCCCCGTCCTCCGCCGCGTCGCGAGCATCCGCGAGGATCTCGCGGAGCCGGGGGACGATCGGCACGAGCCGCACCGCGTGCCCGCCCCCGTGATGCTCCGTCTTCGGGGATCGAACCGTGAGCCGGCCGTTGGCGAAGTCAACGTCACTCCACTGGAGCCCGCCCACCTCACTCGGGCACCGCAGCCCGGCCAGCCGCGGCAGAGCAAACACGAGCCGCCACTCCAGCCCCGAGCAAGCCTCCAGGATCGATTCCAGAGTCTCGGGCGAGACGTAGGCCGCTCGGGCCGGGTTGGCCTGAGAGCCGGCCCGGAGGCCCGCGAAAGGGTTCCGCTCCAGCCAGCCCCACGACACCGCCTTGCCGAACACTCCTTTCGCGACATGCACCCGCTTGGCCACCGTGGCCGGGGCCAGCCGGTTGTCGGCAGTCGTGCGGGCCTTCCGCCGCTTCCCCTCCCCCTCCGTGGCCGTGGCGATCGCCTTCCGCCACAGGTCGGCGGAGGCGGTGGTGATCTCCGTGAGGGGCCGCGTCGGCCCGTAGAACGCCCGGAGGGAGTCGAGAGTCTGGGCATACGATGCCGCCGTGCTCGCCTTTACCGCGGCCCGCTCCGTGAATGCGGCGCAGAGTTGATCGAGCGTCACGATCCCCGCCGCTTCGTCTTCCGGCCGTGGGGCCGCGAGCCCCACCCGCACGAGCCGCCGGTAGAGCACCGGCGGAACGCTGGCCAGCCATGCCGACAGGTCGGGCTCGTGGGCCGTGCCCGCGATCGCGTGAGCCGCGAGCGCCTCGATCCGGCGGAGCACCGTCTCGGCCACCTTCGCGGGAACCTTCCCGAGCCGGACGGCCCGCCGCTCCCCGGCCCCGTCAACGAACTGGATCCGGCTCGTGCCGTTCTTGTCCTTGGTCAAACTGGCCATGTGGATGCCTCCAGGGGTGAGGGGGAACCTACCGCAGTTGTCGGTTGTCCGTCGTGCGACATGTGACGGAACTTCGTTTCACTCGGGGTTGCCGAACTTCCGTCGCATCCGATATGCCCGTTGCCTGCACGCGGCGGAGCAGTGACGGGGGAGCCGGCCGGCCGGGCCGGCCGTAATCGTCGCGCCGCAAGAGCAGACCGCGACGGAGGCGGCGCGACGGGCGTTCCGCTTCTGCTTCTGTGCTTGGGACGATGCCCGGTTCGAACACGCATAGGAGCAGTAGCAGTGCCATCCCGCCGCCGCGAGGAACTCACGATCGCACACCCGGCACCGGCAGCGGTGGCGACGAACCATCGTCCATCCGCCGCGAGGCCGGTCACGGGCCGCTGCTACCGCCGCGAGCATCTCTTCGAAATCCATGCGTTGCGTTTCGTGGTCGTGGATCATTGTGATATGCGTCTGGTTTTCGTCACGCATCACCGCAGCCTCACCGCGTCCGCCGGCCGGCCACCCGTGGGCACCGTGGCCCACTCCGCCGCGCCCGTTCTCACGAGCCGGCGGAGCCCGGCCTCCGCCGCCCCTGGAGCCCGATACGCTGCCGGCCCATGTCGGGCAACGTCTCGGGCCGTGCCCACGCCACCGCGGCCCCGGAGCCACTCGCGGAGCGACCGATCATCGGCCTCGATCGAGCCGCGCTCCAGCCCCACGAACACCCGTTCCCACTCCCGAGCCGCCCACCGGGCCAGCCCGATGCCCCGCTCGATCGAGTCGGCGTCGATCCGGTGAGAGAGCGTCGGCTCCGAGCCGGCTTGCCGAATCATGTGGCACACGAGCGCCAGCCGTGCCCCCCACGCCTCCGCCTTACTGAGCATCTCGGCCACGGGGCCATCGCCGGCCTTGAACTGCGTTTCCGCGTGCTCGTGCCAGAATGCCCGCCACACCTCCGCGGCCTCCGGCTCCAGGTCGAGAGCCTTGGGCGAGCCGTCCTCCGCCGGCTGGATCGCGGCGAGCGTCGCGAACACTGCCCGCACCGCCGCCACCGTCGCGAAGTCAACGTCACCGCTCGGGATCTCTTTCATCCGCCGTGGCGGCCCCGCCAGTATGAAACGCTGGAGGAGCCCGTTCTCAACGTGGCGGGAGCCCGCGACCCTCGCGAGCACCTTCCCTTGGATCGTGCCCACGATCGAGACGGCCGCGGACGGGACGTAGAACGTGCCCGAGAGTTTCCGATCGACGGTCATCCGGCCGGCCCCGTAGCAGGACAGCCACCGCCCCACCTCACCGCCTCCCTTGCCGCCGGAGTAGCGGTCGAAGTCAAACCATCCGCTCAACTCGTCGCGGGCCACGAGCACCCCGGCCGGGTTGGCCTGGAGGATCGGG
>JBIIYH010000142.1:0-6667 GCA_044346905.1 Pirellulales bacterium
TGAGCCCTCACCAGGGGCTGTCGAAGGCGTTTTGGTAGTGCTCGACGACGGGCTTGCCGGCGGCCGGGAAGGTCACCGCCACCACGTCGATCCGCACGCTCTGGTCCTCGAGCTTGTGCCGGCGGATGTAGGCGGCGGCGAGTTCGGCGATCCGCCGTTGCTTCGCGGGCCCGACGGTCTCGGCCGGATGACCATGCGCCGTGTCGGATTTGCTCCGCACCTCGACGAACACCACCGTCCGGCCGTCCAGGGCGACGATGTCGATGTCGCCCCGCAGGACCCGCTCCCGCCGGCCCACGATCCGGTAGCCGAGGCTCTTCAGGTGCCGCGCGGCCTCGTCCTCGCCGCGGCGGCCGAGCTCGTCCCGCGGGGTGGGCATGGCGGCCCCTTGCCTCAGGCCTTGGCCGGGGCGGCCTTCTTCTTGGCCGCGGGCTTGCCGGCGGCCTTGGCCTCGCCGGCCGTCTCGTCCCGCTTCTCCCGCAGCCGGGTGGATTTGCCGGAGCGATCACGCAGGTAATAGAGCTTGGCCCGCCGGGCCACGCCCGACCGCTTCACCTGGATGGTGGCGATCTTGGGGGAGTGAAGGGGAAACTTCCGCTCCACGCCCTCACCCGCCACGATCCGACGGACGGTGAAGGTCTCGCGGCTGCCGGAGCCGGCCTTGGCGATCACCAGGCCGTTGAAGATCTGGATTCGCTCCTTGTCACCCTCGAGGATCCGGGTGTGGACGTCCACGGTGTCGCCGATTGCGAACGAGGGGACGTCGGGCTTGAGGCTCGAGGCCTCGACGGCGGCGAGAATCTTCCTGCTCATGGGTCGCTCCTCCGGGACAGGCCCGGCGTTGGTGTGGCGGTGGCTCGCCGGTGGGTCGCGGCCACGGCCTGCTCATGCCGCCAGGCCTCGATCCGCCGGTGGTCGCCCGAGAGCAGCACCTCGGGCACGTGCAGGCCGCGAAACTCGCGCGGCCGGGTGTATTGCGGGCCTTCCACGAGCCGGTCGCGGCCCGAGAAGGAATCCTGGCGGGCGCTCTCCTCGTCGCCGAGCACGCCCGGCAGCAGCCGGGCCACGGCATCGACGACGACCATCGCCGCCACCTCGCCCCCGGAGAGCACATAGTCGCCGATCGAGATCTCTTCGGCGCCGACCGTCTCGGCCACGCGGGCGTCGAAGCCCTCGTAGCGGCCGCAGACGAGCACCAGCCGCTCCCGCTTGGCAAGTTCCTCGACGAGCGGCTGGTCGAGCCGCCGGCCGCCGGGCGTGAACAGGATGACGTGGCCGGGGGGGCTCGTCTGGCCCTGCACGTGCTCGATCGAGGCCACGACCGGTCCCGGCATCAACAGCATCCCCGGGCCGCCGCCGAAGGGACGATCATCCACCTGCCGGTGCGGACCCTCGGCGAAGTCGCGGATGTCAACCAGTCGGATCTCGACCAGGCCCTTGGCCTGCGCGGCGCCCAGCAGGCTCCCTTCGAGGAAGCCCGTGAACATGCCGGGGAAGAGCGTGAGGATGTCGATGCGCATGGCTGGTGTGCCGGGGGCTGGCCGCCCGCCAACCGCGGGAGTCGCCGGGCCGGGCCGACATTCTTCGGGCTACTCGCTCTTCGATTCCTCGGAAGCAGCCTCGGCGGCCGCAGGCTCCGCGGCGGCTTCGGCAGCCACTGCAGCCGGGGCTGCGGTCGCTTCCGCAGCGGCTTCGGCGGCCGGGGCTTCGGCGACCGCGACCGGCTCGGCCGTCTTGACCTCGGGCACGAAGGCGGGCGGGCCGGCATCGGGCACGATCTTCGGCAGCTTGAGCCGGGCCCGGGCCTCCTCCATGTGTGTCACGTGGGTGCCATTGGTGCCGTATTTCTTGATCAAGACCCGCACCGCGGTGCTGGGCTGCGCGCCGACGGAGAGCCAATAGTCGACGCGGGCATTGTCGAACGTGCAGCGGGCGTCGGTCTCGGGGACGTGCGGGTCGTAGGTGCCGATCTCCTCGATCACCCGGCCGTCTCGCGGGCTCCGGCGATCGCTCGCGCAGATCCGGTAATACTCACGGTTCTTGCGGCCCATCCGCTTCATTCGAATCACCACTGCCACGGTCGAAGTCCTCGCGATTGTCGAACTGATGAATGCGATCTTGTGAATGCGCTCGAGGGCGATCGCTCGCCCCGGCCGCGACGGCCCAGGCATGTCGCCGAGCCCTGGAGCCAGGGCCGAAAACCGGGCCTCCGTCGCAGTCCCGTAGCGTACCCGACCGGCGGCGAAACCCAAGAGGGCAGCCGGAACCGGGCTTTTTGCCCCAAAAACCCTAGTCCCTGCCGCTCCGCTTCTTGCGGCGGGCCTCTTTTTCCCGCTGCTTTTTCAGTTTCCGCCGCTCGTCGGCCGTGAGCCGCTTGCCGGTGTCTCCCTTCGGCTTGGCGAGCCGGGCGGCGGGGTTGGTCATCTGGGCCTGGAGCTTCTGCACCTGCTGCATCCGCTCCCGGACCCCGAGCCCGGCCATCCCTTTCATCATCGCGGCCATGCCGTCGAACTGCTTCACGAGATCGCTCACCTCGTGCGGCTCGACCCCCGCCCCGGCCGCGATCCGCCGCCGCCGCGACTGGTCCACGATCCGGGACGGGTTGCGCCGCTCGTCGGGGGTCATCGAGTCGATGATCCCGAACAGCCGGTTCATGTCCTGCTCGAGGTCGGCCCCGCCGAGCATCTCCTGCATGCCGCCCATGCCGGGAATCATCCCCAGCACCTTGCCCAGGGGGCCGAGCCGCCGGGTCTGGCCGAGCATGCTCTTGAAATCGTCGAGCGTGAACTCGCCCGCCTTGAGCCGCTCCTCCTGGCGGCGCACCTCGTCCTGGTCGAACTTCCGCTGCGCCTCCTCCACGAGCGAGACCACGTCGCCCATGCCCAGGATCCGCCCGGCCATCCGCTCGGGATGGAAGTCTTCCAGGGCCTCGATCTGCTCGCCGGTGCCGATGAACTTGATCGGCACCCCCGCCACGCTCTTGACCGAGAGCGCCGCGCCGCCGCGGGCGTCGCCGTCGAGCTTGGTCATGATGATGCCGTCGAGCTCGAGGGCGTCGTTGAAGGCCTTGGCGCTGGTAACCGCGTCCTGGCCGGTCATCGCGTCGACCACGAGATAGGCCTGGTCGGGGCCGACCGTGCGGTCGATCCGGGCGAGCTCCTGCATCAGGGCCTCGTCGATCGCCAGCCGCCCGGCGGTGTCGAGGATCACGGCCGAGATGTTTTCCTTCCGGGCCCTGGCCACGCCCGCCTGGCAGACGGCGACCGGGTCGGCGGAGGCCCCCCCCGGCATGTCGGCCGGCGTGTGCACCGGCACGCCGAGCTGCCTGCCGAGCACCGCGAGCTGCTCGATCGCGGCAGGCCGCTGCAGGTCGGCGGCCACGAGCATGACACCCCGCCCGGTGGAGAGGATCTTCTTGGCGAGCTTGGCCGACGAGGTGGTCTTGCCGGAGCCCTGGAGGCCGCAGAGCATCAGCACGGTCGTGCGGCCGGCCTCGAGGTGGAGCGAGTGGTCCACCGGGCCCATCAGCGCGACGAGCTCGCGGTGGACGATCCCCACGAGCTGCTGGGCCGGGTCGAGCGACTCGAGCACCTTCTCACCGACGGCCTCGGTCGCCACCCGCTCGAGAAACGCCTCGGCCACGTCATAGGCGACGTCGGCCTCGAGGAGCGCCGTCTTGACCTGCTCCAGGCCCTCCCGCATGTTCGCGGCGGTGAGCTTGCCGCGGCCGCGGAGGGAGTTGATGGCGGACGAGAGCGAGGCGGAGAGCGATTCGAACATGGCGAGCCTGTGCCGGGGCTGAAAAGAGAGCCCCGGAGTATACCGCCGTGATTCCGCCGCAGGCCGCGGGCGGGACGGGCCAACCGCCCCCTCCCCCCGGTGACGAGCCGCCCGTTCGGGAGGCGACACACGCTGTGCCGCACAAGCCCGACGCGTGGCCGGCGAAGGCGGCGCGTCACCGGAGGGAGGGTCGCGGAGCGAGTCGCCCCGCGGCCGTTTTCAGGCTCAGCTGAACGTGCCCGGCTCGCCCGCCGGCATGATCGGCATTCCGCCCGAAGAGCCGGGGATCACGGTGCCCGGCATCGCGGTGCCCTCGCAGCAGGGGGCCGAGGTGGCGGCCGGACCGCACGGGTCGCAGACCGGCCCGCACGGCGCAGCCATCGGGGCCTGGCAGGGCTCGGACTGCCGACCGCAGGGCGAGCGGAACTCCATGAAGGAGGGTCGGCGGCAACTGTTGCCGCCACCGAAGCAGCTGCTGCAGCCGGGAGCCGCCGCGAGGGAGGCCAGGCCGAGCACGAGGCAGATGGCGCGGGACATGAGGAACTTCTCCAGCGGGCAGTTCGCCCGAGCGATGAGCAGGTTGAGAAAAGGTGGCGGCACCGCCGCCATTACCGAAACCCTAGCTCATGATTTCGCGCCAGGCGGCCCGGACCCTCCAAAAGCCTCACGGTCGGGCATTCCGTGGTGCTCGTGGATCCGGGGCTGCTCGTGGTAACGGTTGTGCGGTGGGTCGCTCTCCGCGATCTGGCGCACCTGAGCCGTCCACATCGCGTGCTAGAGTCTTGATAAGACTTCACCGCGGTGGGCCCGAGCACTCGTTCGTGGCCGGCGGGTCTCCGACATCCCTCTGACATGTTCGCTCTGCGACTCCTGCCCCGCGGTTGGACCGCCGCCCTCGTGGTCGGCCTGGCCGCGGTCATGCTTCCCGCCGCGGCGGCCGAGCAGGAGCCGGCCGCGGCGGCCGCCTTGGCCGAAGCAGACTCACCCGCAGAGTGTGCCGCCGGCGAACTCGACGTCTGGGTGGCCAGCACCCGCGGCCTGCCGGGCGTGTGCGCGGCGCCAGCGCATGCCGAGCTGTCGATCGAGCAGCTGGTGAGCGACGGCGACTGCCGCCGCTGGGAGCGGGGCGACTTGCCCGGGCTGCTTTCCGCAACCGAAAGGCCGCTCGTCTTCTTCGTGCACGGCAACCGCTATGACGCGGCCGACGCCAAGTCCCAGGGCCTGGCGCTCGCCCGGCGGCTGGCCGCGACCCGGGGGAGCGGGGCCCCGCGGCTGGTGATCCTCTCCTGGCCCAGCCAGAAGCAGGGGGTGCTCTTGAAGGACGGTCGCCGCAAGTACGAACGGGCCTACGCCGACGGCCACTATCTCGCCTGGCTGCTCGGGCAGGTCGAGCCGGAGCAGCCCGTCGCCATCATCGGCTACTCCTTCGGCGCGCTGGTGGCCGCCGAAGCGCTCGACGAGGTCACCGCACAGGGCACGTCTCTGGCCGGCGGGATTCGCTGGGCCGACCGCCCGGGCCGCACCCATCTGGTGCTGGTCGCGCCGGCCTTGCGGGCCGACGCCCTGGCGCCGCGGGGCCGGTTTCGCGGGACGACCGCCGGTGTCGACCGGATCACGCTCCTGATCAACTCCCGCGACGAGGCGCTGCGGTTCTTTCCGCTGCTCGAGCCGCACACGAAGGTCCCGGCGCTCGGCTTCGTGGGCATGCCCCGCCGCTGGCTGCCGGCAGAGCTGGAGTACGACGCGGTCGATGCGGCCGGGATCGTGGGCAAGTTCCACACCATGCGGCGGTATCTCGACTCGCGGTCGCTGGCCGAGCGGATCGCCGGCGGGGCGCTCGACGGCCTCGAGGGGCGGTAGCCAAGCCGCTGGCAGGGAGGCCTCAGGCAGCCCGCCGGGTCGGCATGGCGTCGTCGCGGGCCAGTCGGGCCTCGACCATCATCCGCACCACCGCGGGCATCGTGTATTCGGCCGTCCAGCCCAGCCGTTCGCTGGCCCGGCGGGTGTCGGCCCGACCCCAGGCGATCTCGCTGGGCCGGACGAGGGCCGGGTCGCGGATCACGTGCCGCCGCCAGTCGAGCCCGACCGCCCGGAAGGCCTCGGCCACGAAGTCTTCCAGGCTCGTGGTCACGCCGGTGGCGATCACGAAGTCCTCGAGGTCGTCCTGCTGGAGCATCCGGTGCATGGCCACCACGTATTCCGGGGCCCAGCCCCAGTCGCGGTTGACCGACAGGTCGCCCAGCCGGAGCGAGTCCTGCTCGCCGCGGGCGATCCGGCAGGCGGCCGCCACGATCTTCTGGGTCACGAACCGCTCGGGCCGCAGCGGGCTTTCGTGGTTGAACAGGATCCCCGTGGCCGCCTGGATCCGATAGGCCTCGCGGTATTGAGCGATCTGCCAGAACGAGGTCGCCTTCGCGATCCCGTAGGGGCTGCGGGGCCGGAGCACCGTCGTCTCGCTGGCCGGCTCGTCCCCCGCGTTGCCGAACATCTCCGAGCTGCCGGCGTTGTACAGCCGCACCGGCCGCTCGAGCAGGCGGAGCGCCTCGAGCAGGTTGATCGTGCCGACGACGATGCTCTCGAAGGTCTCGACGGGCTGGTCGAAGGAGAGGCCGACGCTCGTCTGGCCGGCGAGGTTGTAGATCTCGTCGGGGGCGGCCCGCTTGAGGGCCTGGAGCGTGGAGCGAAAATCGACCAGCGACATCGAGAGCAGGCTGACGCGGTCGCGGATGCCCAGCGCCTCGAGTCCCGTGAACCGCCCCGCTTGGGCATCGCGGCTGGTGCCCACCACCGTGTAGCCGAGGCCGAGCAGGTGGGCGGCCAGGTAGGCGCCGTCCTGGCCGCCGATCCCGCAGATCACGGCGGTGCGGCCGGCGAACTCGCTCGGGGG
>JBIIYH010000056.1:0-13787 GCA_044346905.1 Pirellulales bacterium
ACCATCAGGGCGACCGCGGGCCGGCCCCGCGGGCGGACGAGGATCGGATAGGCCTGGATGATGTTCACTTCCGCCTGCAAGAGGGCGGTGCAGATTCGCAGCAGCGGCTGATGGTCGTCGGGAAGCTCGACGCCCAGGAGGTCGCTCTCGATCAGCGGCAGCCCGGCCCGCTCCAGGATCTCGCGTCCCTGTTCCGGGTGACTCAGCAAAAACCGGACGAAGGCGCATTCGCCCGCGTCGGTGATCGACAGGGCCACGATCCTGACCCGCGAGCCCTCGAACCGGCGGACCACCTCCAGCAGCTGGCCCACCCGGTTTTCGAGAAACACGGTGAACTGCCGCAGCGTGGGCCAGTTGCGGCCCCGGGCGGTGGCAAACCCGATCCCCGTTCCTTCGCCGGCGTCGCCCAGGCTCACGCTCGATTCTCCAGGGGATGGACGGTTCGGCAGCGGGGGCGGTCCCGCCGGCTTGGCCGGCCCGTCGGCTGCAAGATAGAGTCTCGCGGTCGCCGCGGTCAACGCGAGGCAAAGAGCGGGAGGTCGCGATGGCCGAGATGCACGAACTGGAAATCCGGGTCCGCTACCAGGAGACCGACGGTCAGCGGCGGGTGCATCACGCCAACTTCCTGACGTATTTCGAGATCGGCCGCACCGAGATGCTTCGGGCCCACGGCCACACCTACCGGGCCTTCGAGGACGCCGGGCTGTTCATGGTGGTCAGCGAGGCCCACTGCCACTATCACGCGCCGGCGGAGTATGACGACCTGCTCCTCCTGCGGACGCGGGTGGAGAAGGTGGGCGCGGCCCACATCAAGCACGCCTACGAGGTGATCCGGGGCGACCGGATCATCGTGACGGGCTCCACGACCGTCGTCTGTGTCGATCGCGAGGGCAAGGTGCGGCGGCTGCCGGAGTGGATGCTGGCGGGGGCGTGACCCACTGGCCTGCCGGCCGGGATGTCCGAAGATAGAAGTGGGCGGCGAGGGACTCGAACCCCCAACCCCCTCGGTGTAAACGAGGTGCTCTGACCAATTGAGCTAGCCGCCCTCCGGTCGCTGAATCGCCGGCTTCGGCGGGGCCACCACCCGCACGCCGAGCTCGACGAGCTGCTTGGGCTCCACGGTCGATGGGGCCCCGGTCATCAGGTCGCTCGCCTTTTGTGTCTTGGGGAAGGCGATCACGTCGCGGATGCTGTCGAGCCCGCCGAACAGCATCACCCAGCGGTCGATGCCGAGGGCGATGCCGCCGTGGGGCGGGGCGCCGCTCCGCAGGGCGTCGAGCAGGAACCCGAACCGCTCGCGGGCCATGTCGGCCGTGATCCCCAGGAGCTTGAAGACCTTCTCCTGCGTGGCCGAGTCGTGGATCCGGATCGTGCCGCCGCCGGCCTCGGAGCCGTTGATCACGAGGTCGTAGGCCACCGCCCGGCAGCGGGCCGGGTCGCTGTCGAGAAACTCGAGGTCCTCGGGCTTCGGGGCTGTGAACGGATGGTGCATCGCCGCCCAGCCGCCGGTCTCCGTGTCGCGGGCGAACATCGGGAAGTCCACCACCCAGGAAAAATGCATCGCTTTCGGGTCGTAGAGGCCGAGTTCCGCCCCCAACCGCTTCCGCAGCGTATGGAGCGCCTTGCAGGTGACCTCGAAAGAATCGGCCACGACCAGCGCCAGGTCGCCGGGCTCGCAACCGAGCCGCTCCTTCAGGCCGGCCGCGATCCCGACGATGTTCTTGGCCACCGGCCCGCTCCACGAGCCGTCGGGCTCGCACTTGAGCCACACCAGCCCCTTGGCCCCGGCCTCCACGGCCACAGCCGTCAGCTCGTCGAGCTCCTTGCGGGAAAACCGGCCGGCGGCCCCCGGCACCCGGATCCCGCGAACCCGGCCGCCGCCCTCGACGGCCCCCCGGAAGACGCGGAAGTCGCTCTCGGCTGCCAGCGGTGTGAGATCCACGATCTCCAGGCCATACCGCAGGTCGGGCGCGTCGTGGCCGAACCGCTCCATGCACTCGTCGTAGGTGAGCCGCGGCAGCGGGAGGGCGACGTCGAGGCCGAGGATCTCGCGGGCGGTCCGCCGCACCAGCCCCTCGATCACCCCGATCACGTCGTCGGCCCCGACGAACGACATCTCCAGGTCGAGCTGCGTGAACTCCGGCTGCCGGTCGGCCCGCAGGTCTTCGTCGCGGAAGCACTTGGCAACCTGCACGTAGCGGTCGAAGCCCGCCATCATCAGGAGCTGCTTGTAGAGCTGCGGCGACTGGGGCAGTGCGAAGAACGAGCCGTGGTCGAGGCGGCTGGGCACGAGAAAGTCGCGAGCCCCCTCCGGCGTGCTTCGGCCGAGCATCGGGGTCTCGACGTCGACGAAGCCGAACTCGTCGCAGTGATCCCGCATGATCTTCACGATCCGGCTGCGAAGGAATAGGTTTTCCTGCATGGCGGGCCGTCGCAGGTCGAGCCAGCGATGGGCGAGGCGGACCTCCTCGCCGGGGAGTTCCGTAGCTCCCGGCTGGAAGACCGGCGTCTCGGCCTCGTTGAGCACCTCGATCGAGCGGCACACGACCTCGATCCCGCCGGTGGCGAGCTTGGGGTTGGTGGTGCCCTCGGGCCGGGCGCCGACCGCGCCGGTGACCCGCAGCACCCACTCCGCCCGTGCCGCCCGCGCGGCCGCCAGTGTGGCCGCATTCGCGTCGGGGCCGACCACCACCTGGGTCCGACCCCAGCGATCACGCAGGTCGATGAAGATCACCCCCTTGTGGTCGCGGACCCGATCGACCCAGCCGCACAGAGAAACCTCGCAGCCGATCTGTTCCGAACGCAGTTCACCGCAGGTGTGGGTTCTCAGCACGGGCGCCTGTTCGCTGCTTAGGGGTGTCGGGGGGACGTCGGGGAGGGTTTCGAGCGGGCTGTCAGGACTCGGGCGAGTCGCTCGAGTCGGATGTGAAGGCCGCGAGGACGAGGATGGCCACGGTCAGGAGCAGGGCGACGACAGCCGTGGGCATCGCACCCCACCAGGCGAGCATCGAAGCCGTCTCCGCGCCCAGAGAGTTCCAGCCAAACAGCGCCGTGAAGGCCAGGATGACGAACAACAGCGACACGCCCAGCACCACCCAGGAGAGCACCTTGACCATGCTGCGCTACCTTGCCGTGCGGGGAGCGGCCAACGCGCCTGGCCGCCGGGTCAGGCCGTCGGCGCCGAACTCCAGCTCCAGTTGCTGCCGCTCGTCGGCCGAGCCGGCGAGCTCCCGAAACAAGAGGCTCGGCTGGATGTCGTGGTTGTGCTGGTATTTGTCGCTCGCGTACTCGGTGATGTCGCCGACGATCTGGTGGAAGAAGATCTGGCAGATCGGCACGCCGGGATAGATCTTGACCGGCTGCACGGCGAACATTTCGAGCGTCCAGTAGCCGGAGAAGCCCACGTCGCCGAAGCCGGCGGTCACGTGCACGAACAGGCCGAGCCGGCCGATCGAACTGCGGCCCTCGATCATCGGCACGAGGTTGTGGGTCTCCGTCCGCTCGGCCGTGCGGCCCAGGTAGAGCTGGTTGGGGGCGAGCACGAGGCCGTCTTCGGGGATCGTGATCCGCTCGACGCGGTTGCTCTTCCGCATGTCGAGCACCACCTCCTCGTAGACGAGCAGTTCGTCATGGAGCGAGAGGTTGTAGCTGTTGGGATTCAGCCGGCTCTCGTCGAACGGCTCGATGAGGATGTCCCGCCCCAGGCAGCGGCGAATCTCGTTCCCGGAGAGGATCATGACCGGCTCCCGTGCGGTGATGGCGGACCAACGGGCAATGCAGTTCGGGATTGTAAGCCAGGATCCGCAAACGCGACAGCCAGCGGCCGGGTTTGCCGGTTCCGGCGGGTTTCTCCGCTGACTTCGTGCTGCATAGATCTTCAAACGGCCAGGTCCGGCCGCCGGGCCGCGGTCTGGACTGCCGCGGTTTGCCCTCAGTGCTACGATTCACGGTGTTCGAGACTCCGGGGTCGCCCGCCTTTTCGGCGGGCCGGACGGATCGGGCAGGAGCCACCATGACCGCCGACGCGTCAGCAGCCGACTACGACCCGCTCTATTTGGAGGGCATCGCCCACTTCAACGCCTGCGACTATTACGAGAGCCACGAGGTCTGGGAGGAACTGTGGACCGAGTATCGCGGACCCTCCCGAAAGTTTTACCAGGGGCTGATCCAGGCGGCGGTGGCACTCTATCACTTCGGCAACGGCAACATCCGCGGGGCCCGCAAGCTTCACGGCAGCGTCCACGGCTACCTCGAGCCCTACGCGCCGCGGCACCTGGGGCTCGACCTGACCGGCTTCCTGCGGGACTTCGACGCCTGCCTCGCCGAGGTGGCCGCCAGCACGGAGGACTACCCGGAGATCCCGCTCGACCCCGACCTGCTTCCGGAGATCCACCTCGACCCCCCGCCGGCGCCCCCTTCGGCCTGACGGCCCCTACGCTCCCTGGAGCCACTCCCTGCATGTCCGATGAGCCGCTGGCTTTTTCCCCGGAGCAGTTTTCCGGACTCGCGCGGATGTTTCCGCTGCCCAACCTCGTGATGTTTCCGCACGTCATGCAGGCCCTCCACATTTTCGAGCCCCGCTACCGGGCGCTCTTCGAGGAGGCCATCGAGGACGACCGACTGATCGCCCTGGGATCGCTGGCCCCGGGCTGGGAGGGAGACTACGAAGGCCGCCCGCCACTGCGGCCCACGGCCTGCCTCTGCCGCGTCGCCACCCACCAGCGGACCGAGGACGGCACCTACAACGTGCTCGTCTTGGGCGTGCGCCGGCTGCGGTTGCTCCGCGAACTGCCTCCCAAGAAGCTGTTTCGCGTGGTGGAGTCGGAGATCATCGACGACGTCGAGCCGGCCGACGCTCCGCCCGGCGCGGCCGCCGCCCTCCAGCAGCGGCTCCTGGCGGCCTTCAAGCAGGCCATGCCGCGGATCCCCAACGCCTACGAGCAGCTCGACCAGTTGCTCGGCAACCAGATCACGCTGGGCATGCTGGCCGACATCGTGGCCTACACGATCGACCTCGACCTGGAGACGAAGCTGAAGCTGCTGGCGGAGTGCGACGTCTTTCAGCGCACGCTGCTGCTCCTGGAGGCCATCACCGCCCGCCCCGCCGGCGGCCGCGGCCGCCCGTTTCCCCCCGAGTTCAGCCAGAACTGAATTGAGGTCCGGGCCACTCCGAGCCGGGTCACCCACTGGGAACCTCGAGGGTGTCGCTCACCCGGGCCGTCCGTCGATTACACTCAGGCCGCATGAGTGACACCGATCGCCAAGCCGCTTCCCCCGCCGTCGATCAGGCCCGGATCCAGCGGGCCGTGCGCGAGATCCTGGCCGCCGTCGGCGAGGATCCCGACCGCGAAGGGCTGCTCGAGACGCCCGCCCGCGTGGCCCGGATGTATGCCGAGCTGTTCAACGGCCTGGGGCAGGATCCCCGCGTCCATCTCCAGACGGCGTTTCAGGAGAAGTACGACGAGATCGTGCTCGTCCGCGACATCGCCTTCAACAGCGTCTGCGAGCACCACCTGCTGCCGTTCATCGGCCGGGCCCACATCGGCTACTTGCCCGCCGGCCGGGTCCTGGGCTTGAGCAAGCTGGCGCGGATCGTCGAGACGATCTCCCACCGGCCGCAGGTTCAGGAGCGGATGACCGAGCAGATCGCGACGCTGCTCGAGGAGGAACTCGGGGCCAAGGGTGTGGCCGTCGTCATCGAGGCCACCCACACCTGCATGACCGTGCGCGGGGTCCGCAAGCCCGGCAGCATGTGCGTGACGTCCGCCATGAAGGGCGTGTTTCGGGCCAACGTCTCGAGCCGGGCCGAGGTGATGTCGCTCATCTACGGCCACCGTTCCGCCCCCTGATCGCTCCGTTCCGCCCGCCAACTCCGCGACCGCCGGACGGCGGGCCGCTTCGCCCAGCATGCAGCTGCTGCTCGACTTTCTCTGTCGCTTCGGCTGGGGCATGGCGGCCGGGCTCGTGCTCACGCCGGCGGCCATCGTGCCGGCCGGCTTCTTCCGGGTGAACCTGCTCGTGGTCCTCGGGCTGGCGACGGCGGCCGCGCTCGTGGCCCGCGGGACCGCCGCGGCGAGCCTCGTCTGGATGCTGGCGGCCGCCGCCGCTCTGGCCGCGTGGGTCGGGAGCGTGGCCTGGCTCGGCGAGCGGCGGCGGGCCGGGCTGTGGCTCTGCGGGGTGACCGCCCTCCTGCTGGCTGCCGCCACGGCCCTGGTCGCGGCCGCCCCCGGAGCCGCGGTCGCGACCGCCACGGCGCCAGAGGCTGCGGCGGCGCTCCTCTCCGGGCTCGTCAGCGGCCTCGCCGTGCATGCGATGCTCCTGGGCCACTGGTACCTGAACGCGCCCGGCATGCGCGTGGATGCCCTGCGGCGGATGATCGACCTGGCGCTCCTGGCCTGGGGGCTGCAGGCGGCCTGGAGCGGGGCAACGCTGGCCCTCGGCGGCGGGCCCGGGGGCGGCGGCACGACCACGACCGCGCTGTTCGCGCTGCGTTGGCTGGCCGGGCTCGTGGGGCTGCCGATCCTGCTGGTGATGGCCCGCAAGACGCTCGACATCCCCAACACGCAGAGCGCCACGGGTATCCTGTATGTGGCCTGCCTGGCCGCGATCCTGGGCGAACTCACCGCCCAGTTGCTCCAGGCCTCGGGCTGACGACCCACCGCTCAACCCCGCTCCGGCCGATGCGAATCACTTACGCCTGCCCTGCCTGCGACGCCACCGTGACCCAAGCCGGCGTGGAGACGGCCACCGCGCTCGCCTGCCCGCACTGCCACGCCGTCGTGGCCGTGCCGGCCGATGCGATCGGCTGGACGAACGCGGCGGGGGGCGGCACCGAGCCGGGCACGGGGCTGCCGGTCCTGCGACGCTGCCTGGTCTGCCCCAGCACGGAGCTCTTCGCCCGCAAGGATTTTCCGCAGCGGCTGGGAGTCGGGATCGTGGTGGCGGGCTTCGCCGCCAGTTGCGTCACCTGGGCCTGGCAGCTGCTGGTGCCGACCTTCGCGATCCTGTTCGGCACGGCGCTGATCGACGTCCTCCTGTACCTGCTGATGCCCGAGTGTCTCACCTGCTACCGCTGCGCGGCCCGCTACCGGGGCGCCGGCGGGCCCCACGGTGGCTTCGACCTGGAGACGCACGAGCGTCACCGCCAACAGCGAATCCGCCTCCGCGAAGCGGCCGCGCGCCGGCCCGACCCGACCGCCTCCTCGACCTCCTGAACGCCCCAAGCGCGGCCCGCCGGGCCCGGAGCCACGCATGGATCACGAACAGGTGCGGATCGAGGAGGACCTGCGGGGCATCATCTCCGGCGAGGTGGTCTGCGACGACGTCGGGCGGTCGCTGTATGCGACCGACGGCAGCCTGTTCGAGGAGCGTCCGCTGGCGGTGGTTCGCCCGCGGTCGACCGAGGACGTCGCCGCCACGGTCCGATGGGCCGCCGAGCGCGGCGTCAGCGTTCACCCGCGGGGGGGCGGCACGAGCCTGTGTGGCGGTCCGCTCGGACCCGGCATCGTGCTCGATTGCTCCCGGTTCATGCGGCGCATTCTGGCCGTGAGGGAGCACTCGGTGCGGGTGCAGCCCGGGATGGTGGCGGCGCAGCTCGAAGCCTTTCTGACCCGCCGGCGCCGCGGTTTCGGCCCCGACCCGGCCAACGCCGCGGTGAGCACGATCGGCGGCATGATCGGCCGTGATGCCTCGGGCAGCCGCTTTCTCCGGCATGGCTCGATGCGCCGCTGGGTGGAGTCGCTCGAGGTCGTGCTCGCCGATGGCACGGTGGTGGAACTCGGCCCCACGGCGGCCGAGCCGCCGGCCCCGACGGAGCCGGCGGGGGGCATCGCGCCGGTGACCTCCGACCGCGTCGCTACGCTCGCGGCCGGTGTGGCGGGGTTGCTGGCCCGTGGCCGCGGAGTGATCGGCCGCGGCCAGCCGCCGACGCGGGCCACCCATGGCGGTTACCGGCTTCATGACCTCGAGCGGGAGGGCCTCGTCGATCTGCACCGGCTCCTCTGCGGGGCCGAGGGCACGCTCGGGATCGTCACGGCGGCCACGCTGCGGACCGCAGGCCCGGACCCGGCGACGGCCGTGGGCCTGCTGTTGTTCGACTCGCTCGAGTCGGCCGCGGAGGCGGCCGTCCGGCTGCTCGCCCTCGAGCCGAGCGCCTGCGATCTCTTCGACCGCCGGCATCTGGCGCTGGCCCGCGAGGCGCGACCGTCATTCGATCTGCTGATCCCGCCGGTGGCCGAGGCCGGGCTGCTCGTCGAGTTCACGGCAGACGAGCCGGCCGAGTGCAATGCCAAGCTCGAGCAGGCGCTGGCGGCGATGCGGCGCGGCCGCCGCGGCTGCATCGACATCCGCCGGGCCGAGGACGGGCACGACGCCGCCTTCTTCTGGGACCTCTCCCGCAACGTCGTGTCGATGCTCCACGGAGTTCGCGCCGCCCTGCGGCCGGTGCCGTTTCTCGAGGATGTGGTCGTGCCGCCGGCGATGTTGCCGCAGTTTCTCGGCCGGCTCCAGGCGGTGCTCAGGCAGCAACACGCGACGGCGATGATCTTCAGCCACGCCGGCCACGGCGAGTTGCACGTCCGGCCGCACGCCAACCCCCGCAGCCCCGGCGAGCGAGAGCGGCTCGAGGCGCTGGCCGAGGCGGTCTACGCGGAGGTGGCGTCAGTGGGGGGCTCGATCGGGGCCGAACTCGGCCTGGGCCTCTCCCGGACTTCCTTTTTTGCCCGGCTGTTTCCCGAGCTCGGCGGGCTGTTCGCGGAGGTCAAGCAGCTCTTCGACCCGGCCGGCATCCTGAACCCGGGGCGAGTCGTGCCGGATGCCTCGCCTGCAGCGGCCTTCAGGCCGCCGCTGACCGCGACTCAACCGGAGTCGGACGGCGGCGAGCCGGCGCAGCCCTCGGAAGAGGCGTCGCACCTGACGCCCCTTACGACCTGGAGCCTCGATCGGCTGGTGGTCGAGGTCGATGCCTGCAACGGCTGCGGCGGCTGCCGGAGCGTGGCGGCCACGACCCGGATGTGCCCGCGGTTTCGCGAGAACCCGGCCGAGGAGGCCTCGCCCCGGGCCAAGGCCGACGTGATGGCGGCGCTCCTGGCGGGCCGGCTCGATCCCAAGTCGATCTCCAGCGAGGCGGTGCGGGCCGTGGCCGACACCTGCTTCAACTGTCACCGCTGCCGCAGCGACTGCGCCGCCGGCGTGGACATCCCGGCGATCGTGATGGAGCTCAAGGCCGCGCATTATGCCGCCAACTCGACGCGGCTGGCCCCCTGGCTCTTGACCCGGGTCGACTCGCTCGCCGCCGTGGCCGGCCGCGCACGGCCGCTGGCCAACTGGGCGCTGGGCAACCCCCAGGCCCGCTGGGTGATGGAGAAGACGCTCGGCATCGCCCGGGGCCGCAAGCTGCCTGCGGTGAGCGGCACCGCGTTCGTGCGCTGGGCGGCCAAGCGCGGCCTGACGCGGCCCTCGCGGCGGAGCGGGCCCCGGGTGCTCTACTTCCTCGATACCTACGCCCGGCGGCACGATCCGCTCCTGGGCCAGGCCTTCGTGTCGGTGCTCGAGCGGAACGGGATCGGGGTGTTCATCGACCCGCGGCAGGTGGCCTCCGGGATGCCACTCGTCTCCGAGGGGGATCTCGACGGGGCCCGCCGGCTGGCGCGGGCGAATGTCCGCGTGCTCGCGGAGGCGGTGCGGCTCGGCTACCGGATCGTGTGCACCGAGCCGTCGGCCGTGACCTGCATCACCCACCACTACCCGCTTCTGCTCGACGACGAGGAGTTGCCCCGCGTGGCGGCCGCCACCTGCGACGCGGCCACCTATCTCTGGGAACTCCATCGTGAGGGACGGCTGCGGCTCGACTTCCGCCCCGTGCCCGCCCGGATCCTGTACCACGCCGGCTGCCACGAGCAGATTTCGGGCGGCCTGCCGCCGGCGGAGAACCTGCTGCGGCTGGTGCCGGGGCTCGCGCTCGAAGCGGCCGACCGTGGCTGCTCGGGCATGGCCGGCACCTTCGGGCTGGCCCGCGAGCACTACCGGGCGAGCCTGCGAATGGGCCTGCCGCTCGTCAACGGCATGCGGGCGGCGGGCATCGAGGCCGGTGCCACCGGCTGCTCGGCCTGTCGGATCCAGATGGAGCAGGGCACGACGAAGCCCGCCGTGCACCCGGTCAAGATCCTGGCCAAGGCCTATGGTCTTCTGGAAGGCCCCGGGCCGCATGGCCTCGACACCCTGCTCACCGCCACGAGCGGTCGGCTCACCACCACCTGAGACGAGCTTCGATCATGCCCAAGCCCGACCTGCCCCCGACAGACGGCCGCCTGCGGGTGGCGGTGTTTGCCGGCCTGGCGGAGGCAGCGGGCCGCCGGACGGTGGAGGTCGTCTGGAACGGCGGCACGGTGGCCGACCTCCGCCGCACGCTGGCCGCGGCCTGCCCCGAACTCGCCCCGCTCCTGGCACGGAGCGCCGTAGCCCGCGGCGACCGCTACGCCGCCGACTCCGAGCCGCTCGCGACGGGCGACGACGTCGCCCTGATTCCTCCGGTGAGCGGAGGCTGACCGATGGCCGGCACCAGGGTCCACGATCCGCGGGTGAGGCTCGTGACGCTCGTCTCCGAGCCGCTCGATCCGGCGGCCGTGCTCGCGGCGGTGGGCGATCGGGCCGCCGGCGGCAACGTGCTCTTCGTGGGCACGGTGCGGGACGTGACCGGCGCCGCGGCCACCACGCGGCTGGAGTACGAGGCCCACACGCCGCTCGCCCGAGCCGAGCTCGCGCGGCTGTGTCGGGAGGCGGCCGACCGGTTCGAGCTGGTCGCGGTCGCGGTCAGCCACCGCCTGGGCGTGGTCGAGCCCGGGGACGCCGGCGTGGCGGTGGCCGCGAGCGCGGCCCATCGCCGGGCGGCCTTCGCGGCGGCCGAGTGGCTGATGGAGCGAATCAAGGCGAGCGTGCCGATCTGGAAGTGCGACCATGGCCCCGATGGCGGCCGCACGTGGGTGCACGGCCAGGTGCCGGCGGAGCGCGGGCCCTGACATGACCGCGCTCAGCGACGGCTTCGGCCGCGTCCACACCGATCTGCGAATCAGCGTCACCGACCGCTGCAACCTGCGGTGCACCTACTGCATGCCCGCGGAAGTCGTGTTCCTGCCCCGGGAGGAGCTGCTCTCCTACGAGGAGATCGCCCGGGTGGCGGCCGTGGCGGCCGGCGAGGGCATCCGCACGATCCGGCTGACGGGGGGCGAGCCGCTCCTGCGGCGGGACCTCGCCGGGCTCGTGCGGCTGTTGGTGGCCGTGCCCGGGATCGAGGAGGTGGCGGCCACCACCAACGGCCTGCTGCTGGCCGACCAGGCCGAGGCCCTGGCGGCCGCCGGCCTGGGCCGGCTGAACGTGAGCCTCGACGCGATCCGCGAGGAGGCCTTCGAAAGGCTCACCCGGCGCCGCGGGCTCGACCGCGCTCTGGCCGGCCTCGCCGCCGCCCGGGCGGCCGGCTTTCGCTCGATCCGGATCAACGCCGTCTCGATCCGCGGGCTCTCCGAGGAGGAGATCGTGCCGCTGGCCGAGTTCTGCCGGCGCGAGGGGTTTCACCTGCGGTTCATCGAGTTCATGCCGCTCGACGCGGATGGAAGTTGGAACGCGGAGCAGGTGCTCTCGGGCGCCGCGGTGCGGGCGATCCTCGAGCGGGAGATCGGGCCGCTCGAGCCGCTGCCGCCGGCCGACGGGGGCCAGCCGGCGGTGGACTGGCGGTGGGCCGACGGCGGCCTGATCGGGTTCATCGACCCGGTGACGAGCCCGTTCTGCGACCGCTGCGACCGGCTCCGGCTCACGGCCGACGGCCAGTTTCGCAACTGCCTCTTCTCGACGACGGAGTGGGACGCCCGTGCCGTGCTCCGTGGCGGCGGCAGCGACGACGAGATCGCGGCGCTGCTCCAGGCCTGCGTGGCGGCCAAGCGAGCCGCGCACGGCATCGGCTCGCCCGCCTTCGAGCGGCCGGCCCGCGCCATGTATCAGATCGGGGGCTAGGGATGAGCCGACCGCGACGCTATCTCGACAACGCGGCCACCACCTGGCCCAAGCCGCCGGAGGTGCTCGCGGCCTGGCGGCGGGCCGCCGAGGAGGTCGGCGCGACGGCCGGCCGCGGGCTCTACCGCGAGGCCGTCGAGGCCACGGCGATCCAGGCGCGAGCCCGGGCGGCGGCGGCGCGACTCTTCGGCGGCGTCGATCCGGGCCGGGTGGCGCTTCCCTCCGGCTGTACGCTCGGGCTGAATCTCGCCATCCACGGCCTCGCGCGGCCGGGCGACCATGTGATCGCCACCGCCGCCGACCACAACGCCACGCTCCGGCCGCTGCATGCGCTCGCCACGCGGGGCGTGATCGACCTTTCGATCGCTCCCTGTGACGCCGCCGGCCGGGTGGATCCCGCAGCGATCGCCGCCGCCTGGCGGCCGGCGACGCGGCTCGTGGTCTGCTCGCACGTCTCGAACGTGACCGGCGCGGTCCAAGACATCGCGGCGACCGCGACGATTGCCCACGAGCGGGGCGGGCTCGTCGTGCTCGACGCGGCCCAGTCGCTGGGCGTCGTGCCGGCGTCGCAGCCCGGCTGGGGAGCCGACCTGGCGGTGGCGGCGGCGCACAAGTGGCTCCTGGGCATGGCCGGCGTGGCGTTTCTCTGGGCCCGCTCCGGAGTCGAACCGGCCGGGATCATGCAGGGCGGCACCGGCTCGACGAGCGAGTCGCTCGAGATGCCCGAGGCCTTTGCCGAGCGGCTCGAACCGGGAACGCCCGACGTGCCGGCGCTGGCGGCCGCCGCCGCGGCTGCGGCCTGGCTCGAGGATCGCGGCGTCGCCGCGGTCGCCGCAGTGGGCCGCGACCTGGCGGATCGCACGGCCGCGGAGCTCTCCGGGCTCGCCGGCGTGCGGGTGGCCCGCGGCGAAGCCGCCGCGGGAATTGTGAGCTTTACGGTCCAGGGCTATGATCCGGCCGACGTCGCCGCGATCCTGGAGCAGGCCGCGGGCGTGCAGGTGCGGTCGGGCTTTCACTGTGCGGCGGTCGTTCACGAGCACCTGGGCACCCGCTCGGGCGGCACGGTGCGGGCCTCGTTCGGGCCGTTCAACACCGCGGCCGACGTCGAGGCCTTGGTGGCCGCGGTCGCTGCGGTTGTGCGAGGCTGAGCAAGGCCGGTCGAGAAGGAGCGAGGAGGCGAGCGATGGCGGGCATTCCCCAAGACGTCTGGTACTCGGGCGGGCTGCGGTTTCAGTGCACGCAGTGCGGCGACTGCTGCACCGGCGCCGAGGGTTATGTCTGGGTCAACCAGGCCGAGATCGACGCCATGGCCGCGCGGCTGGGGATGACGCCCGCCGACTTCGAGGCCGCGCATGTGTATCGCGTGGGGATCCGGCGGTCGCTGAAGGAACGGGCCGGGGGAGACTGCGTGCTGCTCGATCCGGTGACGCGGAAGTGCACGGCCTATGACGAGCGGCCGCGACAGTGCCGCACCTGGCCCTTCTGGGACTCGAACCTCCGCTCGCCGGCCGCCTGGGCCGAGGCGGCGGAGCACTGCCCGGGCTGCGACAAGGGCAACCTCGTGCCCCTGGAACGGATCGTGGAGCAAGCCGCCCAGATCCGCGTCTGAGTGCGGTCCACGTCGTTGGTGGCGTGGGCTCCGGGTAGCCCATGCCATCTCGCCGGACGCTCCCTGTGCGACCAATCCGCTTCGCGGACCGGTGCCCGCCTGCCCTTCGGTCGCTCGAAGGAAACCTCGCTTCGCCATCCTGGCTGCGCTCGGTTTCCTACGCCGCTCGATTGGC
>JBIIYH010000155.1:0-6353 GCA_044346905.1 Pirellulales bacterium
ACAGTATCCCGCCGTGGGTGCGCCACGGGGTCATGTGCGAGGGCTGGTCGAGGAACCAGATCCGCTCCCATTCGTCGGTGATCGCGCGGAGGTCTTCCGACGTGTAGATGAGTTGCTGGGCCCGGCGAACCGGGTCGCCCGAGTACATCGGGATCAGACACCCCGAGGAGGTGGACAGCACCGCCACCGCCCACAGTAGCCAAACGGCCCTTCTCATCGCCTGGTCCTCCTGACCCGTGCCCGTGTCTCGTGTCGTGCCGGGACGCGCTTCCTGCGAATGTCCCGGAGATGTACCTGATCGCCCCGTCCGGCCGCGAGAGAGGCTGACGGTTGTCAGCCTGCTCGAGCGAAGCCCCGTTGACCCAGCCTGCCCAGCCTGTGGCTCAAGCCCCGGTCGGTTCGGAGGGGGTGTCGCCCGCCTCGTCGTCGGTTGGGGACTCGGCCGGCTCGCTGCCTGCAGCCGATGCCTTGTAGTCGCGAACCCGTTCCTCCATCTCCTTGCCTGGCTTGAACGTGACCACGTTCTTGGCCTGCACCGTGACCGGCTCTCCGGTCCGCGGGTTGCGGGCCAGCCGGGCCTCACGCTGCTTGATCTGGAAGACTCCGAAGTTCCGCAGTTCGACCCGCCCGTCGCGAACCAGGGCCTCGATCAAGGCCTCGAAGGTCCGCTGCACGAGCACGCGGGTGCGAAACTGGGGAAGATCGATCTCTTCCGCGATCGTCCGGACGATGTCTTTCTTGGTCACGGCTCGGGTGCTCCGACCGCGGCCGACCGGCTTTTCGCCCGACGGGCGAGGGGCCGGAGGACGGGGAATGAGTCCGAAGCCTAGGCCTGGCAAGGACTAGTGTCAACCAACCGCCCCTGCGGCGACCGGTCCACCGAATCCCTGCCATCGGTGGTATCGGCGTCCTGACCGCCAAACTTGATGCATTCGGCACGACCGGACCGTCCGGCCACCGGGTGCCCCCGCGGCCGAGCGCAGCGGCGGGGATTCCGCGGGAAACGGAGGCGGCTTGGGGGGGCGGGGAAACCCACTACACTCGGCCAGAGACGCGTTTCCGACCCCCATGTCCCCATCCATGCCGCTCCCCGCCGGGCCCGCTTCCGCCGCCACGTCGCCCGACCTGTCGGTCGCGCTCGGCCGGCTGCGGCTGCCCAACCCGATCCTCGTGGCCTCGGGCACGTTCGGCTACGGCAAGGAGATGACGGGCTTCATGGACCTCGCCCGGCTGGGCGGGATCGTGCCCAAGACGATCACGCCGCTGCCGCGGAAGGGCAACGTTCCCTGGCGAACCGTCGAGACGGCCTCGGGCCTGCTCAACTCGATCGGTCTCGACAACGACGGGGTGGAGGCCTTTCTCGAGAAGCAGCTGCCGTTCCTGGCGGGCTGCGGGGCGCCGGTGATCGTGAGCATCGCGGGAGCGAATGCCGCCGAGTTCGTGGGGCTGGCCCGCCGGCTGGAGGGCGTGGCCGGGATCGCGGCCCTCGAGCTCAACGTCTCCTGCCCCAACGTCAGCCACGGCGTCGATCTCGGCAGTGATCCGGCCACCTGCCGTGACGTGGTGGCGGGCGTGCGGGCGGCCACGAGCCTGCCGGTGATCGCCAAGCTCACGCCCAACGTGAGCGACATCGCGGCCGTGGCCCGCGGTGCGGCCGATGGCGGCGCCGACGCCGTCACGCTGATCAACACGCTCCAGGGCATGGCGGTGGACTGGCGGCGGCGGAAGCCCCTGCTGGGCAACGTGGTGGGGGGCCTGAGCGGGCCGGCGATCAAGCCGGTAGCGCTGCGGTGTGTGCACCAGGTGCACCGCGGGGTCGGGATCCCGATCATCGGCGTGGGGGGCATCATGACGATCGACGACTGCATGGAGTTCTTCGTGGCCGGGGCGGCGGCGGTGCAGATCGGCACGGCCAGCTTCGCCGAGCCCGTCGTGTCGGCCCGGCTGCTCGCCGAACTCCCGGCGGCCCTCCGCGAGGCGGGCGCGAGCCGGTTCGCCGACCTCGTGGGCACGCTCCAATTGCCGAAGCCCGCCGGCTGCGTGGCCGAGCCACCCCAGGAGGCCGCCCATGCCGGCTGAGACGAGCCCCCCGCCGCGGCCCACCCGCGCCCTGTCGGGCATTCAGCCCACGGGCCGGTTTCACTGGGGCAATTATTTCGGCGCGATCCGGCAGTACATCGACCTCCAGCCTGGCGGGGGGCACCAGGCCGCCGACGAAGCCTATTACTTCATCGCCGACCTCCACGCGCTCACGACCGTCCGCGAGCCGGAGCGGCTGCGAGGGTTCGTCCGCGACGCCGCCCTCGATCTCGTGGCCCTCGGCCTCGATCCGGAGCGGGCGGTGCTGTTCGTGCAGTCGGACGTGCCGGAGGTGACGGAGCTGACCTGGCTCCTGATGACCGTCACGCCGATGGGCCTGCTCGAGCGGTGCCATGCCTTCAAGGACAAGAAGACCCGCGGCCTGCCGGCCGACGCGGGGCTGTTTACCTACCCCGTGCTGATGGCGGCCGACATCCTGGCCTACGACGCCACCGTCGTGCCCGTGGGGGAGGATCAGGTGCAGCACATCGAGGTCTGCCGCGACCTGGCCGGCACGTTCAACCACCTCTACGGCGAGGTGTTCACGCTGCCCAAGCCGCGGCTCGTGGATGGCAGCGCCAAGGTGCCGGGCACCGACGGCCAGAAGATGAGCAAGAGCTACGAGAACACGATCGAGGTGTTCGAGGAGCCGGCCGCGCTCAAGAAGAAGATCATGCGGATCACGACCGATTCGCGGCCCGTCGAGGAGCCAAAGGAGCCCGAGGGAGATCACCTCTATCAGCTGTTCGCCCTCTTCGCCCCGGAGCCCGACCGGCAGGCGCTGGCCGACCTCTACCGCCGGGGCGGGTTCGGCTACGGCGAGGTCAAGAAGAAGCTGCTCGAGGCGGCGGGTCAGTTCTTCGCCGAGGCGCGGGCCCGGCGGGCCGAGTTGGCGGCCGACCCGGATCGGATCGAGGCGATCCTGGCTGCCGGCGCGGCGAAGGCCCGGCTCAAGGCGGGCGCGGTGCTGGCCCGGGCGCGGCGGGCCTGCGGACTCGATCGCTCGCCGCCCGTGCAGCAGCCGGGGAAGCGGTCATGAACGTGCTCGGGATCGGCACCGACATCACGGAGTGTCTGCGGATCGCGCAGATGATCGAGCGGCACGGCGAGCTGTTCGTGGGCCGCGTCTACACGCAGCACGAGATCGAATACTGCCGCAGCCGGAAGATGGCCACCCAGCACTTCACCGGCCGCTGGGCCGCCAAGGAGGCGGTGCTCAAGGCGCTGGGCACGGGCTGGAAGCGGGGGATCTCGTGGCGGGACGTCGAGATCAAAAACCTCCCGGGCGGCCGGCCGCAGGCCTTTCTGTCCGGAGGCACGCAGGAAGTGGCCGAGTCGCTCGGAATCCGCTGCGTGCTCGTGAGCATTTCCCACTGCCGCTCCCACGCGACCGCCTACGCGGTGGCCCTCGACGAGATCCCGGCCACGGGCTGAATCGCGGTGGTTCCCGCGGGTGGGTTCAGCGGCATAGAAGCCCCCGTGCGAGAGCAAGGGGGATCACGCCTGCCACGTCGACGACGCGGCACGCGGAACAGACCGACCGAACCCGCGCGGCGACCATTCCGAACGCCGTCCCGAAGCGATTCGACCAGGCTTGCGAGCCGAGTTGGCTTACGGCAGGGCTGCGGGGTTGCCGTCGCTGCGTGTGCAGAGATTGCGGAACGTCGCGGCATCGATGTCCCAGCCGACCGTATGCACCGAGCCATCGGCCATGGCGATCCCGCAGCCCGATGCATGCTGCGAGCCGAAACGGGCCGACCCCGCCCGCTGGGTTGTCTCGCAGGGATGCTCCCGGTTCGGGGCCGGCGGTGTGCCCCCACCGCGGATCACGTCCGAATCCCAGCCGGAGTTATGGAAGTATTCGTTGTCGTCCTGGCACCACCACGTGGCCCCGCCGATATCGGGCCGCAGCGTGGGAGCCACCTGCCGCTCGCCGATCATCACCATGTTCGAGAGGCCGTCGCGGATATGCGCCGGCGCCACGAACCGGCCATTCGTCGACTCCGGGTGGGCGGGCGCGACCACCATCATGCCGTCGTTGTTGGAGCTACCGTTGCCGCAACTGCCCGCGGTGTCGGTGGCCGACATGGCCGAGCCCACGTTGCCCGCGTAATCGCAGATCAGCGTGTTGGGAAACTTCGGCGACCAGCCGGCGCGAAAGGACGGACACTGGTAGGAGCTGACGATCGCCTGCTGGAACGCGGTCCGGGCCGTCGCGGTCATCAGGTCCCAGGCGGCCTGCGATCCCGGCGTGCCGAGCGGCATCAGGGCGTCTTCCGGCACGCCATCGAACAGCGAGTTCTGCTCGATGAAGGGCAGCGTGTGGAATGTCCAGTTCCAATGGAAGCGGTAGTTCGAGTTGTTGTTCTGGACGGTGGCGCCCAGGGACGGGTTGCAGTTGTTCCGCCCCGCGTAGGGATATCTGCCGTTCGACTCGGCGAAGTGGATGAACGCCAGCGATACCTGCCTGAGGTTGTTGCTGCACTGCGCGCGTCGGGCCGCCTCTCTCGCCGACTGCACGGCCGGCATGAGCAGCGCCATCAGCACGGCGATGATCGCGATGACGGTCAACAGCTCGACGAGGGTGAAGCCACCCACGCGACGACGAGGCGCAGCCATGACGTGATCCGTGCGGCGAGGGGGGCGGGTCAGGGCGAGCGTTTCCGCCACCACGCGGCGGCCAACGCGACTCCGAGGGACAGGCATGCCAGCGTGGCCGTGCCGGGCTCGGGGACGATCGCGTAGGAGAGGACGATGTCGCCCCCGGTGGAGCCGACCGAGAAGTTCGCGTTCCCGGCACGTGCCGTCGCCAGTGACGCACCGAGCGAGTCGAGCCAGGTGGTGGCGGAGCCTCCGAGCGTAAACGTGCCCGATGAACTGCCGGCTCCCGAGAAGTCGATCACGGTCCATGTGCGGCTGACGTCCCAGAACGAGTTGGACCAGTCAACCGCCGACCCGGCTCCGTCGAACACCAGGTTCAACTCCGGCAACTGCCCGCTCGCCGCAATCAGAAGATCTCCTCCGGTCACGAGCACCTGATCGAACACGGTGCCGGCCCCGGAGGTGGTGTTGCCGATGAGCTCCCACTGCAGCGTGGAGCCGGCCTCGTAGGTGAGGCCGCTGGCGAAAGTCTGCAGCCCGGGCGACGCCCCGGGGGCATGGATGCCGCCGGACTGGATGACGACGGCCCCCGTGAAGTTCGTGCCATTGCCCTTGAGCACGCCGCCCGAGGCGACGTTCAGCCCGCCGCCGATCGTGCCGCCCAACAGGCTCGTCCCCGCCAGCGTCTGGGTGCCGGCATAGGAGGCCGCGTTGAGCAGGCCGCCGCCGTTGTTCGTGATCGCATTCGCCACCGCCAGGGATCCCAGATCAAGGGCGGCACCCGCCGCGAGGCTGATCGAGCCGGCGCCGAAAGCACCCGCGTTTCCGGCCGTGAGCGTGCCACCGTTCACCTGAACGCCGCCCGCGAACGTGTTGCCGCCGGAGAGCGTGAGGCCGCCGGCGCCGCCCTTGACCAGCCCGCCTGCCCCGGAGATCACGCCGGCGAAGGTGCCACTGGCCGCCCCGGAGACGGTCAGCGTTCGCGACGACGCAACCGCGACGGAACCGCTGCCGGTGAGCGCCGCCACCTGGTCGCTCGCACCGCTGAGATCGAACGTGCCGCCTGCCGCGACGAACAGCGCGGCCGCATCACCCAGACCGTTTCCGCCGGCGATCCGCAGGGTACCCCGATTGACCGCGATGGAGCCCGTGATCGCGTTGGCGGAACTGTTCAGCGAATTGACGCCTGTGCCATTTTTGGACAGGCCTCCCGACGTGGAGACCGACCCGTTGAAGGTGGTGACCCGGGTAACGCCCCGCTCGTTCCACAGCACGAGTTCAGCCGTCCCCAAATCGATCGCCGGAGCGACCGTAAGCGTGTCCGCAGCAGATATGATCCCAGCTTGTGCGGCCCGTGAGCCGTTCGCCAAGACCCCGAGCGAGATCGTGCCACTGCCCGTGAGGCTCTGGGCGAACTGGAACGAGTCGGCGGAGACAGCGGTGCTGATCGCCAGGTTGCCATTCCCGGTGCTGGCCAGCACGACATTGCCCTGCCCCCAGGTGCTGTCATACGCCACGCTTTGCGTGTTCCAGCGGATAAGTCCGTTCGTGGCGTCGAGGAACAGAAACTCGGGTTGTCCCGAGCCGTTCCCCACCATGTACGGGACCACCATTTTGCCTCGCTGCAGCCCAGCGGGCACGAATACCTTCTGCTGCCCGCTCAGGCTTGCCCC
>JBIIYH010000143.1:0-6595 GCA_044346905.1 Pirellulales bacterium
CGGCACGGGCTGGCCGTCGTGGAAGACAACGCCCACGGGCTGTTCGGCCGGTATCGCGGCAGGATGCTGGGAACCTTCGGGGCGTTCGCCACCCTGAGCTTCCACGAGACGAAGAACATCACCTGCGGGGAGGGAGGGGCCCTGGTCGTCAACGACGAGCGGGCCATCGGGCGGGCGGAGATCATCCGCGAGAAGGGCACCGACCGGGCCCGGTTCTTTCGGGGCCAGGTGGACAAATACTCCTGGGTGGACGTCGGCTCGAGCTACACGATGAGCGACGTGCTCGCGGCGTTTCTGTTCGGGCAGCTGGAACAGTGGCAGTCGATCCAGGCCCGCCGGTCCGTGATCTGGCGCCGCTACCACGAGGCGCTCGCGAGCTGGGCGGAGCGGTCTGGCGTGAGCCGGCCGGTGGTTCCGGCCCACTGCGAGCCTGCCTTCCACATGTACCAGTTGCTGATGCCCGACCTGGCTACGCGGACCCGATTTATCGCCGCTCTCAAGGCCCAGGGCATCGTGGCCGTGTTTCACTATCTGCCCTTGCACCTCAGCGAGTACGCCCGCCGTTGGGACGGCCGGCCCGGCGACTGCCCGGTGAGCGAGCGGGTGAGCGACCAGCTCGTGAGGCTGCCCTTCTACACGGGCATGACGGAAGCCGATCAGTCTCGCGTGATCGACGCGATCCTCGCCTTCGCCACCTAGCCGCACCCACGGCTATCATGATGGGCAGGTCACGGCCGGCAGTGACCGGTCAATCCCAGGGGAGTCTTCCATGCAGTCTTCCACGCTTGTCTCGCAGGTCATCCACGGCGCCCTCCTGCTCATGGCCGCGGGTATCGTGCCGCAGGCGGCCGACGCCGAGGGCTGGCAGGACAGTTTCGGGCGGGACGAGTTTCAGTCGGGAGGCGGAACGCTCCGCTACCGGCTTTTCACACCCGCGCCGGCCGCCGCCGCCACCAGGCTCCCGCTCGTGCTCTTCCTCCATGGCGCCGGAGAGCGGGGCGACGACAACGCGGCCCAGCTCAAGCACGGGGTGGTCGAGTTTCACAGGCGGCAGGCGACGCACCCCTGCCTGGTGCTGGCGCCCCAGTGTCCGGCGGACAAGAAATGGGTCGAGGTCGCATGGGGCCAGGGGGGAGGGGCCGGCACGTTTCCGGCCCAGCCCTCGGAGCCGCTCAAGCTCGCCCTCGAGGTGGTCGATGGCCTGATCGCGGCCGGCAAGGTCGACCCCGCCCGGGTCTATGTGACGGGGCTGTCGATGGGGGGCTACGGCACCTGGTATGCCGCCGGAATGCCCGGCTCGCGGTTCGCGGCGGCTGCCCCGGTCTGCGGCGGCGGCGATCCCGACTGGGCCAAGCGATACGTCGGCCTGCCGGTCTGGGCCTTCCACGGCGACGACGACCGGGCCGTGCCGGTGGGCCGGTCGCGGGAGATGATCGAGGCGATCCGGGCGGCCGGCGGCGAGCCGAAATACACCGAGTATCCGGCCGTGGGCCACGACTCCTGGACGCGAACCTACGCCGACGACGCGTTCCACGACTGGCTCTTTGCCCAGCGGCGCTCGGGCGACTGAGCCGCGGGCTATGACACGCTTTCAGCGAACCCGGGCTTGCCCGGTGGCGTAAGATTTCTCTGCATCCGTCTCGAAGGGCTGCCCGTCAGGGGCGGCCCGCCAACCTGCCCGCAAGGTGGTGACGGGAACCGGAAACGGAACCCGAGGATGTGCGTCGGAGCGATCCGGCGAAACGGTTCGATTTCCCCCGAAAGCAAGGTGCAAGCATGCCGCGTGGGTACCTGTCCGTCCGCATCGACGCCACCAACGAACTCCATCACCTGTGGTGCAACAACGGCACCTGGTGGGTGCATTACACGCTCAACTTCGACTTCCGCACCCGCCGGGTGCGTCGGTCGCTCGAGACCCCGTCGCAGGCTGAGGCGATCCGCCGGCGGGATGCGCTCTTCGACCGGCTGGCGACCGAGGGCGAGTGGGTGCCGGAACGCGATGCCGAGGCGGACATGCCGACGACGCTCGCGCTCGCGGTCACCGCTGCCTGACGTCCATGCGATCCACCACATCCCTGATGCAGATTTCAAGGAGACGGACATGATTCTGAAACTTGAAGGCCACCGCGACCTGCCAAACGCCACGATCGACGACGTCGTGTGGGCTGTCTACGAGATCGCCCGCCCGGACGGCCCGACCTTTTTGGTCATCGAGCATGGCGAGGAGGCGTACGCTCAGGCAGCGGGCACGGAGGGCCGGTATGTGATCGAGAGCCGGACGAAGTTTGGCGAGGGTTTCCAGCACTTCCGAGTCGCTCACGAACTTGCGGGAGCGGATGCACCGGCAGTGATCCGCTACCGGCAGACATGCGTCCGGCACCCGCCACGCTCCTGCCCGCTCCGGGTGCGGAAGTCGGAGGTCTGCGCCTTTGCCGAGGTCGAACAGGCAATCCTGACATTTGCGGCTACGGGCAGTCGGGACGAGTCGCTCTTCTGGCGGGACGTCACTGCCCAGATGATCAAGGATTTCACGAGACGGCCCGACGACGATGACGTGATTGGTCAGATCACCCCTCAGTAGGAGAACTGCGATGGCAGACGAGAGCGACAAGAAGGCGAAGGAAGAAAAGCCCGTCCGGTTTGACTTTCCGACTGGCGAGTCGGCAGCCGCCATCGCAAAGGCGTTGACCGAGGCCCGCAAGAGGATCATGGCAGAGCACGCGGCTAAGCAGCAGCCGAAGAAGGACTGATCGTTACCGCGACCCTCCGACGTGGCGGCCCCCGGAGCGACCGGGGCTGGAACCTAACGAATGACGCAACAAGGCCCTCCCGGGCCGCCCCCCAATCGCAAAAAACCGCACTACGCCCGGGTGGACTCGAACCACCGACCCTGGGATGCGAAATTTGAGGCGAGCCGATTTCGCAGTTTCCGAAGAAACCACGAAATCGACCTTTAGTCGTTGCCCGACAAGGAGTTCCGACAGCAGGTCCGATTTCGCCTGGGCCGCCAGCTTCACCGCCCAGACGGCAGAAAAAGGTGCCGATCTGAGGAATCCTCAAAGCCGTCTTAGGGGCCTCTGGTATGGCCACCCGCGGCGCCGCCGGAGGGAAGGCAAGCCTCCAGCCGCCTGATCCCCAGCCTGCCTCGGTGTACCATGAATGGTACACTTCTCCAATGGCACCAGCCGGCCACGAGCACGACCGACGGCGGCCGATTTTGGAGGTCGTGTTCTTCCGAACCGAGGTGGGCAATGAGCCGGTGCGGGAGTGGCTACGCGGGCTGGTGCGAGAAGACCGAAAGACCGTCGGCGAGGACATGAAAACCGCTCAGTTTGGCTGGCCGCTCGGGATGCCCCTCATCCGGAAACTTGCGACCGGGCTTTGGGAAGTGAGGTCGCATATCAGCAGCGGCATCGCCAGAGTGATGTTCACTGTGGACGGGCAGACGATGATTCTCTTGCACGCCTTTCAGAAAAAATCCCAGCGGACGCCCCCGGCCGACCTCATGACGGCAAAACGAAGACTCTCCCAGTTACGATCGGACTAAGACCATGAAAAAGACCCACATCGGCAGTAACTTCGACGATTTCCTGCAGAAAGATCGTCTGTTGGAAGTGGCCACCGCGACGGCGACGAAGCGGGTCATCGCTCATCAGGTAGCCATGGAGATGAAGCGACTCCGTCTCACGAAGATGGCGATGGCACGTCGCATGAAGACGAGCCGGGCAGCGCTGGATCGGCTCCTTGACCCGAACAATCCATCGGTGACGATCGGCACGCTCGAAAGGGCCGCGTCGGCACTGAACCGCCGACTCAAAGTCGAACTGCGTTAAATCCATCGGCTCGCTGCTCCGCCGTGCTCCCGAGGCCGCGGAAGCCCACCATATGGCTTGAGAAACCCCACAACAGCCTTGAACGTGTCGCTGCATTTCTTGTCAGCACGACGACCGGACGCGGCCCAACTGGAGGCGGCAGTTTCGCCCACCAGACTTCAGCCCTGCGCATCAGCCCCGGGCGTCTCGCAGCCCCCCTCAGCCCCCTCGATCTCGGGCAACTCCGACAACAGGGCTAACTGAGTGGCGGCAATGTCGGCGGGCTCGATGTCGGTAATCGCTTCCGTCTCGATGTAGCTTCGCAGGGCTGCTTCGACGACGTCAGCCAAGGCACGCCCCTGATGACCGGCGAGCCGCCGCAGTTCCTGCGCAATCTGATCGTCCATCTGAATTTCCATTCGCTGATCATACGTTCTTGGGCCGTCCGCAGGGATTCAAGGCGGGCCACACGTCCATGACCAAATCGAACTCATCAAGCAAAAATGGGCCGAGCACCTTGGCGGACCGCGCCCTGAAGGCATGGCATGAACGAGGGATGATCTACATCAGGTTCGCCAGCGGCCACGAGGTGAGTTTTCCCACCAAGGGCAACCCGCGGCTGGAGTCGGCCGCCGAGGATGATGTGGGCCGGATCGAAATCTCGCCCTTTGGGCTGCACTGGTCGACGCTCGACGAAGACCTGTCGTTCGAAGGAATATTGGCGGGGCGTTACGGTCACCGGTGACAGCGTGACGCAGGTATCCCGGCGGCTCGACGTGGGAAAGCATCTTCTCGAGCGTCCGCCAGTCGATGCCGTATTCCCGGCAAGCGGCTCGCTTCGACAACTCGCCGGTCAAGACCCGGCGAGCGCTTTTCACTACGCCCGGGTGGACTCGAACCACCGACCCTGGGATTAGAAATCCCATGCTCTATCCGGCTGAGCTACGGGCGCAAAGGGGGCAGGGCAGGGCGGCCGGCGGCAAGCCAGGCCGACGCTTACCCCTGGTTCTTCCATCATAACGAGGCCGGCTCCGGATGCCTCGACGTCCCAGCAGGGGCAGCGGGTTTTCAGAAAATCGGTTGCGGCGGGTACTAAAACTCGAGTTGGCGGGCAACCGCTAGAGGGAGGAAGTCCATGTCGGCCCCTGAGTCAAACTCGCGATCCGATCCCGCTCCCGCGGGATCCCCTCCGGCCGACCCGGCACGGTACGAAGCGTTTCTCATGCATTTCGGCCGCTTTCAACTGCAGATACTCGGGTTCGTGCGGTCGCTCGTGCATGATCGAACGGCCGCCGACGACGTCTTTCAGCAGACGAGCCTGACGATTTGGCGGTGCTTCGACTCCTTTCGGGAAGGGGAGCCGTTCCTGCCCTGGGCGTTGGGAATCGCCCGGAAGGAGGTGCTCCACTATTGGCGCTCCCGGCGCCGCGACCGGCTCGTGTTCAGCGAGGCCGCCCTGGGCCACCTGGCCGACGCGGCGGCGGCACTGGCCGACGAGGTCAGCCCGCGACAGGCGGCCCTCGAGTCCTGCGTGGATCGGCTGCCCGACCGCCAGCGGCGGCTGGTCGACATGTTCTACGGTCGGCGGCTGTCGGCCGACGAGATCGCCGGCGCCTGGGGGCTCACCGTCCATGCCGTCTACAAGGCGCTGAAGATCATGCGGCGCGGCCTGCTCGAGTGCGTCGAGCGCCGGCTCGCGGCCGAAGCCTGACCTCCCCGGGAAGAGCACCACGATCATGTCCGACCAATCGCTCACGTCCGGCCAGCCAGCCTCGCCCGAGCCGGACCGCGTGCTCGATCTCGCCGCCGAGTATTGCGACGGCCTGGCGACCGCCGCCGAGGTCGCGGATCTTGAGGCCATGATCGTCTCGAGCCCTGAGGCCCGGCGGGAGTTTCTGGCCTTCGCCCTCCTGCACGGCCAGCTGTCGCTCGCCGCGGAGGTGCGGAAGACCCCTGGCGGGCTCGAGGCCGAAGTCGGTCGCGACGAACTGTCCGGGGCGGCGAGGCCATCGCGGTGGCCGCCGGCCTGGCTCTTCCGGGCGGCCGTCGTGCTCGTGGCGAGTGTGGCGGCAGCGGGCTATGGACTCCGGGCACTGTGGCCGGCCGGTGCGGATGATCTCCCGGCGCTGGCCACCGTCACCGAAACCCGATTCGCGGTCTCGGCCGACGCGGCCTCGCCCCTCGAGGCCGGGCAGCGGATCGACGCCGGGCGGATCACCATCGACTCCGGTGCTGTGCAAATCAAGCTCCGCAACGGGGTCTCGATCCTGCTCGACGGTCCGGCCGACCTGGAGCTTGTGAGCGAGATGCGGGCCGTGCTTCGCGACGGCAGCGTGGTCGTCCGGGTGCCCAAGGGAATGAGCGGCTTTCTGCTGGAGACCGCATCTGCCGAGGTGCTCGATCTGGGCACCGAGTTCGCAGTGCGGGCCAGCGGGGGGCAGCTCACCGACGTCCAGGTCTACGAAGGGGCCGTCGTGGCTAGTCATGCGGCGACCTCGAGCCGCCGCTCGTTTCCGCATCGGGTTTCGGCGGGCGAAGCGGTGCGGTTCGGGCCGGGGCCGGCCGGTGATCCGGAGCGGATTCCCTACGACGAGGATCGCTTTCTACGGGCGCTGCCGCCGGAGCCGGCCATGGGGCAGGCGTACGAGAGCGGCACTGCCGACGCGCACAAATTCGGCACACCCGCGATGACCGCGATCCCGGTGGTAGCCATGGAGCATCCTCCCGCGATCGACGGCCGGCTCGACGATTGGCCTGGGGGGCCTGGCTTCCGCGCCTGGTAT
>JBIIYH010000145.1:0-6575 GCA_044346905.1 Pirellulales bacterium
CTTCGGAGGGGGAGGGCAGGCGGATTGGGAAGCACCTGGTGCGGGCCGGGACACAGGAGCACCCGACTCACGAGCCGCTCATCAGTCGGACGACGCGTGCGGAAGTGCCATTGGCCGGGCTATCCTTAGCAGGTCGGTGGGCGCCATCTGGCCCTGGGCCACCACCACGTTCTGCCACTGCGGGTAGGTGACGTCGAGCACCCGCACGGCGATCACCGCCGAGGCGGGCAGCCGCGTGCCGCCGGGGCCGAAGATCCGTCCGGCGACGGCCCGGCTGGCGGCCCCGAACCGGACGGCCGCGTTCTCGAGCACGCCCGTGCGGCCATCCCGCACGAGCAGCGTCACGCCGCCGGCCGCATCGACGCGGCGGGCCAGCTCGTCGCCGACGTCGAACAGCCGGTCGCCGACGTAGCCCACCTGATAGCCCCCCACCGTCACGAGCGTGTCTCCCGCCTCGATGCCCGACGCCTGGGCGACCGAACCGGGCGCGACGCCCATCACGAGCACGCCGGTCGGCGTGTTCTGCACGTTGATGCCGAGGCGATACGAGCCCGGCCGCGGCGGCGAAGGGGGCAGATAGCGGGCATCGCCCCCCGCCGGGATCACCGCCAGGTCGCGGTCACGGAGCTCCTGGGCTCGGGCGCCGGCGGAGACGGCCAGGCAAGAGGCCACCATGACGAGAATCCCAAGCGCCGCCTTCATCGCTGCACCGGCCGACCGAGCCGCTCCTGTTGGGCAAAGATCTCGCCCCGGGTCAGGGGCATGAGGCCGTCCTTGGCGACGTCGAGCTGGCCCGGATAACTCAGCACGTAGGCGAGGAACTCCCGCGTGGCGGCGGGCCAGTCGCCCTCGGCCGGCACGAGCAGCGCGATGAACAGCGGCCGCTCGTCGGGCGTGCGTTCCGAGCCGGGCACCGTGTCTTCCGGCGGCCGCGCGTCGGCCGGCAGCTCGAGCGGCACGCCACGGATCCCGGCCCGGCCGGCCGCCGCGGCGCCCACGAGCCCGAGGCCGCCCCGGTCCTTGGCCACGGCCGCGGCCACCTCGTTGATCGATTCGGCATCGGCGATCGCTCGCGGCCAGCCGGCCTGGCCGCCAAGCAGTTTTTCGAGGTGCCACCGCGACCCGGATCCCTTGCCCGGGCCGTGCACCGTCACGGCAACGTCGGTCCAGTCGGCCTCGCCGAGCCAGCGGCCCCAGCGGGGCGGCCCTTCTCCGCCAGCCGGCCGCGGTCCCGGCAGGATGCCGGTCTCGGGCGACCAGGGCAGGGCGGTGACGGGGTTCGACTCGTGGACGATCCAGGTGAGCCGCTCAAAGGCCGCAGGGGTCACGATCGGCTTGCGGCCGTTGGCCGTCACGGCGGCCAGCTCCTCGGCCGTGACCGGCCGGCTGAGCAGGGCGACGTCGGCCCGGCCCTCGGCGAGATCCCGCCAGCCGGCCTCGGTGCTCGTGCGGTCGAGGGTCACGGTGGCGGCGGGATGCACCCGCATGAAGCCCTCGGCCCAGAACGCGGGCGCCTGCTCGAGCGTGCTCGAGCCCGAGAGCTTGAGGCTGTCCTCGACGGGAGCCACAGGCCGGTATTCGAGCGTGGCCAGGTCAGCGAGCGGGTTCTCCGGCGCCGGCTCACGGTCGTCGGCCGCGGCAGCGACGAACATCAGGCACGAGGTGGCCACCGCGCCGGCGAGTGTGACAGCGGCTTGCCGCAAGGCTTGAACGCAACGGGATGAAATCATGACTGGTCTCCGGATCCGGACGGGAAAACAGCCTACGACGCGGTCCGGGAGGCCGCCTATGCCAAATCCCGGCCGGGGGAAAAGCCGTTTGTGTCGCGGGCGGGCGGCAGAGAAGCCCCCCGGCGCGATCGCCGGGACCCATGTTCAATGATCCTCGAGCGTGCCGCTCTGGTCGATTCCGCCCCCGGCGTCGAGCAGGGCCTGGAGTTCCGCGGCCAGCTGCTTCATGCCGCCGCTGTATTGGTGGCCGCCGGCGTCGCGGCTGATCCGCTTCCACTTCGACCGGCAGAGGTGATACATCGCCTCGATGCCTTGCGGCTGCGAAAGCCCATCGTCGAGGCCCCAGCCGAACCAGATCGGGCAGGTCACGTCCAGCGCATGGTTCACCGGATCGACATAGGCGGCCATCGCCGCCAGCCGTGCGACTTTCCCGGCATCGGCGGGATTGTGGCCGCCCGGCAGGCCCCAGGAGAGATACGGCTTGTCGGTCCAGCTGATGCCCGCCGACGTGTGCACGAAGGCCGACACGCCGCAGACGTTTCTCGGCCGCCGGGCCGCCGCGATGACCGCCAGCGGGCCCGATCGGCTCGCACCCGACACGAGAATCCGATCGGGCTTCACCTCGGGCCGCATCGCCAGAAAGTCGATGCCGCGGAGATACCAGAGCACGCAGTCGAGCAGGTTGTTGTCGTCGGCAGAGTTCCAGCGGGTGTAGGTCGCGTCGGCGGGCAGGGCGATCGTGAACTGCACGCCCTTGGGCAGCGCGAGGCTGCCGTCCTTCGCCCTGGTGGCAATGTCGCTCTGCAGCCGGTCCGCGGTCAGCGAGCCGAAACCCGCCGGCCCGGTGGGCTTGCCAGGCACGACCAGACAGCCCCTGAGCGTGCGGCCGCCGGGCATGTCGAGCGAAACTTCGAAGACCTTGCCGGCGAGGGCCTTCGCCCCGATCTCCGCGAGGCGGGGATTGCCGGGCGTTTCGGCGAGCAGCTTTTCCTGCCGGGCCCAGAAGGCATCCCAGTCGGCGGGCCGCGTGAGGGGCCGCGTGTAGTGGGGCAGGTCGACGGTGAACGTCTGCTTGGTCGCGGTGAGTTTCTGCTCGCCCTGCCAGGCGGAAACCGTGAGGTAATAGAAGCCCGGCGGCAAGGGCGGCACCGACCACTCGACCCGCGTGCCGCCCTGCGGCGGGAGCGTGGCCGCCTGCTTCCCGGCGAAGACTTCCTTTCCCGCCACGTAGTGATCCACGATCGACGCCCGATACTCGAGCGGGAACTCGCTCGTGCCCACGGTCTCCTGCGTTGTCGTAAACCCGATCGGTGCGGACCTGGGGAAATGCGGAAACCCGCCTCCCGCATTGCCCCCTTCTGCCAGTTCGGCAGTGCTCGGGCCCAGGGCCGCGATCGTGATGCCGCCGAGAAACTCCGCTCCTCCGGCCGGGCTGCCGAGCCGCAGTTCGTGCTCGATCAGGCTGCCGGGCTTCACGCCCCCCGAGATGTATTCCGCGGGGATGTACCGCCTGCCGTGCACGTGCATCGCGGCCTTGGCATTGGCCACGGTGAGGCCATTCGCGAGGATCAGCCCCGTGGCTCCGCCGTTGTATTGTCCGAGCGGTCCCCCCTTGCCGCCGGCCGTCATGATCGACTTCACGCTTGCATCGAGCGTGCACTCGAAGTTGTAGCCTTGGGAGAGAAACCCGAGCGTGTCCTCGCCGAAGGTCCACTCCACGCGGGCCGGCCCCGACCGCATCGCGACCATGTGGTTGACGACATTGATCGAGGGCGGCTCGGCCGGCGGCTTGCCGGGATCGCCGAACGTGTGGGTGAAGGCCTTCGCGCCCTTGACGGCGAGTTCGGCGAGATTGCCCTTCGAGTCGATCTTCGCGGTGTAGACGCCGGTGGTGACCGCCACCGACTTGTCGTCAGCCTGGCGGATTGAAACCTCGGCGCGACACACAAGCGAACTTGCCAGCAGGCCGACGCCTGCCACCGCGGCTCGCACCATGGGATGCATCATCGATCCTCCGGCGTGAACGCGGCCGACGAAAACGTGAGGCCCCGCGGGTCCTGAAACGTGAAGTAGCCGATCCGCATGCCGGCCGGCACCGTCGCCGACAGCTTGCCATCTTTCTCCGCGACGGCGACGGAGCGCCACGGGCGCGAGGTGGACGGCCCGTCGGCGTCGGTCCAGTGAAAGGCGGACGATTTCGCCGCCGTGCCGTTCAGCACGACGGTGACAGTGGCTCCTTCCACCCGCGGTCTTCCCGGAGCGGGAATCGGCTGCCCGCCCTGCAGCACGGCGTCGAGAAAGGCGACGGCCTCCGGGGTTGCCGTGAGGAACTGTGCGCCGTGGCCCATGTCGGGCGTGATGCGAAACGAGCATGCCCCGGCCGGCAGGGCGTAGGTCTTCGCGAAGGATTCGAGCGGGTAGGCGAAATCCTTCGCGCCCGTGACGGCGAACAGCGGCATTCGGATCCGCGACGCGTAGTTCGCGGGATCCCAGAGCGCGACCCACCGCTCCCGCTGCTCGGGAGCAAGCTCCGCAAACAGGCCGTTCTCCCGCCAGACGCTCCGCTCGGCGAGGTAGCCGCAGCCGTAGAAGGGCATCGCCGCCTGGAAGCGGACATCGACGGCCGCGGTGATGCAGGTGAGGTAGCCGCCCCAGCTGATGCCGGCGACGGCCGTCCGCTCGGGATCGACGCCCGGCAGGCTGCGGACCAACGAGTGGGCGAGGATCGCGTTGGCGACGGCGTGATACGGCCACTGGTCGGTGATCGGCAGGTCGATGTCGAGAATCTTTCGCCTGCCATCCTGCCCCGGCCCGCCGCGGAGCAGTCGCGCTGGCTTGAAGGCACGGTCGTAGTCGGTGCCCGTGGCGGGCCCGCAGCCGGCGAGATCGACGGAGATGGCGGCGTAGCCGTGCTTTGCCCAAAAGGCCACCCAATCGCGGGACGCGCGGTCGCCGCCGCCGTGGAGCAGGACGACTGCGGGGAACCGGCCGGCCTGCGGGGGCTGCGGGGCGTCGGCCGCCGGGCTCGCCAGGTAGGCGAACACGTCCGTCGGCTGCCCCTGGTAGGGTTCGCCGCGAAACAGGATCCGCCGGACCGGCTCGTCGGCGGCGTCCAGCCAGCGGTGCGGCGGCGGCAGCGACAATCGTTCCAGGTTCCAGACCTCCTCGAGTTCCCCCCCGGCCGCCGCGACCGCTGCCGGGCCCGCGGCCGGCACGACCCGCGGGCTCTCGCGAGGCATCGAGGCCTGGAAGGCCGCGATCGCCGCGTAGCTGACGCGGCCCGCCGCCAACGCGGCGGCATGGGCCTCCGTCTGCCGGCGCAGTTGCGGATCCACCGGCGTCCCCTGCGCCTCCCGCCGTGCCTCGGCGAGGCGGAGGCGGAGCATCGCCAGATCGAACTTGTCGGCCAGACAGGCTTCGTCGTACCACCCCACCCGCCCGCGGGCGGAGTAGGCTTCCACGACCCGCCGCACCGCCTGCCGCTCGTCGGCCAGCAGCCGCTGCCAGGCATCGATCGCCGCCAGCCGCTCCTCCCTGCCGGCGGCGGCCCCGCGAAGCCCGTCGGCCACCCCGGCGAGCCGCCGGGCTTCCTGGTCGGCTCCCGCCAGCCAGCCGCGGTGGATGCCGATCATCTTGTCGGCATACGCCAGTTCGGCGCCGAGCTCGTTGAACGGCCGGATCCGATGGACGCCGGGCACCGGAGCCGCGTCGGCTGGCCCAGCAGACGCGGCCGCGTCGGCCAGCCCGGCCCGGGCCTGGGATTCGCCTCGCAGGGCATCGAGCACCCGGGCCGCCCCGGCCGCCCACTCGGGCAAACGGTCGATCGTGTTCGACTCGATATCGTCGCAGGTCTGCTCCCAGGCTCGAACTTCAGCCTCCAACTCCGCCGCCCACCGGTCGCCGGGCGATTGCCCGGCGGCGACCGCCATGGCTGAGAGCCAAGCGATGACCAAGACTGGAAAACGATCGCGCGCTCCCGCTGGATGCCATGTCGGTCTGTGATTGACGGCCATGAGGCTGTTTTATATGCTAACTGGTGTTTCTGAAAAGCGGGGCTCCGTTTCGGCGGGGATATCCGCGTTGGGAAGGGGAGTTGGATTTGTGCGAGCCGAAAGCGGGCGCCGAGCGAACCGTTGGGTCGAGGTCGGCGCGGTGGCGCGACTCTCAGGGCAGGCGGAGTGGTCGCCGCGTTTGCTGCCGGCACCACACCTCGGCGGCTCGCCATCCGCGACCACGACAGGAACTGCGCTCGTCCGCCGGGCCGGACTCACGCTCGTCGAACTGCTGGTCGTGATCGCGATCATCGCGGTGCTCGTGGCCCTGCTACTTCCGGCGGTACAGGGCGTCCGTGAGTCGGCACGCCGGGTGAGCTGCGGCAACTCCCTGCGGCAGCTTGCCCTGGGTTGTCAGAACTACCATGAGACGGAGGGCCGGCTGCCGCCGACCATGGGCATTTCTCCGGTCTTCTATCCGAATCTGATCGGCGTGCCGGACTTCCGATCCCGCTGGCCCGTCGGCATGCATGGCCGGAACTGGATCGTCTGGCTGCTGCCGCGGGTCGAAGAGCAGAACCTTTTCGACTCGATCGATTTCGCCCAGGACGGCCTGGTCGGTGCGGCAAACCTCGCCGTCGCGCAGCGCAACCTGCCGCTCGTGCTCTGCCCCAGCGATCCGCAGGCGCTCGTGCCGCTGCCCCGCCCCACGGGGCCTTTGGCAACGGGAACCCCGGCGAATCCAAACGACTGGCCGACCCTGGCCCTCGCCAGCTACGCGATTTCGCACGGCGATCATCGTCACCGATTCGTGCCCCGCCCGGCCCCGATTCCCGCGCCGCCCCCCGATCCG
>JBIIYH010000144.1:0-6575 GCA_044346905.1 Pirellulales bacterium
GTCGTGCGGCTGGCCCACGAGGATCCCGCCGCCTGGGGCCGGTTCGGGTTTTATCTCGAGCGACACATCGAGCACGACGACGAGCACCACGCCCCGGTCTGCCGGCGGATCGTGGCCCGGCTCTGCGGCGACGACCCCGCCACGTGGGCCGCCGCCTCAGCCGCGGCCCGCGAGTGCCTCGCGGCCCGGATCGACCTCTGGGATGCGATCGCGGCCAAGCTCCGCTGAACGCAAGCCAAGGGATGCGGGCCGCAGGCCCGCCTCAGTCGTCGTCGAAGGGGCGGCGAGCCGGACGGTCGGCCTCCGGCTTGGCTGGCTGGGCATCCGGCTGGGCCTGTTCGATGGCGGGCTTCTCGTCCGTGGCCGCGACGCCATCCTCCTCCATCGTCTGCCGTTCCCGCCAGGGCTTCTCCGCCTCGTAGCTGGCGAGCTCGGCGGCCAACTGATCATCGATCTGGTCGTCGTCGCCCGCCCCCTCGACCGCCTGCTTGCTGTATTTGCGGGCGGTCGCGAAATCACCGGTCTCGGCGTAGGCGGCGGCCAGCGTGCTGATGATGTGGGCCTCTTCCCATTCGGTCTCCTCGCAGGCCTTGGTGGCCAGTTCGATCGCCCGCTTGCCGTCGCGCACGCCATCGTCGGGAGAGGTGGCCAGCAGCCAGGCGAGGTTGTTGAGCACGCCGGAGTCGTCGGGCTCGAGCGCGACCGCCTGCTCGAGGTCGGCCAGCGCCGCCGCATGGTCGCCGATCGAGATCGCCGCATCGCTGCGGCCCCGCCGGCAGGGGAAGTTGTCTTCGTCGATCTCCAGGGCCCGCGTAAACCGCCGGATCGCCTCGCGGGGCTGCTTCGCGGCCAGGTAGAGCATGCCCAGCTGGCCGATCACGGCCGCGTCGTCGGGATCGCGGGCGGCGAGCTTGCGGAAGTCGCGGATCGCGGCGGCGTAGTCCTTCTGCTCGGCGGCGATCAGGCCCCTGAGCTCGAGGGCGCCGGGGGTGTCGGGCCGGTCCTCCAGGATCGTCTCGACGTCGGCCAAGGCCGCATCGACGTCGCCCGCCTGCTGCAGGATCCGGGCCCGCAAGAGCAGGGCCGCGACGTTTTCGGGGTCGATGTCGATCGCCCGGTCGATGTCGGCCATGGCTTCCTCGCGGTCCCCCTCGATCGCCCAGATCCGGGCCCGCTGCAGGAGCGGGCCGATCGCCTCGGGCTCCAGCTCGATCGCCTGCCCGAAGGCCGCCTTGGCCTCGGCAAACTTCTCGGCCATCAGGCAGGCCAGGCCGAGCGCCTCCTGCACGGCCGCGTCGCGAGGCTCCTCCTCGGCGGCCACCGCCAGGTCTTCGCGGGCGGCCTCATAGTCGTCGGTCGTGAGCCGAAACATCCCCCGGGTCTGCCGCACCTCCGGATCCCGCGGGGAGAGCTCGACCGCCGCGTCGAGGAAGGCGGCCTTCTCGCGGGCGTCCTCCGTGAGCTCCGCCAAGACGAGCGTGGCCTGGGCCCGCTGCAGCTTGTCGTCGCCGAGCAGGCCGAGCGCCTTGGCGGCGGCCTGGGCGGCCTTGGCCTTGTCGCCGCCGGGCAGGGCCTGAAGGCGGGCGATCATCAGGTGGGCGCCGCCGAGCTTCGGATCGCGGCCCACCACCTCCTCCAGATCCCGCATCGCGAAGGCCCGGATCCGCTGCCACTGCGGGTCAGGCCGGCCGCCGCGGAAGATCGCCTCGGTGAGCATTCCGGCCCGGTCGATCAGCGTGCCGGTGTAGAGATCCTCGGCGAACTTCCGCGACTCCTCGTCGAGCCCCTTGTCGAGCGCCTTGCGGCAGAGCTCGAGGACCCGGGCGAAGTCGTCGAGCTCGTCCACCGCCAGCTTGGCGTCGATCGCCTCGTTGAGCGACTCCTGCCCCGGGGCGTCCTTTGCCTCGGCGACGGCCGGGTCGTCAGCCACCGCGACGGGAAGGGTCGCCAGCAGGAGCAAGAACGGGATTCCGAAACAGCGGATCGATTGCATGAGCAAGGCTTCTCCTGGATCGATCAATAGTATGCGGCAACCCCCCGGGGGTCGGCTATAGCGGGGCCGGCAGGTCGCGACGGGCGAAGATCACGCCGCCGACCACGTAGGCGAAAAGGCCGATGCCCAGGAGCACGGCGTCGTAGCGGGCCAGGAGCCACCAGGCCGCGGGCTCACCGCTCACCAGCCGCTGCGGCTCGTAGGCGTTGAAGACCGACAGCCAGCCGACCCACTCCAGCCGCTCGCTGAACCGGCCCACGAGCTTGGCCAGCAGCGACATCACGTAAAAGCCCGCCAGGATCCCGATCGCATGACTGCGGTGACTGCCGGCCGCCGAGCAGAGGGCGGCCAGCCCGGCCATGCAGACCATCAGGCCGAACACGTTGGCGACCGCGGGCAGGAATCGCGCCGGATCGAGGTCGGCCGACCAGGGACCGAAGGCGACCGCCGTCCAGAGCCCGGTCAGGAGCACGCCCGCCAGCGCCGCCGCGCCCGTGATCGTGGCCGCGGCCTGCGAGGCGTAGACAGCCGACCGCCGCACCGGCGCCGCGAGCACCATCTCCATCGTGCCCCGCTCGAGCGGCCCGGCCACGGCATCGCTCCCTCTCGTCACGCCCCACACCGTCGCCCCGAGCACGACCACCGGATCGACGAAAGCCAGCGCCACCCGGCCGGCATGGGTGGCCACCTCCGCGAGCGGCACGCCGGAGAGCTTCTGCCAGTCTTCGGGGATCAGTCGCAGGAGCATCTGGAAATCACCCATCGGCACCTGGGCCTGGAGCCAGATGTAGATCCAGGGAAACGCCCCCCAGAGCGCCGCCAGCGCCAGCCACAAGAGCCGCTGATCGCCCCACGCCTGCCGCCAGACCGCGCCGTTCAACATTCGACCGCCCCCCGGTGAAACCGGTCATACACCGCCGCCAGTCCGATCGGCTCCACCTCGACTTCGGCCAAAGGCAGGGTCGCCAGCCAGCCGAGCAGCGGTGCGAGCGACTCAGCCGCCTCGAGCACCAGCCGCTCCTCGCCCGCGGCGGGCGTGTCGGCCACCACCCGCACCCGGCCGGCCAGCGACTCGGGCACGCCCTCGAACCGGCCCGCCAGCCGGGCCCGGATCAGGTGGCCGCGGCGGACGTCCCGCATCGACTGCTCGTGCACGAGCCGGCCGGCCCGCATGATCGCCACGCGGCCACAGATCGCCTCCACTTCCGAGAGCACGTGCGAGGAGAAGATCACCGTCCGCCCGGCGGCGTTGGCCTCGCGGACGAGGTCGAGCACCTCGGCCCGCGCGGTGGGATCGAGGTTGGCCGTGGGCTCGTCGAGGATCACGACCGTGGCCTCGGTCGCGAGCACGGCCGCCAGGGCCAGCTTCTGCCGCATGCCGGTGCTCATCCGGGCCACCTGCCGGCCGAGATCGAGCCCCAGCCGGTCGGCTACCGCCACCGCGTCGGCGCGGCTGCAGGTGGGCCGCAGCCGAGCGAAGAAGTCGAGCGTCTCGTGGCCGTTCATCCGGCGAAAGAGCCGGGCCTCACCCGGCAGGTAGGCCACCTCGCCCCGGAGGGCGAGCGAGTCGGCCACCGAGTCGAAGCCGGCCACCCGGGCCGTGCCGGAGGTGGGCCGGAGGTAGCCCATGATCAGCCGCACGAGCGTGGTCTTGCCGGCGCCGTTGGGGCCGAGCAGGCCGAAGACCTCGCCGCGGGCGACCTCCAGCGAGCAGCCGTCGAGCGCGGTGAACCCGCCGTAGCGCTTCGTGAGGCGGTCGGTGACGACGAGCATGCGGCTTCCAGGGCGGGGGCGGGCCCGAACTCTCGAATCGGGTGAGGGCTTTGGGGCCGGGCACCGGCGTAGCTGATCCTTCAGCCAGACCACTCACGCCAGAAATAATAGCCGGCCAGCCCGAAGGCGATGAGTGACACGATCCGCCGCACCACCTGCGGCGGCAGTCGCCGGGCCAGGTGCACCACCGCGATGCCTCCGGCCACGGCGCCGGCCGCCAAGGCGGCCACGTGCGGCCAGGAGACCTCGAACCCGCCGCCGACCGCGGCCGCGGTGAAGAGCGCCGTCGCCACGCCGTTGATCACGGTGCCCAGCAGGTTCTTGACCGCGTTGAGGGCGTGGATGTCGCCGGGCCCGAGCAGGGGCAACACGGCCAGCATCAGGATCCCGATCCCGGCCCCGAAGTATCCGCCGTAGATCGCGACCGCGAACTGCAAGAGGCCCGTCGCCGCGATCCGGCCCGGCGACACCGCCGCGGCTGCTCCGGCGGCAGGCGTGCGGCCGGCGATCATCCGCGCCACCTGCGGCTGCAGGGCGAAGAGCACCGCGGCCAAGAGGATCAGCCACGGCACCACCGCATCGAACGACTCCTTGGGCAGCCAGCGGAGCAGGGCCACGCCGATCGCCGCCCCGACCACGCTCGGCAGCACGAGCCACCTCGCCCAGGTCGGCTGCTCCGCGCGAACGCCACGCGAGGCCCAGGCCGCCGCGGCGGCGCCCGGCCACAGCCCGATCGTGCTGGTCACGTTCGCCGACACGAGCTGCCCCGGCCCGGGCGGGAGGATCGTGCCCAGGAGACCGAAGGAAAGGATCGTGCCCCCGCCGGCGATCGCGTTGACGCCGCCGGCCATGAGGCCCGCGAGAAATAGAAGCCCAAACTCCACCGCGTCGCTCATGGGGCGTCGGCCGCCGGCGGGGCGGCGGGCGGCGGCGGCTCCGCCGGCGGCGCAGCGGGCAGCTCCGGCCGGGGCGGCGGCGGAGCGAGGATCGCCGGCGGCATCGGCCCGGCGGGCGCCGCTGCGGGCGCCGGGGGCGGCTGCACCGCGGGGGCCAGCGGCGGGGCCGGGGGCACCGCGGCCTGGGGCGGGGGTTCATACACACCGCCACCGCAGTCGATCAGCAGATGACCAGCCCAGAGCAGCGGATGCCGGCCGTCGGCCAGTTCGACCTCGCCGGCCTGCTTGAGTCGCGGCTCGCGGGCGAGGTCGGGCCGCTCCGGCGTGACCACGTCCACGGCCCGCTGCCAGGCCTCGGCCGCCGGCAGGGCGTCTGGGCCGGCCGTCTCCCGGAGAAACTCCTGCACCAGGGCCGTGGCCACGCCCCCGCCGCTCTTCCAGCGGCTCAGGAGCACCGTCGGACTGCCGGCGGCGATCAGATCCACAGCCGGCAGAAACAGATCCTCGCCCGGCCGCGGGGGCGGCTTCAGGAGGCCGCCGGCCATCGCCGTCTGCACGCCCGGCAGGATCACCTGCCGCGGCCGCTTGGGCGGAGCCGCGAGCCAGTCGGCCAGCGTGATGCCGGGCCGGTTGCCACTGCCGGCCAACAGCGGCCAGGCCGAGGCCGGATCGGCTGCGGTGAGCTCGTCGTAGACCACGAGCGTGTCGAAAAGACCGCCGACCAAGAGCGGCGGCGGGCCGGCCGCGGCCGGCTCGACCACGACGCCCCCGTCCACACCCGCCAGCATCTCCCCGGCGGCGGCCACGGCCGCCTCCGGTTTCTCGCCGCGACCGATGCGGCCGAGCAAAAGCCCCGTCGTGCCGCCGGCACGCGGTTCGAACTCGAGCACGGCCAGGCTGCGGGTGGGGCTGGAGCGGATCCGGCAGATGTCCCGGAGCGGCCGGCGATCGTCCCCCGCCCGGTTGCTCGCGATCGGCAGAATCTCGAAGGGCAGATACCACAACCAGCCGTCGGGCACGATCACGAGTTCCTCGATCCCGTCGGCCAGCGACACACCCCGCGAGTTCTCGAACAGCATCCGCTCGATCCGGGCGGCCGATCCCTGCCAGTCGCCCGCGAGGAGCCGGTCGCTGCCGACGGCCGCCGACCGTTCGTGGAGCGAGAGTTCCTTGGCGAGGGTGCGGATCTCGCCGGGCAGTCCCGCGGCCTGCTTCACCTGCCAGGCCACCAGGCGGTCGCGGGTCTCGACGGCGCCAAACAGCCCGGAGGCCGTCCAATGGAAGGAGAGCACCGCCTGCCCAGGCGCCAGCCGCCGTCGGATCTCGGCCGCCGATGTGAGCGGGGGGAAGGCTGGGGCCGCGACGCTGCCGGCGGCGAGCCGGGCCATGACCAGCCGCAGATCGTTGGCGACGCCGGCATACTCCCGCCACTCCGCCGGATCGCCGGCGATGGCCGCGGCCTGGGCGGCCTCGCGGTCGGCGGGAGGCGGGGCCGCTGCGACCGCGGCTGCGAGGTTGCCGCGGAGTTGCCCGACGCGGGTCAGCAGCCGATCGAGTCCAGGGACGCCCGCGATGATCGCCTTCCGCCGGGCCGACTCGGCCGCATCCAGCAGCCGATCATCGGCCGTGAGGAACCGCAGGAGTGACAGCCGCCGTCCGGCGAGCGGCCGGGCGGCCATCCAGCGATGCCGCATCGTCGCCTCGGCGGCGGCGAGCGTCTGCTCCTCGCCGCGGCGGCCGGCCACCGCGACCCAGGTGTCGAAGCCGGCCGCCAGCGGGGCGGTGGCCACGGCGAGAGCGGCCAGCGGATCGGCGGCGAAGTCGCGGGCCGAAGGATCGGCGAGCAACTGGGCGAAGAGCGTCTCGGCCTGCCGGTCGGCCACCGCGGTCGAGCCCGCCCGCACGAGTTCCGT
>JBIIYH010000022.1:0-20035 GCA_044346905.1 Pirellulales bacterium
GCTGGGCCGCCGGGCGAGCGGACTCTCGCCCCAGTTCGACTTCACCGCCCAGGGCCTGCCCGAGGAGGTGTCCGGAGCGGCGCACCGGGCGCTGGCGGCCGTTCAGGCCGAAGTGGCCGCGCTCGACTCCGCCCGAACGGACCGGGCGGCGCTCGAGCGGGAGGTTTTGCTGGCCGCCCGGCACGTCGAACGGGCGAAGCGGACTTTGCACGGCGATGCGCGGCCGTTCGCCCAGGCCGCCCCCCACCTGCGGGCCGTTCGCCGGGGGCTGGAGATGGCCCGGGGTGGCCCCCGTTTCGAAGCCGAGCCAATGCCGCCCGCCCCGCGGGTCTCGATCGTCATCAACACCCTCAACCGCTGCGAGCCGTTGCGGGATGCCTTGGAGAGCCTGCGGGGCCTGCGCTATTCGGGGCAGTTCGAGGTGATCGTCGTGAACGGACCCTCGACCGACGGCACGGCCGCGCTGCTCGAGGAATGGTCGGGCCTCATCCGGGTGGGCCGGTGCCCGGTCGCCAACATTTCGATCTCGCGAAACGAGGGCATCCGTCTCGCCCGCGGTGAGATCGTCGCCTTCATCGACGACGACGCGGTCGTCGAGCCCGACTGGCTCGAGCGGCTGGTCGAGCCCTACCGGGCCGCCGACGTGGCGGCGGTGGGGGGCCACGTGATCGACCATACGGGCCGCCAGTTTCAGTGGGCCGGCCTGACGATCGATCGGCACGGGAACTGCCTCGGCCCGTACGCGACGTTGGCCGAACTGGCCTGCTTCCCCGGGGCCTGGTTCGCGCCCCACCTGCCCGGCGTCAACTGCTCCTTTCGCCGGGACGTGCTCCTGGCGATCGGCGGATTCGACGAAGAGTATGAGTATGGATATGACGAGGCCGATGTCTGCATGCGGGTCATGGACGCGGGCCATCGCCTGGTCACCCAGTCGGCGGCGATCGTGCATCACAAATACGCCCCCAGTCATCTGCGCACCGAAGCGCGGGTCTGGCGGAGCACGTACGCCCTGCACAAGAACCGGCTCTACTTCAGTCTCAAGCATGCAAGCCGGCAGCTTCCCGAACCGGCGATCATCGCCGCCTGGCAGGCTCACGTCGAGGAGCTTCGGCGGTGTGTCGCGACCTGGGTGAGCGAGGGAAAGCTGCCGCCGGCCGCCCGGGAGGAGTTCGAAACCGACGTTGCCCGGGCCTTCGAGGTGGGAAGAGATCGCGCCCGCGTCGCCGCCACCGGCGGCGGGCTGGGGGCCTGCGGACCGGACCTGACCGCGGCGGGATTCCTGCCGTTCGCCTCACTCGCCACGGCGGATTCGAAGACGATCCTGCTGGTGTCCCATGATTTCCCGCCGGTGCATCAGGGCGGCATCGCCACCTATGTGCGGGACCTGGCCGCGGGACTCGCCGCCCAGGGCCACGCCGTCCACGTCGTCTGCTCCACGACCGACGCGGAGCGGACCGACTACGAGTCGGGCGTCTGGGTGCATCGGATCGTGCCGACGCCGCATGAACTTCCCGGCGGGTTCCGGCCGGAGGATGTCCCCGCCGCCTACTGGAACTGGTCGATGTCGGCCCTCCGTGAGGCCGAGCGGATCGCCGCGCGGCAGCCGATCGACGTGGTCGAGGCGCCGATCTGGAGCTGCCAGGCCGTGGCCTTCCTCCATGATGGCAGGTGGCCCGTCGTAGTCGGGCTCCAGACCACCATGGCCATCTGGCTCGAAAACCACCCCGAAGCCGCCGCCGACACGGCCTGGATGTCGTCGCTCGGCCGGCCCACGCTGGCACTCGAGCGGTGGATCCTCGAGCGGGCCCATGGGATCCGTTCGATCAGTCGCGCGATCCGGGACGACATCGAGTGGCTCTACGACCTCGCGCTGCCCCGCGACCGCACCGTGATCGCCCCGCTCGGGCTCGGCAACGACCAGCCGGCGGTGGCCGCCCCGCGTCGGGAGGATGATTTCGAGGTCCTATTCGTCGGTCGGCTCGAGTACCGCAAGGGCATCGATGTCCTGCTCGAGGCCGTTCCCCTGGTGATTCGGGAGTGCCCGCAGGTGCGGTTCCGGATCGTCGGCGACGACTCGATCGTCTCCGACGACGGGGTGGCGACCTACCGGCAGCGGTTCGAGGCGGGCCTGGGCTCCCGGCTGCCGCGCGGAGCCGTGACGTTTACCGGCAGCCTTTCCGATGCCGATGTCCGGCGGGCCTACGAGGCATGCGACCTGTTCGTGGCCCCGAGTCGCTATGAGTCCTTCGGCCTCGTGTTTCTCGAGGCCATGCGGGCCGGCCGACCGGTCATCGGCTGCGCGGCAGGCGGCATGCCCGAGATCATCCAGGCCGGGCAGACCGGGCTGCTCGTGCCGCCCGGCGATGCCGCCGCCCTGGCCGCGGCGATCGTGGAGCTCGTCAACGATCCGGCGCGGCGGGAGCAGTTCGGCCAGGCGGGGCGGACGCTGTTCGAGGAGCAGTTCACCGCCGGCCGAATGGCGGAGGCCAGCGCCGCCATCTATGGCCGGGCCTGGACTATTCACGCCGGCGACCGGCACGGCTGGCGGCCCCGGTTTCTCCGTCGGTCTGCCCGGGGCGGCCGCGGCCAGCACGCCGCCCGGCGGTAACGGAGCGGCTCCGGCCGCCCTCGCTCCTCAGCCCATCTCGATCGCGTATCCCTGGCGATACGGCCGGGCGAGCATGGCGTCGGCCTGGGCGTCGCCGACGATCCGCTCGGCCGCGTCGTCCCACTTCAGTCCGCGGCCCAGGCGGCCGCTGATCCCGGCCAGATGGCAGATGTTGAGCATCTTCATGTGGGAGTGGACATCCGAGATCGGCTCCTTGCGATTTCGGGCACACCAGAGAAAGTTCGCCCAGTGCCCAGACCGCTCGTTCTCCTGCATGGGCAGGTTCTTGTAGACCTTGGCGAGGGCGTCCTCCGGGAGCGGATGCTCGGCGAGCTCCTCCACCGGCTTGCCGGAGAGCTTGCCGCGACTGACGAAGATTCGCCCCTTGTCGCCCTCGATCAGCACCCCGTTGTCCTCGTCGTGGCGGATCACCATCTGGGTGCCGCCCGGGAACTCGACCGTGAAGTGGAACTCCGTGGCCGTGTTGTAGCGATCCGTCTCGACCGGCATGCCGTCCTTGAAGGCGACCGGGTGCTTGGCCGTGCCGCCGATCGAAAGCGGCCCCGCGGTCTGGCCGTTGAGGGCCAGCGCCCAGGTGGCGACATCGACGTGATGCGCGCCCCAGTCGGTGAGTTTGCCGCCGGAGTATTCGTACCACCAGCGAAACTCGTAGTGGCAGTTGGTCTTGGGCTGCTGGCCGTCGAGCATGAAGCGGTACTCGACGGCCGGTGCCGGGCCGAGCCACCGATCCCAGTCGAGCCCGGCCGGGGGCGGCACGGCGGGAATGGCCGGGCTGGTCGGGGGCGCGCCGATCCGGGCCTCGACCAGGTTGATCCTGCCCAGCCGGCCCTCCGCGACCAAGGCCATCGCCTTCACGAACAGGTCGAAGGTACTCCGCTGCTGGGTGCCGACCTGGACGATCCGGCCGGTCTCCTGCTGGACCCGGCGGATCAGCTTGCCCTCGTCGATCGTCAGCGTCAGCGGCTTCTCGCAATACACGTCCTTGCCCGCGAGCATCGCCTCGACGACAGGCTTCGTGTGCCAGTGGTCCGGCGTGGCGACGTGGATCACGTCCACATCCTTGCGCTCGAGGACCCTGCGGTAGTCGTCAAACACCGCCGCCTTGCCTCCGGCGAACGCGTGGTTCACCTCGTCGCGACGGCCGGCATCGACGTCGGCGATCGCCACGAGGTCGATCCACTTCTCCGCAGCCTTGAGATTGGCCCGGGAAATGCTGCCGGCGCCGATCAGGCCCAGCGCTACGCGGTCGTTGGCCGACTGGGTTTCGGCAGCGAGCGTCCGCGGCTGCCACGAGAAATACGGCACGGCGACGGCGGCGACGCTGCCGGCGAGGAAGCCGCGGCGGGAGGGGGCGACTCGGGTGGCCATGGCGGAAAATTCTCCGGGGCGACAGGGGCGAACGGGCGATTCAGAGTACCTGCGCCGGCAGACCTTCGCGACCGGCCTGGCTCACAGCCGGGCGAGGATCGCCTCGCCCATCGCTTGAGTCCCCACGGCCCGACCGCCCCCGGCGATGTCGGCGGTGCGGATGCCGTCGGCCACCGTCCGCTCGACGGCCGCCTCGATCGCCCGCGCCTCGGCCTCCAGGCCGAAGGAGTGCCGGAGCATGAGCGCGGCCGAGAGCACCTGGGCGCAGGGATTGGCCTTGTCCTGGCCGGCGATGTCGGGCGCCGTGCCCCCGGACGGCTCGTACAGCCCGTAGGGCCGCCCGTGCCGGTTCTCGTCGAGCCCCAGCGACGCAGAGGCCATCATCCCGAGCGAGCCACAAACTACGGCCATCTCGTCGGAGAGAATGTCGCCGAACATGTTCTCGGTCAGCACCACGTCGAACTGCGCGGGCCGGAGCACGAGCTGCATCGCGGCATTGTCGATGTACATGGTCGCCAGCGTGATCTCGGGGGCGACCGCCGCGATCCGCTCGCCGACCACCTTCCGCCAGAGCACGGAGGTCTCGAGCACGTTGGCCTTGTCCACGAGCGTGATGTGTCGGCGGCGGGCCCGGGCGGTCGCGATGGCGACGTCCGTGATCCGCTCGATCTCCGAGCGGCGGTAGACCATGGTGTCGATCGCCTCGACGTCTCCGCCCGTGATCTCCCGGGTCGATTTGGCGCCGAAGTAGAGGCCGCCGGTGAGCTCCCGGATGCAGACCATGTCGACGCCCTCGGGGATCCGCTCGGGCCGGAGCGGCGACGTCTCGACGAGGTTCCGGAGGAGCCGGCCCGGCCGCACGTTCGCGAACAGGCGAAAGTGTTTCCGCAGCGGCAGGAGCGACGCCCGCTCGGGCTGCTCCTGGGGCGGGAGCCGCTCCCACTTCGGTCCACCGACCGAGCCGAACAGAATCGCGTCGGCCTCCCGGCAGGCGGCGAGCGTCGCGTCTGGCAGGGCCTTGCCGTGCCGGTCGATCCCGGCGCCCCCCACGTCGTGGGTCGAGCACTGGAGCGAATGGCCTGACTTCCGCAGCACGGCCTCCAGAATCGGAACCGCGACGTCCATCACTTCGGGGCCGATATAGTCGCCGGGGAGAACGGCAATCACGAGTTTCATGGCGGGGATGATAGGCCATGATCGGGTCGCGACCAAAGGGAGGCGGCCCAGGCGCGCCTGGTCGCCTTGACCCCCGGGCCGCCTGACCGCGACAATCCTGAGTTGCCCCGCGGTTTCGCGGCTCCGGCGGCCCCGCGCCCGCCGGCCCCGCCCTGCCCAGTGCCGGCCAGCCCGGCCGGCCGAAACCGCCCGACCCTCATCGCCGCCCGCACGCAGTCTTTTATGGAAATCCTCGAACGTCTCTGGGACTCGGTGACCAACGGTGCCTCCGCCCTGAGCGGCCGGGCCGAACGCTTCATCACCGGCCTGTTCGGCTCCTCCAACGCCCGGTACGTCCGCCGGCTGGAGCCCAGGATCGAGGCCATCAACCTGCTCGAACCCCGCTACCAGGCGATGAGCGACGCCGAGCTTGCCGGCCAGACGGGCGACTTCCGCCGGCGGCTGGCGGCCGGCGAGACGCTCGACGACCTGCTCGTGGAGGCCTTCGCCGTCTGCCGTGAGGCCGGCCGGCGGTGGCTGCGGATGCGGCACTACGACGTGCAGTTGATCGGCGGGATGGTGCTCCACTCGGGGGCGATCGCCGAGATGATCACGGGCGAGGGCAAGACGCTGGTGGCCACGCTCCCGGCGTATCTCAACGCGCTCGAGGGCAAGGGCGTGCACGTGGTCACCGTCAACGACTACCTCGCCCGCCGCGATATGGAGTGGATGGCCCCGCTCTACATGGGCCTGGGGCTCTCCGTGGGCGCGATCCAGTCCGGGATGGACTCCGGGCAGCGGCAGAAGTCCTACGCCTGCGACATCACCTACGGCACCAACAACGAGTTCGGCTTCGACTACCTCCGCGACAACATGCGGATGGCCGCCCGGGGCGACGACCGCTTCCCCAAGCACATGCAGCAGGCCCAGGGACCGCTCCACTTCGCGATCGTGGACGAGGTGGACAACATCCTGATCGACGAGGCCCGCACGCCGCTGATCATCTCCGGCCCCGCCCACGACGACGTGGCCAAGTATGCCAGGGCCGACCAGATCGCTCGCCAGCTCAAGCCCGAGCTCCACTTCGAGGTCAAGGAGAAGGAGCATTCCGTCGCGCTCACCGAGGAGGGCGTGCGGACGGCCGAGAAGCTCGCCGGCGTCGAGAGCTTCTACACGGTGGGCAACATGGAGTGGCCCCACCTGATCGACAACTCGCTCAAGGCCCACCACCTCTACAAGCGGGACGTCAACTACGTCGTCCAGCAGGGGGAGGTGGTGATCGTGGACGAGTTCACCGGCCGCCTGATGCCGGGCCGGCAGTGGTCCGACGGCCTCCACCAGTCGGTCGAGGCCAAGGAGGGAGTGAAGATCAAGGAGGAGTCGCAGACCCTGGCGACGGTCACGCTCCAGAACTTCTTCAAGCTCTACAAGAAGCTCTCCGGCATGACCGGCACGGCCATGACCGAGGCCACCGAGTTCTGGAAGATCTACAAGCTCGACGTGATCGCGATCCCGCCCAACCGGGGCCTGCAGCGGATCAATCATCCCGACGTCATCTACCGCACCGAGCGGGAGAAGTGGATCGCGGTGGCCGACGAGGTGGAGCGGGTCCACCGCTGGGACACGCTGGCCCTGGCCGACGGCTCCTGGAAGGTCGGGACGATCACCAAGGAGACCGACGACCAGGTCTCGTTCGAGGAGAAGGGCACACGGGAGGCCGCGACGATCCCCCGCTCCAAGATCAAGGAGATCCAGCGGCAGGGCCTGCCCGTGCTCGTGGGCACCGTCTCGATCGAAAAGAGCGAGCGGCTCTCGGCCCTACTCGAGAAGCGGGGCGTGGACCATGCGGTCCTCAACGCCAAGCACCACAAGCGGGAGGCCGAGATCATCGCCCAGGCCGGCCGCCCCGGAGCCGTCACGATCGCCACCAACATGGCCGGCCGCGGCACCGACATCATCCTCGGCGGCAACGCCGAGACGCTCGCCTGGGCCAAGCTGCAGGACACCTACCCCACGCGGCTCGACGTTCCCAAGGAGGAGTGGGAGTCGCTCGTCGCGGAGATCGCCACCCGCGAGGACATGAAGGCCCAGGGGGAGAAGGTCCGTCAGGCCGGCGGCCTGCAGATCATCGGCACCGAGCGGCACGAGGCCCGCCGCATCGACCTCCAGCTCCGCGGTCGCTGCGGCCGGCAGGGGGATCCGGGGAGCAGCCGGTTTTTCCTCTCGCTCGAAGACGACCTGATGCGGATCTTCGCCGGCGAGTGGGTGAAGAACGTGCTCACGCGGCTGGGCATGCAGGACGGCGAGGCGATCGAGAGCCGAATGGTCACCCGCCGGGTCGAGGCGGCCCAGAAGAAGGTCGAGGAGCGGAACTTCGAGGTTCGGAAGAACCTGCTCGAATACGACGAGGTGATGGACGAGCAGCGGAAGCGTGTCTACGGCTTCCGCCAGCGGATCCTCGACTTCACCGACGGCGACGCCGACTGCAAGGAGATGATCCTGGAGATGGTCGATCGCCAGATCGACGAGAACATCGGCAGCTTCCTCGACAAGGATTACGGCCCCCAGACTTACGCCTCCTGGGCCGCCGGCCAGCTCTCCTGCGAACTCGACGGCAACGACTTCCGCGGCCTCTCCCCCGAGGAAGCCGAGCGGCTGGCCGCCGACGAGGCGGTGCGGCAGTCGGAGACGCAGATCTTCGAGGCTGTCGAGGAGAACCTGCCGCAGGGCGAGGACGAGGAGGAGTGGAACTGGGGCGCGCTCGCCTCCTTCGCCAACGCCCGTTGGAAGCTCTCGCTCACCGACCGAGAACTCAAACGGGTGGGCCGCGGCGACGTGGTCGGCTACCTGCAGGAACGGGCCCGCGAGGCGATCCACAAGATCGACCTGGCCGACGGCCGCCGGTTCCTGGAAACGGACTTCAGCCTGCGGACCGCCCGCGGCTGGACGGAGTGGCGGTTCGGCATCCCCGTGGAGCAGGCCGAGGTCGACCGGCTCGGCGAGCGGGGTCTCGACGCCGAGGCCTTCAAGTCGCTCGTCAAGGCCAAGGCCCGCGCGTCGTACGCCCATCGCGAGATCGAGTATCCCGTGCTCGTGGGCCTGGCCCACTTCTCCGGCCGCCAGCCCGACGGCTCGCGGCGGCTCGACCGCGAGGGGCTCGTGGCCTGGGCGCGGGAGCGGTTCGACCCGGCGCTCACCGAGGCCGACCTCGCCTCGGGCGACCTCGACGAACTACGCCGGGTGCTCGTGGCCGCCAGCACGCGGCGGCACGCCCAGAGCGACGACCCGCGGGACGAGATGAAGCGGATGGAGCGGGCCGTGCTCCTTCAGATCCTCGACAACGCCTGGAAGGACCACCTCCTGGCGATGGATCACCTCCGCTCGAGCGTCGGCCTCCGGGGCTACGCCCAGGTGGACCCCAAGGTGGAGTACAAGCGGGAAGGCATGCGAACCTTCGACCTGATGTGGAAGGGCATCGCCGAGCGGGTGGTGGACGTGGTCTACCGGATCGAGCAGGTCGAGGAGACCGCGCTGCGGAGCACCTGGCACGAGACGGCGGCCGTTCACGCCGAGGCGGCGACCGCGGTACAACTGGCCGCCCAGCAGCAGGCCGGGCCTGCCGAAACCCACCGCTCCGAGCCGGCCCGGGCCGAGCCGATCCGCAACCTGGCTGAGAAGGTGGGCCGCAACGACCCCTGCCCCTGCGGCAGCGGCAAGAAGTTCAAGAACTGCTGCGGCAAATCCAGCGGCGTCGCGGCGGGGTGACAGGGCGACGCTCCAGCGCCAACTCGCGACAGCCGCCGGTCGGGGGCACGTGCTCGCCGCCGGCGGATTTTGACGTCGCCCGCTCCTTCGGCATGGTGCGCCAACCCTGGCAGTCAAAATTCACCGGCAGCTGCGCGCGACCCCCGACCAGCTTCCCTCCTGTGAGGCGATCGAGATCCGACTCGACAGTCCCCTGCGTTCCCGCATCCGTGCCGATACAAGCCCCCGTGCGCAAGCGCGGGGGATGACGCCCTCCATTCCGTGACGCTCCCCGCCCCCAAGCTGCATGCACGCGTCATCCCCCCGGCTCGCGCCGGGGGGCTTCGATGCGGGTTTCGCGAGGGGTTGCGGGTGCCCCGGAGCCGGCCTTGATGGCAAGCGCAGGCAGGATGCCGAAGCGCAGCCAGCATGGAGTGAGCGGAGGCCAGGATGGCCGCAGCGAACGTCCGGGCGACGGGGTCCCGCAGCCCCGAGCCACGTCGCCCAAGACGTCCGGCGAGATTGCATGGGCACCCCGAGCCTGCACCGCAGGCTTCCGCGTCACACGGCGAAACGGGATGAACCTAGACTGAGCGGGATGCTCCTGAACGTCGTCTATCTGCTCGTCGCCCTCGTCGCCCTGCCCTGGGTCATCTGGCGACGCGTGTCCGGCGGGCGGCCGGTGGCGGCGCCGTGGCGGCGGTTCACGGGAAGCGTGGATGTCGGGCCCCCGGAGCCGGGCGTGGCCCGGATTTGGCTCCATGGGGTGAGCGTGGGGGAGGTGCAGCTGCTTGCGGCGCTGGCCGCGGAGCTTGCGCGGCAGGCCGCCGAAGCCGACCGGCGCATCGAGTGCGTGATCTCGAGTTCCACGACCACGGGGCTCGAGGTGGCGGCCAAGCGGTTCGGCCCCGACCGCACCTTCCCCTGCCCGCTCGACTTCAGCTGGGCGGTGGGCCGCGTGCTCGACCGGGTCCGGCCCGCCGCGGTCGTCCTCGGTGAGCTCGAGCTCTGGCCTAACCTGCTCGCCGGCGTCGCGCGGCGGGGCATCCCGGTGGTGGTCGCCAACGCGCGGATGAGCGAGACGAGCGCCCGGGGCTACGCCCGGATCAGGCCCCTGGTCCGCCGGATGCTCGGCCGCGTGACGGTCGTGAGCGCCCGATCGCAGGCCGACGCCGACCGGTTCGCGGCGCTCGGGGCGGCCGACGTGCGCGTCGCCGGATCGATGAAGTTCGACGGCGTCCGCGGCGATCGCGCCGCAACCGACGTGCGACGCGTGCGGCAGCTGGCCGGCTTCGCGGCCGATGACGTCGTGTTCCTCGCCGGCAGCACCCAGGCGCCGGAGGAGCGGCTCGCGTCCGAGGCGTTTCTCGCGCTGCGGGAGCGGCACCCCGCGCTGCGGCTGGTGATCGTGCCGCGGCACGTCGAACGCACGGCCGAGGTCGCCGCCGTGCTCGACTCGCTCGGGCTCCGCTGGCAGGCCCGCAGCCGGCTCGATGCGGACGGCCCTGATCCGTCCGCCCGCGTCCTCCTCGTGGACACCACCGGTGAGCTCGGCTGGTGGTGGGGCACCGCGACCATCGCCTTCGTCGGGGGCAGCCTCGACGGCGGCCGCGGCGGACAGAACATGCTCGAGCCGGCGGCCTACGGGGCGGCCGTCTGCTTCGGGCCCCACACCAGGAACTTCCGCGCCGAGGTGGCCCGGTTGCTGGCCGCCGACGCGGCGGTGGTGGTGGACGACGGCCCTGCGGTCACCGCCTTCGTGGCCCGCTGCCTGGCAGAGCCGGCCTGGGCCGAGGCCCTCGGTCGCCGCGCAGCCGCGGTCGTCGCCGGCGCGCGGGGCGCCACGGCCGCGACCGCACGGCTCGTGCTCGACCAGGCCCCGGTTGCCGACCTCCGGTCGCATGGCCCATAATCAGGCCACGTTCGGGCGGCAGGTCTGCCGCCCGCCATCTCCCCATCAGCACGAGGCTCCAGTCGTGGCACAAGGCAAGTATCTGTTCACCAGCGAATCCGTCTCCATGGGCCACCCCGACAAGCTGGCCGACCAGATCTCCGACGGCGTGCTCGACGCCTACCTGGCCCAGGATCCCACCAGCCGCGTCGCCTGCGAGACGATGGTGACCACCGGGCTGGCCGTGATCGCCGGCGAGATCACCTCCAAGGGCACGATCGACTACCAGCAGGTGGTCCGCAACGTGATCCGCGAGGTCGGCTACACCGACGACGAGATGGGGATCGCCGCCGACACCTGCTCCGTGCTCGTGGCCGTGGGCAAGCAGAGCCCCGACATTGCGATGGGCGTCAACGAGGATGCGACCACCGGCAAAGACGTCGGCGCCGGCGACCAGGGGCTGATGTTCGGCTACGCCTGCAACGAGACCCCGGAACTGATGCCGCTGCCGATCTCGCTGTCGCATCGGATCCTCGACCGGCTGACCGAGGCCCGGAAGAAGGGCGAGGTCGATTGGCTACGGCCCGACTCCAAGAGCCAGGTCACGATCGAGTATGAGGGCAACCAGCCGGTGCGGATCGACACCGTCGTCGTCTCGACCCAGCACGCGCCCCACGTCTCCAATGAGGAGATCCGGGAGTTCGTGATCGAGAAGATCGTCGAGCCACTGCTCCCGAAGAACCTCGACACGAGCGACATCACCTACCACATCAACCCCACCGGCCGGTTCGTGGTGGGCGGCCCGCACGGCGACTGCGGCCTGACCGGCCGGAAGATCATCGTCGACACCTACGGCGGCTGGGGTCGCCATGGGGGCGGCGCGTTCTCGGGCAAGGATCCGACCAAGGTCGATCGCTCGGCCGCCTACATGGCCCGGCACGTGGCCAAGAACATCGTCGCGGCCGGGCTGGCCGACCGCTGCGAGGTGCAGCTCGCCTACGCGATCGGCGTCAGCGAGCCGGTCAGCGTCCATGTGGACACCGAGGGCACGGGCAAGGTCGAGGACGATCGGCTCTGCGACCTCGTGCGGGAGGCGTTCCCGCTGACGCCGCGGGGCATCATCGACTACCTCGACCTGCGGCGGCCGATCTTCCGCCGCACGGCGGCCGGCGGGCACTTCGGTCGCGACGAGTTCCCGTGGGAGAAGACCGACAAGGCCAAGGCCCTCGCCAAGGCGGCCGGCACCGCCGGCGCGATGGCCTGAGGCTTCCATGGCTTCGGGCCACGCTCTCCCCAGAAGCTCCTTCCTGACGGGCCTCGAGGCCCGCCGGGGCCGGATGGCGGATGGGGGAAAGGTGTTTGCGGCAGCGGCGACGGTGGCTGCGGCTGCGGTCGGGATCGCGATCGCGACGGCCGGGATCACGCTCCTGTGGCGACGACTGGCCGGAGGCTTCACGGCGGTGCCCACAGCAGCGGTGCCTTGGGCCGTCGCGGCCGGCGGCATTCCGCTGGTGCTGATGGTCGACATGGCGGCTCGGCTCGGCGGCGACCTCCGGCCGGTCTGGCTCGCCCGCGGCGGACTGGTGGCGGCGGCCCTGGCCGTCGCGCCCTTTGCATCGGCGGCGGCCTGGCCGACGCAGGCAGCCGGCCTGGCAGGCACGGCGGCGGCGCTGATCGCCGCCCTGCGGCCGCCGCCCGGCTGGCGGCCTCTGCGGCTCCGGGGGTTCCGTGCGGTGAGCCCGGGCGACGTTGCGGGGGCGAGGCCCGCGGTTGGGGGCAGCGACCTTGGGAGCGACCTTGGGGACAGGCACGGGCCGAGTTCCCCGCAGGCCCCGCTGCCGCCCGAGTCCACCGCCGGGCAGGCTCCCGCCACCGACTGGCCAGCCGTCCTCCCGGACGGCTGCCGTCAACGGCTCGAGCGGTACGAAACACCGGCCGGCGGGGACTACGTCCGCGGGCAGGTGATGCTTTCGGTCGCGGCCGGCAGCCGCACGGGCCACGCCCATGTCGGCTTCTGCCCCGCCTTCGCCGCGCTGCCGGCCGTCGAGGTGACCACCGATTGCGACTTCGTCGAGGCCGAGGTGGCCGCGGCCGAAGTCTTGCCCTGGGGCGTCCGCGTGGAATGCCGGCTTTCGGAGCCGGCCGAGGAGCCGCTCGAGATCCCCGTGGCCATCCGCGCCGTTCGACCGGCCTGACCCCCCCACCCTCCACACCCCACCAAGACACCGCATGGCACGCTGGCCGACCCACATCTGGACCACGCTCTTCACCTACGGGGTGATCTTCGTGGGCTTCCCCCTGCTGGCCCTGCTGTTCTGGCACTGGGTGCGCGGGGGCTGATCGGGCCCGTCTGCGGGCGGCCAACTGCCCTCTTCCTTCAGGAGATCGAGACGAGCATGCTCCACGCGATCGTGATGGCCGGCGGATCGGGAACCCGGTTTTGGCCGGCCAGTCGGGCGGCCCTTCCCAAGCAGTTGCTGCCGCTGGCCGGCCAGCGGACCCTCCTCGAGGACACGGTCGCCCGGCTCGACTCGCTCGTGCCGCCCGAGCGGACGATGGTGGTCACCGCAGCGCGGCTGCTCGACGCCGCCCGCCGCCAGCTGCCGTCCGTGCCCGAAGCGGGCCTCGTCGGCGAGCCCTGCAAGCGGGACACCGCCCCCTGCATCGGCCTGGCCGCCCTGCTCGTGGCCCGCCGCGATCCCGACGCCACGATGGTGGTGATGCCCTCCGATCACGTGATCCGGCCGCCCGAGAAGTTCCGGGCGGCCATTCGCCAGGCCGAGGCGATCGTGGCCGCGGCACCCGGCAGGCTCGTCACCTTCGGCATCCGCCCCACCTACCCCGCCGAAAGCTTCGGCTACATCCAGCAGGGCGAGCCGCTGCCGGTCGGCCCCGGCGAGGCGCCGGCGCACATCGTGGCCCGGTTCAAGGAGAAGCCTCCGGCGGCCGTGGCGGCCGAATACCTCGCCGCCGGCACCTACCTCTGGAACGCGGGAATCTTCGTCTGGAAGGCGGCCACGATTCTGGCGGCGGTTCGCGAGCGGCAGCCCGAGTGCCTGGCGCACCTCGAGAAGATCGCCGCCGCCTGGGACGGCCCCGACCGCGACCGCGTGTTCGCCGCCGAGTTCGCCGCGATCAAGGGAACCTCGATCGACTACGCCGTGCTGGAGCATGCCGCGGACGTGGCCGTGATCGAGGCCCCGTTCGGCTGGGACGACCTCGGGGGCTGGTCGGCCGTGGCCCGGCAGCGGGCCGCCGACGCCGCCGGCAACACCTTCATCGGCCGCCACCTCGACCTGGGCTCGCGGGGCACGATCGTCCAGACGGGCGACGACCACCTGGTCGTCACGCTCGGCCTCGAGGATATGCTGGTGGTGCACACCCCCGACGCCACCCTCGTGGCCGACCGCTCCCGCGAGGAGGAGGTGAAGCAGGTGGTGGCCGAACTCGAGCGGCGTGGTTGGTCGGAGTTTCTCTGATGCGTGGAGCGGGACTGGTCCTGGCAGCCGCGGTGCTCGCGGGAGCGGCCCCGACCCCGGCCCGGGCGGCGCCCGCCGCCGACGCCGACGTGGCCGCCCGCGATGCCGGCTGGCTGGCTGCATTTCGCCGCTCGCGTGAGGCCCTCTGCTGGAGCGACGTGGCGGTGCGTCACGACTGGCGGGTGCAGCGGCACTCGGGCGACGGCCGCTGCCGGATCCTCGATCCGGCCGACGGCACGGTCCGCGAGGGGAGCGAGGAGGAATGCCGGCGGGCCTTTGCCGTACTCGTGGCCGAGGGCACGATCCCGCCCCACGCCGGGCCGACGGTGATCCTGCTCCACGGCCTCGGCGAGGGCCGCGACTCGATGCGGCCGCTGGCCGAGCACCTCGAGACCGCCGTCGACGCCGCCGTGATCTCCTTCGGCTACGCCAGTGTCACCGCCAAGCTCGATGACCACGGCGCCGCACTCGCCGAGGTCGTCGCGGGGCTTCCGGCCACCGCGCCGGTCAGCTTCGTCGGCCACAGCCTCGGCAACATCGTCGTGCGCCGCTGGCTGGCGATGGCCGCTCCGGCCGACCGGGAGCGGGTGCACCGCGTGGTGATGCTCGGGCCGCCGAACCAGGGCTCGCGGCTGGCCCGGATGGCAGCGGGGCTCTGGGGCCTGGCCGACCACGTCGAGGGCTCCGCCCGCGAACTCGTCTTCGACTGGTCCCGGGTGGCACCCCGGCTCGCCGTGCCCGCCTGCGAGTTCGGAATCGTGGCGGGGGGCAAGGGGGACGACACCGGCTACAGCACGCTTCTAGCGGGCGACGACGACGCAGTGGTCTGCGTCGATGAGACCCGGCTGCCCGGCGCTCGCGACTTTCTGCTCGTGCCGGTTCACCACGCCGCGATGATGCGGGATCCGGCCGTGCAGCGAGCCACCGTCTCGTTCCTGAAGACGGGCCGATTTCCCGCCACCGCTCCGCAGGCGGCCCGATGAGCGGCCCGGTGTCGCAGCCGATCCCTGCCGGCCGCGTCGCGGGCATCGATTACGGCCGACGCAAGATCGGGGTGGCCGTGTGCGATGCCTGCCGGATCATCGCCAGTCCCTTGTGCCTCCACGAGACCGCGGGTGACCACGCCGCCGACGCGGTGTTCTTCACGCGGCTCGCCGAGCGGGAGGAACTGGTCGGCTTCGTGGTGGGGCTGCCGCTGCACGCCGACGGCAGCCCGAGCGGGATGTCGGCCGAGGTGGAGCGGTTCGCGGCCTGGCTGGGCCGGCTCACCGGCCTGCCCGTCGCCTTCGAGGACGAGCGGCTCACCTCCCACGAGGCGGCCGGCAAGCTGGCCGGCGTGGGCTTGAGCCGCGGCCAGAAGAAGAGCCGCAGCGACGCCGTCGCAGCCCAGGTGATCCTCGCCTCCTGGCTCGATCGGCAGCAGCCTCTCGCGAACGATCCCTGAGCCGATCCAAGCCCTCGCGATAAGATGATCAAATGCCCCCTGCACCCCCCCCGCTTCGGCTTGTGGTCGGTTGCGGCTATCTCGGCGAGCGGCTGGCCCGCCGCTGGCTGGATCGCGGTGACCGGGTCGTGGCCGTGACGCGGTCGCCGGCGCGGGCCGAGACGCTCGCGGCGGCCGGCATCGAGCCTTTGATCCTCGACGTCACCGCGGACAGCCCGGGCTGGGAGCGGCTCTTGGCCGAGAGCGCCCCGGGCGTGGCCACGATCTTCTGGGCGGTCGGCTTCGACCGCTCGGCCGGGGCCAGCTATCACGCCGTGCACGTCGCCGGCCTCGAGAAACTGCTGGCTGCGGCCCACGCCGGCGGCTCTCGACCGCGGGTCATCTTCTCGAGTTCGACCGGTGTCTGGGGAGATGAGCGGGGCGGGATCGTCTCGGAGGCCACGCCCCCCGATCCCTCCCGCGAGGCGGGCCGCGTGCTCGTGGCCGCCGAGCAACTGCTGGCAAACCATCCGGCCGGCCCCGGCACGGCCCTGCGATTCGCTGGGCTCTACGGCCCGGGGCGGCTCCCGCGGCTGGCGGATTTGCGGGCGGGCCGGACGATCGCCACCGACCCCGACAGCTGGCTGAACCTCGTGCACGTGGACGATGCGGCACAGGTCGTCGCCACCGTCGCCGACACCCCGGCCCCGCGCCAGCTCTACGTCGTCTCCGACGGCACGCCCGTCCGCCGCCGCGACTGGTACGGCCGGCTCGCGGAACTCGCCGCCGCACCGCCGCCAACCTGGGACGACTCGGCCCCGCGGAGCCGCGGCGGCGACAAGCGGGTCGACTCGTCGCTCGTGTGGGCCGACCTTGGAATCAGCCCCGTCTGGCCCGACGCGCTGGCGGCCCTGCCGCAGCTCGTCGCAGGCTCGTGACGTACAGGCCTGCGTGAAGCCACGTGCTACTGGAGCACGGGCACGGGCTCCTTTTGCGGCTTGGCCTGGGCGGCTTGAGCCGCCTCGGCGATGCCCCCCGCCCCCGCGAGGGCCCGCAGGTAGTCGATCGTCACGTTCATCGCCTCGTCGAAGTAGTAGTCGCGCTTCACCACCGGCCGCTTGGACAACTCCGCCTGCTCGAGCTTCTCCTCCTCCTCCTGTTCGGCCTTCTTGCCCTCGTTCCACTGCCGCGTGAACTCGGCCTCCGCGAGCGAGATCGTCTTCTCGTCCTTCCGCTTGTTGTAGCGGTCGATGTCGACCGTGAGCTCCTTGAATTTCTCGTCGCCCGCCACCCGCTCCGCCGACCGCTTCCTAAGGAGTTCGATCACGGCTTCCGTGACCTGGCCCGTCGGCTCATAGCGGGCCGCCGGCACGCGATCGAAGGGGATGGCATGATCAAGATCGCTCTCGCCGACCGGGAGGTGGGTCGTGATGCTCGGGAGGGTGACGTCGCTCTTGACCCCCTCGAGCTGCGTGCTGGCGCCGCTCGGCCGGTAGAACTGCTGCATCGTGATCTTGATCGCGCCGAGCGACGGGGCGTTGTCGAATCGCCGGAACAGTTGCCGGCCCAGGTCCAGCAGGCTCTGCACCGTGCCCTTGCCGTGCGTGGCGTCGTCGCCCACGATCAGCCCACGGCGGTAGTCCTGGATCGCGCCGGCCAGGATCTCGCTGGCGCTGGCGCTGAACTTGTTGGTGAGCACGACGAGCGGACCGTCCCAGACCACGCCGTGATCGACGTCGTCGTAGGGGCGGACCTGCTGGTCGGCGTCCTTGATCTGCACCACCGGCCCCCGGTCGATGAACAAGCCCGTGAGCTTGATCGCCTCCGGCAGCGAGCCGCCGCCGTTGTTCCGCAGGTCGAGCACGACGCAATCGACCCCTTTCTGCCGGAAGTCCTCCAGCAGCCGCTGGGTGTCCCGCGTGGAGCTCTTGAAGTCGGCTTGCCCCTGCTGAGCCCCCGCCATGTCCATGTAGAAGCTCGGCAGGTTGATCACGCCGACCCGGAAAGGGGAGCCGTCGGACTTCTTGCCGTGCTCGATGATCTCGCCGCGGGCCTCGGCATCCTTGAGCTCGATCTTGTCCCGCGTGATGTCGTAGATCTTCGGGGCCGTCGCGCCGACCGGGATCACCTTCAGCCGCACGATCGTGCCCCGCTTGCCGCGGATCAGCTTGACGACCTCGTTGAGGTTCATGTCGACCGTGTCGGTGATCTCACCCTCGGAGCCCTGACCCACGCCGACCACCCTGTCCTTGGCCTTGAGCCGGCCGTCGCGATCGGCCGCCCCGCCCGGCGTCAGTTCCACGATCGTGGTGTAGCCGTCCTCGCTCTTGAGCTGGGCGCCGATGCCATCGAGCTGAAGCCGCATCCCGATCTCGAAGTTCTCGAGGGTGCCGGGCGACATGAAGCTCGTGTGGGGGTCGAAGCTGGCCGTGAGCGACGAGAGGTAGGTCTCGAGCAACTCGTCGGCCGTCATCTGGTGCATCCGCTTGACGAAGCTCTTGTAGCGGCGGTGGAGCTTGTCCTTGGCCTCCTCGGGCGGAGTCTTTTCCATCTTCTGCAGCAGGAGGTCGTACTTGATCCGCTTCCGCCAGGTGTCGTCGAGTTCGGCCTCGGTCTTGGCCCAGGCCGTGGCTTTGCGGTCGATCACGATCGATTCGTCCTGGGTGAAATCATGCGGGGCGTCGATCAGCCGCTCGATCGCGGGGAGCCGCTCGTCGATCCGCTGGAGGAATCGCTCCAGCACCTCGTAGGCGAAGCTGACGTCGCCCTTCTTCACGCTGTCGTCGAGCGTGTCCCGCTTGGCCATGAACTGGTCGATGTCGGACTGCAGGAAGTAGACCTTCATCGGGTCGAGCGACTCGAGGAAGGCGTCGAACCAGAGCCGGGCGATCCCGTCGTCGATCGGTCGCCGCAGGAAGTGCTCCCGCTCCAGATGACGGCGGACGGCCACGGCGATATGGCGGTCGTTGGAACCCGGCTGGGGGACGGCCGGAGCGGCGACGGTCGCCTGCAGACCGACCGGGCGGGGCGGCTCCTCGGCCAAGCCCGGCGCGGCGATGGAGGCCAGCACGATGGCGGTCAGGGTGCCAAGCCAGGACAGCCCGGTTTTCGGGGTGGGGATGCCGCTCACGCTGTGGCTCCTTGGGGTTCTGGTCTCACGCGCCGTCGCAATCTGCCATTGTGACGACTCGCCGCCGGTTTGGCGAGACATTATTCCCCGGTGTTCCGCCGCCGGTTTCAGCCGCGGCCGACGGCGAAGGCCGCCGCCTCCGCAGCCCGGTCGATGACCGCGCGCACCACGAGCGGGTCGGGGCCGAGCCGCGCCACGGTGAGCCATTCCAACTCAGGCCGGCTCGCCTGGGCCGCTGCGACGGCGGCAGCCACCTGCTCTTCCACGTGGCCGCGGAACAGCAGGTGTGGCTGCACGATGATTCTGCGGATCCCACCTGCGGACGGTCCGGCGGCCTCCGTGAGCGCCTCCGGGACACTTGGTCTCGCGGCGGCCACAAATCCGCTCAGCACCCGCTGGGGCCGTGACTCCCCGGCGAGCGTCGCTGTGGTGAAGTCTGCCAGTTGCGCCGGCGACGTCGGGTCGCTCGAACCCCGCCCCACCATCACCAGGGCCGTCTCGGCCGCAGTCACCGCCCCGCGGTCCGCGATCGCCTCGGCCCGGCGGCGTCTCGCCAACTCGACGATCGCCGGATGGCAGCCCAAGGGGCCCGCGCGAACGACCGTGATCCCCCGGGCCGCCGCCGGCTCCGCGATCGCCTCGGGCACATCCCGCTTGGCGTGGCCCGCCTCGAAGAGCAAGAGCGGCGCAGCCACCACCTCGCGGCAGCCGGCAGTGGCCAGTTCGGCCAAGGCATCGGCGATCGTGGGCCCGATCACCTCCAGAAACCCGAGGGTCACGGGAGTGTCGGGCAGCGACTCGGCCACCAGATCGGCCACCCGGCGAGTCTCAGCGGCGCCCACCGGGTCGGCGGTGCCGTGACCGACCACGAGCACACCGCGGCCTGGCCCGAAGGCCCGCCGCGGGGAGGTTACCTCGAAGCCGGAGTTGGTTCGCACGGGCGTCGTCATCACCCAGCATGGTAGCCACTGGCCACGGGAAAGCCCGCGGGGCGGCTCGGGGGCGACTTCGGCTATAAACCATCGTCGTTCAATCCCGCCCCGCTCCCGCCCGTGTCCGACCCCCACCCCGCCCCACCCGTCGCGGCCACGGTCGTGCTGCAGATCGCAGGCCGGCCCGGGCCTGCGTTTCGGCTCGACCCGGCCGGCGACAACGTGCTCGGCCGCGGCAGCGGTTCGCTGGTCGCGCTGGCCGATCGCCTGGCCAGCCGCCAACA
>JBIIYH010000146.1:0-6551 GCA_044346905.1 Pirellulales bacterium
GAGGCCCCTCATGCCCACGCCACTCAATCGCCGTGACCTGCTCGCAGCAGCCGCCGCCATCGGAGCCGGCCCGCTCGCAACCGCGCTGCCGGCGACCGCCGCCCCGGCCGACCGCAAGGGCCGGATCAAGCAGTCGATCGTGTTCTGGTGCTTCAACGTCGCCGGAGACAAATGGGACATCGAGCAGACCTGCCGGGTGGCCACGGATCTCGGTGTTTCGTCGATCGAACTGGCCCCGCCCGAGACCTGGCCGACGATCAAGAAGCACGGCCTCACCAGCGCGATCGTCCCCAACGGGATGCCGGGCGCGCCCTTCATGCGGGGCCTCAACAACCCCCGCTACCACGAGGAGGTGCTCGCCCGCACCGGCGAGATGATCGACGCGGCAGCCGAGGCCGGCTTCCCGGCCGTGATCGCCTTCACGGGCTACAAGTGGCGAGACGCCGACGATCCCACCAGCGGCGAGATCTCGCTCGAGGAGGGCGCCGACAACTGCGTCAAGGCGCTCAAAGAGCTCGCCCCCCACGCCGAGAAGCAGGGGGTCACGATCTGCCTCGAGCACCTGAACACCCGCGACGACTCGCACCCCATGAAGGGCCACCCGGGCTACCAGGGAGACGATGTGGATTATGTGGCCGACATCATCCGCCGCGTCGGCTCGGAGCGGGTCAAGATGCTGTTTGACATCTACCACGTGCAGATCATGAACGGCGACGTGATCCGCCGGATCGAGCAGTGCAAGGACGTGATCGGCCACGTCCACACCGCGGGCAATCCCGGCCGGGCCGAGCTCGACGACAACCAGGAGATTCTCTACCCGCCGATCATGCGGAAGCTCGTCGAGATCGGCTATGCGGGCTACGTCGGGCAGGAGTTCATCCCCACCCGCGACCCGCTCGCCGGCCTGAAGCAGGCCGTCGAACTCTGCGACGTGTGAGGCTGGTCACGGCCGCGCCAGCACGATCCTGACGTCGGCCACGTTCGTGCCGGTCGGGCCGGTGACGATCAGGCCGCCGGCCGCTTCCAAGAGCGGCAAGGCGTCGCAGCGGGCCACCGCGGCGGCCGCGTCGAGGCCGAGCGTGGCGACACGAGCGACGACGTTCGCGTCGGCAAAGCCGCCAGCCGCCGTGGTCGGGCCGTCCTCGCCGTCGGTGCCGAGGCTCGCGACCAGGAGCCCTGCCGGCCAGCCGCCCGCCTGCTCGCCCGCGGCGAGGGCCGCCGCGGCCGTCTGTTGATTGCGGCCCCCGTGGCCGTGGTTGGCCGGCAGCCGCACGACTGCCTCGCCCCCTTCGACGATCGCTCTGGGCCGGCCGTCGGCCGCGGCGGCTCGGGCGAGGGCCTGCCCGTCGCGGAACAGCCGGCGGCCCACCTCGTCGGCGGTCTCCTGCGCTGCCGAAGCGGCCGGCCGCGCCGTGACCTCGTAGCCGAGCCGCTCGGCGGCACGGGCGGCCGCGGTGACGGCGGTGGCGTTGGTGCCGAGGAGCACGTGCTCGACGCGGCAACCGCGGGGCGTCGTCCACGATCCCGCTCGAGCCGCCGGACCAGTTCCAGCCTCAGTCCCGGTTCCGGGCGCCGAGCCGCCGGCCGCGGCTTTGCCGGCATCCGCGCGGGCAGCCTCGGCCCGAAGCAGGGCCGTCAACCGGGGCGCCGCTCCGGTGCCGCCAAACCGTTCGAGCACGGCGACCGCCGCGGCCGCGGAGGCGGCCAGGCGCATGCACGGCCCCGAGGCGATGAACTCGAGCGGGTCGCCAATCACATCGGAGAGCACGAGCACGAGCAGCCGGCCGGCCGCGCAGGCCCGGGCCAGGCCGCCTCCCTTGACATCGCTCATCGCCTGGCGGACGAGGTTGAGCTCGGTGATCCCGGCGCCGGCGGCCGAGAGCAACCGCGTGAGTGCGATCTTCTCCTCGAGTGACACCCCGGCCCGCGGCGCTGCCAGGAGCGCCGAGCCACCGCCGCTCACGACCGCCACGGCCAGGTCGTGGGGTCCGAGCGTCGCCAGCAGGGCGAGCATCTCCCGCGTGGCGGCCACCGCCGCGGGCGTGGGCAGGTTTTCGGCGGGGGCCCTCGTCTCGCGAACCTCGACCCCGGCCACCTTCCGGCCCGCTCCCTCGGGCACGCTGACGAGGCCGACGATCCGGCCGCCGGCGATCCCGCCGGCCGCGAGCATCGCCCCAAGCCCGGCCGCCAGGCCCGCCGCGGCCTTGCCGCCCCCCACGACCGCGATCCGGCCCGGGCCGACCAGGAGCGGAGGATCGAGCGGCCGGCCGTCGAGCAGGAACTCATCGGCGACCACCGTGAGCCGGCGGGCGACGAGCTGCTCGGGCAGCACCGCCGCGATCGCCGCTTCACTGAGCGCCGTCAGGTCGTCACGAACCCGCGCGGCTGCGGTCATGATTCGTCGCGGATGCCGGGGAAGTTCTTGGGGTCGAACCGGGAGAGGTCGATCCCGCCCCGGCCCTCCTCCTCCAGCAGTTTCAGCCGCATCTCCAGTCGTTCGAGTCGGCGGGCCAGCATCGCCGGCGACTCCTGCGAGGGGGCGGCCGGCTTCACGCGGGGCACGGACGGGTAGCCAAGCTGACGCTGGAGCGCGGCGAAGAAGAAGAGCGGTTCCTTGCCGCGATTGGCCCGCGCGATCCGCCCCTCCTTCTCGCCGAACAGGATCGGGCGGTCGGGCACGGGCTCCGAGCGGCCCGCCAGGAGCGCCTCGCGCTTCTCGAGCCGCCAATACTCCGGGCTGCGGACGAAGACGAGATCAGCGAGGTCGATCAGCCCCACCTGCCGGCCCACCGTGGTGATCCAGGCCTGCCAGTCGGCGTCGAAGATGTCGTCGGCGGCCGCGGCGGCGAGGCCCCGGCCGTAGTCGAGCCGGTTTCGCGACAGGCACTCGAAGCGATAGAAGAACAGGCCCTGCGGCGAGGCCCCCTCCGCCCTGTAGGTCGCCTCCCGCTCGAGCATCGCCAGCGCCGTGCGGATGTCGAACCGCCCCCCCTCCTCCTCCGCCCGGGCCATCACGAAGGTCTGGAAGGCGGTGAAGTAGTGGGGCAGCCGGGCGAGCGCCGTGGAGAGCGTGCCGACGAGTTTCAACTCGCCGACCAGGTAGTCGATCGCCAGTGGCAGCTTCGAGGTGGCGAGCACCTCCTGGCCGATCGCGGCGAGCGCCTCCTGGGCCGCGATCCCGGCCACGATCCGCTCCCCGAACGACCGGAACAGGTAGGCCTGTTCGATGTATTCCTCGCGGTCGAGCATGGGCGGCCTGCTGAAAAAACAGGGCGGCCGAAGCACGGCGGTCGGCGGCCCGCTCCGCCATCCTATAATCAAAGCAGCGTCGCATGGAGCGGCGCCCCGCCAGGCCTCGCGCTCATGCCAGCTCGCTTCTCCTCGATCGACGCCGCCGTGGCGGCAATAGCCCGCGGCGAGGTGGTGATCGTCGTCGACGCCGAGGACCGGGAGAACGAGGGAGATTTCGTGTGCGCCGCCGACGCCGCCACGCCGGGGATCGTGAACTTCATGATCTCCCAGGGCCGCGGCCAGGTCTGCCTCTCGATCCTGCCCGACGTGGCCCGGCGGCTCGACCTGCCGATGATGTGCCCGGCCAACTCCACGCCCCTGGGCACCGCCTTCACGGTGCCTGTGGACCACAAGACCGCCCGCACCGGGATCACCGCCGCCGAGCGGGCCACCGCCATCGCGGCGATCCTCGACCCCGAGAGCAAGCCCGCCGACTTCGTCCGCCCCGGCCATCTCTTCCCCCTGGTGGCCAAGGAGGGGGGCGTGCTCCGGCGGGCCGGCCACACCGAGGCGGCCATGGATCTCGCCCGCCTGGCCGGCCGCCCGCCGGCGGGCGTGCTCTGCGAGATCCTCGACGCCGAGGGCAACCGGGCCGACCGCGACACGCTCTTCGCCCTGGCCGCCGAGCACAATCTCGAGATCATCTCGATCGAGGAGCTGATCCGCCAGCGGCGGGCCCGCGAGAAGCTCGTGGAGCGGATCGCCGAGGCCGAGCTGCCCACGAAGTATGGCCGGTTTCGGATCATCGGGTACGGCGTCAGGTTCGAGAGCCAGCAGCCGATCGTGCTCGTGATGGGCGACCCCACGAAGGTGGCCGCGCCGCTGGTCCGGCTCCACTCCTCCTGCTTCACCGGCGACCTGCTCGACAGCCTGCGGTGCGACTGCGGCGACCAGCTCCACATGGCTCTCGACATGATCGGCCGCGAGGGCACGGGCGTGCTCGTCTACCTGCCGCAGGAGGGCCGCGGGATCGGGCTGGTTGAAAAGATCAAGGCTTATGCCCTGCAGGATCAGGGGCTCGACACCGTCGAGGCCAACCTCGCGCTCGGTTACAAGGCCGACGCCCGCGACTACGGCGTCGGGATCCAGCTGCTCAAGGATCTCGGGCTCTCGAAGGTCCGCCTGCTCACCAACAACCCCAAGAAGACCGACGCCTTCATCTACGGCGGCTTCGACTTGGAGGTGGTGGACCAGGTGCCGATCCTGCCCCCGGTCAACGAGCACAACGAGAAGTATCTGGCCACCAAGCGGGAGAAGCTCGGCCACCGGTTTCCCGGCTGACGCACGTTCCGCCCCGCGGTTGACCCGACAGCCGCGGCCGCCGTAGCATCTCGGCTTTCGCGGCCCAAAACCCTGGGAGCCAGGCATGCCGGCCCGCCGTCCCTGTTTTCACCAGTCCGTTCGTGTGGCCCGCGGCCTGGCCTGGTGCCTTGCGGCCTGCTTGGTAACGCTGGCCGCGGCCGGCTGCGGCCCAAAGGCGAAACAGCCTGAGCTCAAGCCCGAGCCGGTGCTCACGCAGCCGGAGCCGGAGAAGCAACCAGCGGCGGCCCCGCAGCCCGCGGCCCCTGCCGAGGATGCCGCTGGCAAGCCGACGCCGCCCTCCGCAGCCCCCTTCGCCCCGCCGCCACTCGAGGCCCTCGATCGCGACACGAAGTGGATCGACCGGCCGGTCCGCGACGCCCTGGCCGAGTTGGCCAAGGAACTCGAGCAGGAGCCGCTGCTGGCCACGGCGGCCGAGGCCCTCGCGATCGAGAACGACTCGGTCGAGAACAACGACAAAATCCTCTCCGGCCTGGGCCGGCTGCCCGCCCCGGGGGAGGCCGACTATGCCGCCCGGATCGACCGTCATCTGGCGGTCGATCTCAACAGCACCAATCCGGTCCTGGCAAGTTCAGCGGCCGAGCAGGATGTGCTCGGGTTGACGGGCTTCGGGCTGTTCTCCTTCGACCGCCATCTCGAGCCCTTCGCCGCCGCCGAGACGGTCGCGACCTGGCAGACGAGCGTCGACGGCATGCTCGACAAGGTGGTGCTCCGGGATGATCTCGTCTGGAGCGACGGCCAGCCGATCACGGCCCACGACGTGGCCTTCAGCTACAGGCTGATCATGGACGAGCGGGTGCCTGTGCCGGCCGTCCGCAGCGGCACCGATCAGCTCCGTGGCGTCCACGCCTACGACGACCGGACGCTCGTGTTCTTCCACAAGGAGCCGCTGGCCACCAACGTCTGGAACATCAACTTCCCGATCATTCCCCGGCACGTCTACGGCGAGACCTGGGAGCAGGACACGACGCTCAAGGACAGCCCCCGGCACGTCGAGCTCGAGGCGAAGCCGGTCTGTGGCGGCGCCTACGAGATCGTGTCGCGGGTCCGCGGCCAGGAGATCGTGCTCAAGGCCCGCGCGAGCTGGCACACCGTCGGCGGCAAGCAGGTGCGGGAGAAGCCCTTCTTCGGCGAGGTCCGGTTCCGGATCCTGGAGGATCCCAACACGGCGCTTTTGGCGCTCAAGAAGGGGGAGATCGACGAGATGGCCCTCACGCCCGAGCAGTGGACCACGCAGACCATCGGCGATGATTTCTACGCCAAGAACACCAAGGCCACGGCCCCGGAGTGGGTCTCCTTCCACTTCGGCTGGAACACAAAGAGCCCCTTCTTTTCCGATCGTCGGGTCCGCCGGGCGATGGGACACGCCTTCGACCACGAGCGGATGCTGGGCACGATCTGCCACGGCCTCTACACGCCCTGCACGGGCTGCTTCCATCCCTCGGCCTGGATGGCCACCAAGAAGCCGATCGAGCCCTACCGGCAGGACCTCGATCGGGCCGAGGCCCTGCTCGACGAGGCCGGCTGGATCGACCGCGACAACGACGGGGTCCGCGACCGCGAGATCGACGGGGCGAGCGTGCCCTTCGAGTTCACGATTCTCTGTGGCCAGCAGCCGATGGCTCTGGAGATCTGCACGCTCTTGCAGCAGAGCCTGGAGCGGATCGGCGTGCGCGTGAACGTCAAGCCGACGGAGTTCACCGTCCTGCAACAGTTGATGCTCGAGAAGAAGTTCGACGCCTCGTTCGGCGGCTGGGGCGCAGGCGCCGACCCCGACACCTCGTCCAACATCTGGGCCACCGCTGAGGGTCGAAACTTCGGCAGTTACTCCAATCCTGAGGTCGATCGGCTGTTCGTGGAGGGCCGCACCGAGGTCGACCGGGCCAAGCGGGCCGAGAAGTACGCCCGCATCCAGGAGCTCCTCTGGGAGGACCAGCCCT
>JBIIYH010000395.1:0-3606 GCA_044346905.1 Pirellulales bacterium
GCGCGCATTTTTGAGTTGCAGCCCGTTTCGCAGCGTGAAAGCGCATAACAAGGCGTTGGAGCGGACTCGCGATAAAGCCCGGCGGTGTGGACAATCGCTTGGCTGCGAGCCGCTCAACGCTCGCGTTAGGATCACTCGACGGTGACACAGGCTATGGGTTCTTCCGACAACTACTGGTTTCCGGCAAAAACATATGGATGGGGGTGGGGGATTCCCATCCGATGGCAAGGATGGGTGGTTCTCGCGGCGTATTTGCTGGCGTTGGTGACGGTGAGCATTTTCGCTCGCCCGTCAAATAGCCCAGCCGCTTTCGTATGCGGAGTTGTCGTCGCGACGTGCGCGTTAGTTCTCATGTGTTGGATAACAGGGGAGCCGCCAAGTTGGCGGTGGGGGGATCGCATCAATTCCGAACAACGCGATGCAGCGGACTCGCAATAAAGCCGGGCGTGATGGAAAGCCCAAGGTCGCGAGCCGCTGATTGCTCGCGTTCGCCGGGATTCAATCGTCTAATGAGCAATCGCAATCCGCCTCCCGTGCTGCTTCGGCTCGCCTTGTGGGCGGGCGCAGCCTACTTCTGCTGCATGGCGGTGGCTCACTTCTTCGGTCTGAAATACCCGCTGCTGTTTGTCTACTACGACGTTCCCTTCTATGCCTATCAGGACAAGATCATCTCCTTCGCCGTCGTGGCATACATTTGCCTCTTTGTGAACGCGGCTTTGGATCGGAGCGCGGTTCCCGCTGCGCTCGTGGCGCTTGGCGTCACCGTGCTCGGCCTGAGCGCCGTCAATGGTTCCGATGCCCTCGAAACGGTGCTGGATGGTCGATCGCCCATTGCCTATTGGATGCAGACGGGCCTTATCGCCCTTTATTTCATCCTGCTCATTGTTCTGTATGCCGTGGGCAGGCGGGGTTCGCAAAGCGTTGAGTGATCGCCCAGGAAGGGCGAACAACGCAATGCAGCGGACTCGCGAAAAAATAGTGCGGTATGGGTCGGGTAAGGTCGCGAGCCGCTGATTGCTCGCGTTCGCAGTGCAGAGTCCGTCATTTCCATGTCGATCATCGTCGCATCCCTGGTCGTGAATGTGCTCGTCGCTGGCTTCTTCGGCCTTGCGACGGGATTTAACCTCGACTCGCTTCTCCCGAAAATCGATGTAGTTTTCGGGCCGGATACGCCCTCGCGACGAATCCTGTCGTGCCTGTACTTAGCGATTGCTGCAATAAGCGCAGTGGCGTTGGTGGTCGCGCCGCTGCGCATGAATATTGTCGTCGTCCTGTTGCCGCTCCAGATGCTCTACAAACTGCTAACGCTGTTCTTTGTCGCGGATGCAAGAAATCCCATTCCTTGGTGGAATCTGGTTATCAGCGCGCTTCACGCTGCATCGCTGTGGGTGGTGTTTTCGAGTTCAGCGGTCCGATAGGCTGCCATCGATTCGCCGCGAACCAAGCGATGCAGCGGACTCGCGATAGAATCCAGCGGTGTGGTTCGCGTAGGGTCGCGAGCCGCTGATTGCTATCGTCAGCGGGTTGCGGGCCGCCCCATGACGTCTTGCGGCCCGCCGCCAGGGACCTTTCCAATCTGCCGCCCCCAACGCAGCTTCCAGTTCTCGGATCGGCCATGGTCAGCCATTGCCATCAAATCGACGACACTTGCGATCGTGGGTCGTTGGTTCCAGATTGTGAGCCCGCTGCCCCTCGCCCTCTCGGAGCCCCCGGTATGACGTCTGCCCTCCGCTCGCTGCCCACCCTGCTCGTCGGGGGCCTGCTGGCCGCCGGACCGGCCGCCGCCGATGAGGGGATGTGGCTGTTCAACGACCTGCCCAAACAGCAGCTCCAGGAGACCTACGGCATCACCGTCACCGACGAGTGGGCCGAGCGGCTGATGAAGTCGTGCGTCCGCTTCAACGTGGGCGGCTCGGCGTCTTTCGTCTCCTCGAACGGCCTGGTGCTGACCAACCACCACGTCGGCTCCGACACGCTGTTCAAGCTCTCGACGCCCGAGCGGAACATCCTCGAGGACGGCTTCCTGGCCCGGACCACGGCCGACGAGCTCGCGGCGCCGGACCTGGAGCTCAATCAGCTCGTCGCGATCCGCGACGTGACCGCGGAAGTCACCGCCGCCGTGCCGGCGGATCTCGGCCCTGAGCAGGCTGTGGCCGCCCGCCGGGCCGTGATCGCCAGGATCGAGCAGGCCGCCAGCGATGAGACCGGGCTGCGGTGTAACGTGATCACGCTCTACGGCGGCGGCCGCTACCACCTGTATCAGTTCAAGAAGTACACCGACGTGCGGCTGGTCTGGGCCCCGGAGGCGGCGATCGCCTTCTTCGGCGGCGACGCCGACAACTTCGAATACCCGCGATACAACCTCGACGCCTGCATCTTCCGCGTCTACGAGGAGGGCCGCCCTGCGAAGATCGAGCATTTTCTCCGCTGGTCGGCGAATGGCCCGGCCGAGGGTGAGCTCACGTTCGTGGCCGGCAACCCGGGCCGCACCAGCCGGCTCCTCACCGTCGCGGCCCTGAAGTTTCAGCGGGATCACCGGGTGCCGTTCGCCGTCAACTCGCTGTGCCGGCGGGAGATCGCCCTGCAGCAGTTCAGCCTGGCCGGGCCGGAAGCCGCCCGCCGGGCCCAGGACGAGCTGTTCGGCGTGCAGAATGCCCGCAAGGTGTCCCTGGGCCGGCTCCAAGGACTGCAGGATCCCGCCATCTTCGCGGCCAAGGAACAGGCCGAACGGGCGCTGCTCGCCCAGGTGCAAGCCGACCCGCGGCTGGCCCCCTCGGCCGCCGCCTGGGAGCGGATCGCCAAGCTCCAAGAGCGGCGGGCGGAGACGCTCACCACGTCCGCCGCGCCGAATTCGCAGCTGTTCGGGATCGCCCAGACGATCGTGCAACTGGTCGCGGAGGATCAAAGGCCCTCGGAGGAGCGGCTGCCAGAGTACGCCGCGGCGGGCCGGGCCTCGGTCGAACAGCAGCTCTATTCCGAGGCGCCGATCTACCCCGACCTCGAGCAGATGCTGTTGGCCGAGTCGCTGACCCGGATGATCGAGCTCCGCGGGGCCGACGACCCGGTCTGCGCCACGATGCTGGCCGGCAAGCCGCCGCTGGAACGGGCCGCGGAGCTGGTCGCCGGCACGACGCTCGCCTCCGTCGCGGCCCGCCGGGCGGTCGTCGCGAGCGGCCCCGCGGGCGTCCATGACAGCACCGACCCGCTGGTCGCGCTGGCCCGGCAGCTGGATCCCGACATTCGCCGCCACCGGCAGGTGAGCGACGAGCTCGATGAGCTCGAACGGCAGGCCTATGCCGAGGTCGCCACCACCATCTTCGCCACCCGCGGCACCTCGGCCTATCCCGACGCCACCTTCTCGCTGCGGCTGGCGTTCGGGGCGGTCAAGGGCTACCAGGAAGACGGCCGGCAGGTTCCCGCCTGGACCGATTTCGGCGGCGCATTCGCCCACGAACAGGCCCACGCCGGCCAGGAAAACTACGCCCTGCCCCCCAGTTGGCACACCGCCAAGGAGCGGCTCGACCTCGCCACGCCCTTCAACTTCGTCTCCACGGCCGACATCATCGGCGGCAACTCGGGTAGCCCGGTCGTGAACAAGGATCTGGA